>NZ_JBNPMK010000003.1:0-420105 GCF_050313955.1 Desulfovibrio sp. SGI.133 | reverse complement strand
TGACGCCCTACGCCTTTCCTGACGCCCTACGCCTTTCCTGACGCCCTACGCCTTTCCTGACGCCAGAAGCGGCGAGAGCGCCTTCCCCTCAGGGAAAGGCGCTCTCGCCGCTTCACAGGGCCATTCAGACCCATAATAAAAGTTTTTGGAAGGATGTGGGGGGAGCGTGAGGGGGGAGAAGGAGAACCTTTTTCCAAAAAGGTTTCCTTCTCCCCCCTCACAAAACATTCTTATTGCGGCAGCGGGCAGGGCGTCAGGAAGAACGCGCGCTCCTCCTGTACCAGCGAGACGATCTCGCGCAGGCCTTCCAGCGTAGGCTGGCCCTTGTTGGCGGTCAGCAGGCCCTGCAGCTTCTTGACCAGGGCCGCGCGGGCCTCGCAGTCTTCCAGGCCCAGCATGCCCTTTTTGCCAAGGATCTCCAGGGCCTTGCCGTGCCGGGTGGCCAAACCGGTGTGCACCTGATAGAGCGGCTCCAGCGTGTCGCTTTCCGCAGCGGCCAGCACCATGACCGAGGCCATGTACAGGCGCTCCAGATAAAGGCCGTACAGATGCGCCCCCAGCAGGCGCAGCAGCTGATCGTCCTGACGGGCGGCGTCCAGCAGGCGGGAAAGCTCCTGCTGGCGGAAGCGCGCCAGAATATTCGCGGACTCCTGGCTGTGCGGGGCCTTGCGGATGCGGGCCATATCCTTGCTGTTCAGCGTGGGCAGGGGCTTGCCCACCAGCTGCTGGAGCAGCTCGTTCTTTTTGGCCGCGTCGGACACATCGCCGAAGTAGAAGGCATACATCCTGTCAGCGGCCAGCATGCCGCTGAGCACGGCCAGCTGGTCCTGGCTGCCGTCCACGGGGCACATCTCGCCCGTGATGGTCAGGTCGGGCTGATAGATGAAACCGGCCTTCTTGAGCAGGCCGATATCCTGGATGCTGTTCACGATGGCATCGCTGTCCAGCAGGGGGGCCAGCTCGTCCACCACATGGGCGCGGGCCGGCAGGGCGGACAGGCAGAACACCAGCAGGAGCAGCAGACAAAACAGCGGCGCGGCCGCCGGCCTCCGGCCCGAAAGACCGGAGGCGACGACCGCGCCGGGCACGACGCCCACCGCTCCGCGCCCGGAAGCGCAGAGCATGGGGGGCGTGGCAACGGCGGACATCTTCATGACGTTGTTCCTTATTCCTCGTTGAGGGCTTCGCTGAAGCGCTGGCGCAGGGCCTGCATCTTGGCCTTGGCATCCAGCAGCTGTTCGGCACGGGCGCGTTCGCGTTCCACAACCTGGGCGGGAGCGCGGCTCACGAAACTTTCGTTGTGCAGCTTGCTCTGCACGCCCACCAGATCCTTTTCCAGTTTGGCCATTTCCTTGTCCAGACGGGCCAGTTCGCCGGCCAGGTCCACGGCGCCCTTGAGGGGCACGATGACCTGGCAGCCGCCCACCACAGAGGAGGCGGAAGCCTTGGGAGCGTGCAGGTCGGCACCGATCTGCAGGTCTTCCAGGCGGGCCAGGGTGGTCATCATCTGGCGGCAGCTCTCCAGCAGGGCGGCCTGGGCCTCGTCCACAGGATGCAGCATCAGGCTCACCTTGTGGCTGGGGCTGATGTTCAGCTCGGCCTTGATGGTGCGCACGGCCACGATGATGCCCTGCACCAGTTCCATGCGGGCGGCCTCGGCTTCATGCAGGCAGCCGGGACGGGCCGCGGGATAGAGCTCCAGGGCGATGTCCGTGGGCTGCTCGCCGGCGGGCACGGGCAGAGCGTTCCAGATCTCGGCCGTGACGAAGGGGATGATGGGATGCAGCAGGAGCAGCAGCTCGCGCAGCACCACCCACAGCACATACTGGGCCACGGGCTTGCGGGCCTCGTCCTGCATGTCGGGCTTGATGAGTTCCAGATACCAGTCGCAGAACTCGTTCCACAGGAACTTGTAGCCCAGCTGGGCGGCGTCGTTGAAGCGGTATTCTTCCAGCGCCTTGTCCATGTCCTGCTTGACCTGCTCCAGACGGTGCAGAATCCACTGGTGGTGCAGGCCTTCCACGCTTTCCAGGGCCACCGGGGCGGGCGCGGTCTCGGGCAGGTTCATGAGGGCGAAGCGGGCGGCGTTCCACAGCTTGTTGACGAAGTGGCGGTAGCCTTCGATGCGGGCTTCGGACAGGCGGATGTCGCGGCCCATGGCGGCAAAGGCCGTCAGGGTGAAGCGCAGGGAGTCGCAGCCGTACTTGTCGATCATCTCCAGCGGGTCGATGACGTTGCCCGTGGACTTGGACATCTTGCGGCCGGTCTCGTCACGCACCAGGGCGTGCAGGTACACGTCGTGGAAGGGCACCTGGCCCATGAAGTGCTGGCCCATCATCATCATGCGGGCCACCCAGAAGAAGATGATGTCGAAACCGGTCACCAGCACGCTGGTGGGGTACCAGGTGGCCAGATCCTTGGTCTGCTCGGGCCAGCCCATGGTGGAGAAGGGCCACAGGGCCGAGGAGAACCAGGTATCCAGCACGTCCTCATCCTGCTTCAGATCGGTGCAACCGCACTTGGGGCAGGAGCTGGGGTCGTGCTCGGCCACGATGAGCTCGCCGCACTGCGCGCAGGTCCAGGCGGGGATACGATGGCCCCACCAGATCTGGCGGCTGATGCACCAGTCACGGATGTTGTCCAGCCAGTGATAGTAGGTCTTGGCCCAGGATTCCGGCAGGATGCGGGTCAATTCGGGCACGGCCTTGCGGGCGGCGGGAGCCATCTTGGTGGTGGCCACGAACCACTGCGTGGACACATGCGGTTCCACCACGGTGTGGCAGCGGTAGCAATGGCCCACGGAGTTGTCCAGGTCTTCCACGGCCAGCAGGTCGCCGGCGGCTTCGATGTCGGCCACGATCTTCGTGCGGCAGTCTTCCTTCTTCAGACCGGCGTAGGGGCCGGACTCGGCCTTCATGATGCCGTCTTCGTCGATGACCTGCAGGAATTCCAGATCGTGCTTCTTGCCCAGGGCCCAGTCGTTGTGGTCGTGGCAGGGGGTCACCTTGAGGGCGCCGGTACCGAACTCGCGATCCACGTAGCTGTCGGCGATGATGGGAATCTCGCGGCCCAGCACGGGCACGATGGCCGTCTTGCCCACCAGGTGCTGGTAGCGCTCGTCCTCGGGATGCACGCAGATGGCGGTGTCGCCGGGGATGGTCTCGGGACGGGTGGTGGCGATGGTGATGCTGCCGGAGCCGTCGGCCAGATGGTAACGGATCTTCCACAGCTTGCCCTTGTGGGCCTCGTGTTCCACTTCGTCATCGGCCAGGGCCGTATGGCAGCGCGAGCACCAGTTGATGATGTAGTCGCCCTTATAGATCAGGCCTTCATTGTAGAGCTGCACAAAGACCTTACGCACGGCGGCGGACAGGCCTTCGTCCATGGTGAAGCGCAGGCGCGTCCAGTCCACGGAAGCGCCCAGGGCGCGGATCTGGTTGAGGATGCGGTGACCGTAGTCTTCGCGCCACTGCCACACGCGCTCGATGAAGGCTTCGCGGCCCAGGTCCTGACGGGTCTTGCCTTCCTTGGCCAGGGCGCGTTCCACCACGTTCTGGGTGGCGATGCCGGCGTGGTCGGTGCCGGGCACCCACAGCACGTTCTTGCCCTTCTGGCGGGCATGACGGCACAGCACGTCGATGAGGGTCTGGTTCAGGGCATGCCCGATGTGCAGGGCGCCGGTAACGTTCGGCGGCGGGATCACGATGGAAAAGGGTTCGCCCTGGGCATCCGGGTCGGGCGTGAAGGTCCTGTTGTCCTGCCAGTGGTCGCGCCAGCGCGCTTCCACGTCATGGGGCTCGTAGCCCTTGGGGAGGGTATCCGCCATCTTGCTTTCTCCATGAAAGGCGGCCATAGTACGCTGTTATGTGTGCCGCCAACCCTGTATGTATTCTTTGGGACGCGTCCCATATCTGGGGCCTTATGGTCTGGCGCGCCCTGTGCGCGCTGGGACTGCCCTGTCGTCTGGTCAAGGGACAAGACATAGCCAATGGCGCGCTTTTTCGCAAGCCATGCCCGCAGGGTACGCCCGGCAAGGAACAGGGAGCGGCCCCGCTCCTGCTGGTCCCCGGCGGCAACGCCCGGCTCAAGGCGCGGGCCCTGGGTGAGAAGGGACGGCAGGCCGTGCGCGACTATCTGGCCGAAGGCGGCCGTTACCTGGGCTTTTGCGGCGGCGCCGGACTGGCCCTGAGCCAGCACCGCAGCCAGGACGGGCTGGGGCTCTGCCCCTGGGGCCGTGCGCCCTATCCCGAGCGCCTGCACCATCTCATCTCCGGCCATGCCCACATGCGGGTGCGCTCCTGCATGGCACGCGACCTGCCCGCCGTGCGGCCGGACTTCCCCAAAACTTTTCCGAACGGGGCTACCCCCGATCCGCTGCGCCCGCCGCTGGGCGACGAGGCCTGCGCCCTGGTGCCGCCGCACTGGCGCGGCTGCGCCCACGGCCATGATGACGACTGCCGCCACTGCAGCAACTGCCGCCCGCCCCGGGATGACGACCATGTGCCGTCCCTGCCTGTCTGGTGGCCCGGCCGCTTCGCCCCGGAAGCCGACGAGCGGGTCAGCATCCTGGCCTCCTACCGTCAGCCGGACACGGACTTCTGGCTGGCCGACCTGCCCCTGAGCCGCATCCCGGCCCCTGTCTTCGAAGCCTGGAAGGACCTGTACGGGGTCAATGTCTCGGCGGACTTCCTCGACGGCCAGCCCCTGATGGTGGCGGGCAATTACGGCCGGGGCCGCTACGTCCTCAGCTATTCCCATCTGGAGACCCCGGACAGCCCCGATGCCAATGCCTGGCTGGCCCATCTGCTACGCGTGCTGGCCGGTCTTGCGCCGCAGTGCGAGCTGGTGCCCGCCTGGGACCTGCACCGCAAGGCCGCGTTCCGCTGGCCCGACACACCGCAGACGGCCCCCCTGCGCACCCTGCTGCACGGCATGCGCGAGCTGCTGGATCTGGGCGTGGAACACAACCTCTTTTTCGAGCGCACCCCCTGGCTCTGGGGCTGGCGCCCCGGCTTGCCCGGCGCGGTCTGCAACAATCTGTATTCGTCCCTGCGCGTGCTCTGCGGCCTGCGTCCCGGCCCGGATACCCTGGCCGCCTGGGAGGGGATGCGCGCCCGCTTCGCGGCCCTCACGGACATCTTCCTGCCCGGTGCCGAGGGCTATCTGCTGGCCTGCCGCCTGCGCGAGACCCTCTCCCCCACCATGCCCGACGCCGTGGCCCGGCGCGGCCTCACCAACCAGCGCGAGGCCTTGTTCGGCCATCCCATGACCGGGGGCGGCATCGTGGGCGAACTGCTGGAGATGACCGACGAGCTGCTCTACCGCGGCCAGCAGGAAGATGCCTGCGCCGCGCTGGACGACTGATCCAGCGACGCACGCCTGACGAACGTGTGCCTTTTCTGAACGCCCCCGCCTGCCCTCTCCGGCTATCCGCGCGCCGGCTGCGGGACCTGCGTGCTTCCGGCTCCGGAGGTGGCGCCATGACGTTGCCCGCTGATGGCGTACAGATAGCCGGCGAAGAAGGTGAAGACCAGAGCATTCATGAGCCCTGTGGAGATGAACGCCCCCAGCATCCCCATAAAAGCACAGGCCATGGCGTACACATACCAGTCCCGGTTCCGGGCGGCAAAACGCACGCTCCTCCAGAGCAGCATGCCGCACAGCCCCAGGAACAGGAGCAGACCGGGGACCCCGAACTCCGCGAGCAGGACAGAATATTCATTCAGCGGCGGTACCCGGCGCAGCTTGTCTCCCTTGGCCTGCTGAACGAAACCACGCAGCTCGCTGCCCCGCTCCAAGCTGCATGCATCCAGCGGCTGCCAGTAGAACCCTCGCAGATAAAATCCTGTTCCCAGCACGCGGGACAGGCCGGCGGCCATATCCAGCCGGGTGCAGGCATAACGTATGCCCAAGGAACCGTTCTGCTCCAAGGCCCCTTGCAGCTCGGGACACTGGGGAGAAAGACCGGCATGGCTGTCTTCCAGAAAACGCAGGATGGAATCCGTTTCCTGTACCACGGCTCCAAAGCGTTCAAACTTTGGTTGCAGGAGCGTCCAGCCCCCGACACCAGCCAGGACAAGCAGAACACAGGACAGAGTGAGGACTCTGCGGCTGTGGCGGCGCCAGGCAGCCAGATACCAGGAGCCCCCGGCCATGATGCAGGCCAGCAGAAAAGCGACCGCACCGGTGAGGACCTTGCTCTGCCACATGACGATCCCCCAGCCCGCGACCCCCAGCAGCCAGAGACGATTGCCCGCGCACTTCGCCAGCAGCAGCCCCAGCACCGGCAACAGGCCAAACGCCATGTGCGACGGCTCCGCGAACAGGCCCCTGACCCTGTCGGTAAAATACGGCGGCGGCCACCAGCCGTGACCGATGCACTCCATACGGAACCAGGGATTGATGCTGACCAGGAAACTCTTGATCCCCTCTGCACCATGATTGGCCAGGATCTCCAGAACAATATGGGCAAGATTGGACAGGCCGAGTACCAGCAGGGCCGCCTGGAAAAGTCGTTTGCCGCAGGAGGACGGCAGGCAGGAGAACATCACGGCCCACCAGAGCAGGAAGCAGAACGGCACGATGAACCAGCGGGCAAGCCCCAGCCAGACAGCAGGCGCGATGTTGTAGGGCACCCCCTGGAGGCCCAGCCAGGTCGAAAGAACGCTGCAACCGAGCAGGGCCGCCCATAAAAACAGCAATCCCCGGTGTTCCCGCATATGGCCATACCAGCGGCCGGAAAGCAGGAACAGGAGCATGCCCGCACAGGCCAACGGATACATGGGCCGAGGCGGCATGAAGGGCACCTCGTACCAGGGGAAAACATCGAACGACAGCAGAGCCAGGCTCAAAAAGGCACACGCCATGGATCCCCATAGGCACAGACGGGAGAAACGATCCATCAAAAGATTCCTTGCTCGGGAAAAGGTCGGGATACGGGCCCGGACAAAGGCAACCTGCGGACAGGCAGACCAGAGGAGCCGCTGGGGCCGGGAAACGGCAATAGCCTCTATCCTATAGTCCGCGCCCCTTCCTGACAAGCACTACAGGCAGCCCGCCCCCTGCAGCAGAAAGATGAACAGCATCAGGCTGACCATGCTGGCGGCATTGCTCAGTACGGCGGTCAGGGCCGCCTCTTCGGGCACGGCGCTGTAGACCTCGGCCAGCACCGAAGCCACCAGGGCCGTACCGGTGGCGGACATGAGCACGGCTACGCCCAGCCAGAGCGGCGGCAGGCCTGCCAGATGCATGATGCCCCAGCAGATCAGGGGATGGATGCCCAGCTTGCACAGCAGGAGCCAGGTCTGCCGGACCACCGTATGCCCGCCGTTGCGGCGCAGGGCCAGCACCAGCTTCTGGCGCAGGTCGAAGCCCAGGGCCAGCAGCATGCAGGGCGCGGCCGTACTGCCGATGAGCTCTGCGGCGTGATCCAGCGGCTGCCACAGCCCCAGCCCCGAACAGGCCAGGGCAAGGCCCGCCAGCGTGGCCAGCAGCAGGGGGTTGCCCAACAGGAACAAGCGCAACAGCTTCCAGATGCGTCCGCGGCCATCGCCCCAGGCCGCGGACCCTGCCAGACAGTCCATGCGGATCTGGGCCATGATGACCACCACATTGGGCGTCAGGGCCGCCAGACCGGCCACCACCATGGCTTCATGATTTCCCGGCAGCAGGCTGGCCACAATGGGCAGCCCCACGAAGGCCGTGTTGCTGGCGCTACAGGCCAGACCGGAGATGATGGCCGGGCCCGTGCCCCGCCGGGAAAAAAGCCTGTCTGCGACGTAGCCCAGCAAATAGCACACCATCTGTGCCCCGATGACGCCCAGCCAGAAACCGCCGTGGGCCAGATCCAGACGGCTCGCACCGGCCAGGATATGCAGCATGAGTACGGGCAAGGCCAGCTTGAGCACATAAAGGCCCATGGCCGCGCCGGTGTTCTCCGGCAGCACGTCGGTCATGTGGACCGCGGCCCCCACGGCTATGAGCAAAAAAACGGGAAGAACAGCGTAGAATGCTTCCATACGACACCTCCATGCGGACCGTAGTGTGGCTCTCCCGGAGGATGTCGCTTGCGGTGAGGGGAAAGATGCGCTTCTTTCCTCTGCTTGTCCAGAAAATTGTTTGTTTAACCAAACAATATATAACCTATCGAAAAAGCCCGGTATCGACCGGGCTTCGATAAAATTTTATCCAGCTGTATGGAGCGCCTTACAGAATAAAGCCCCGCAGGGCGCACTTCGGCAGACGCCCCTCTGCCGCCCCGGCATCCCAGTCAGGACACCGGCACGGCAAAAGACGGCCGGGGCGCATCAGATATGGCCCAGCAGACGCATCACCCAGATGAAGAAACTCAGCGAGAACAGGCTCAGGCCATTGGAGACCAGGGCCGTCAGGGTCGCTTCCTCAGGACCGGCATGGTGCACGTCCGCCAGCACGGGAACCACCAGGGCGGAGCCGGAAGCAGCCATGATGACCGAAACGGCCAGCCACAGGCCTTCCACGCCCAGCGCGGCCAGGATGCCCCAGCACACCAGGGGCTGCACCACCAGCTTGCAGATCTGCAGGGCCGTCTGGCGCAGCAGCGCATGGCCGCCCGCGTGCCGCAGGACCACGGCCAGTCGCTCCCGCAGGGTCAGGCCCAGAGTCACGAGCATACAGGGGGCGGCCGTATGGCCCACCAGCTCGGCGGCCCTGTTCAGCGGATCCCACAGGCCCAGCCCCAGGGCCGAGACCAGCACGCCGCCCGCCATGCCCCAGAACACGGCATTGTACAGCAACGAATAGCGCAGCACATGCAGCAGCACGGCCTTGCGCCCCTGCGGCATGGAGCGGGAAGGGTCATGCGCGGCCAGCTGCACCTGTCCCACCACGAACAGCAGGTTGGGCGTGATGGTGAACAGGCCGGCCACGAACAGGGCCTCGGCATTGCCCGGCAGGGCACTGGTGATGACGGGGATGCCCACGAAGGCGGCATTGCAGAAACAGCCGCCCAGGGCCGTCACGGTCGCCGCCGCGCTGTCGTGGCGGGCCAGGATGCGGTCGGCCGCGTAGCAAACCCCGTAGATGAGGAACTGTGCGGCGATGACGCCCAGCCAGAACTGCGGATGCGCAAAGCTCTCCAGGGGGGCGGTGGCCATGATCTGGAACAGCAGCAGCGGCAGGGCCACGTTGAGGACATAGAGGCTCAGGGTCTGGTTGGCGTTCTCGGGCAGGGCCCGGAAAAGATCCAGGCAGACGCCCAGACCGATGAGCAGGAACACGGGAACAACGGCGGAAAATGCTTCGATCATGCCCTTGCTTATGCTTCTCCCGGGCGGATGTCCAGAAGCGCAGGTAACGAGCTGGCCCGGCAAAAAAGCCCGGAACAGCACGGATGCCTGCCGGACAGCGGTCATGCCGCCATCCGGGACAGGCCCTGCATCCGTACTGCCGGGCCATTTCTCAGCGTATCGGGAGAACAGGCACCGGGCCTGTCCTAAGCCTTGCCGCCATGCATATGGCAGTCGCAGGCGGCATCCAGGGCCCCGCACTGGCGGCAGTGGGCCACCAGGGGCTCGAAGGTCTCGCTGTCCGGGAAATAGGCCAGCAGGGAGCCCTGCGACATATCGAAATACCAGGCGTGCAACGACAGCTTGTGGGCGGCCACCCGCTCCTGGATCCAGGGATAGGAGAGCAGGTTGTCGATGGAAACCAGGATGGCGGCCTCTTCGCAGTGGCGCTGCCGCTCAGCCGGGCTCTCGTCGCGTACGTCCTCGCGCATCCGTTCCAGGGCGGGCGCGGCCATGGAGACCCAGTTGGCCACGAAACTCTCGTCATGCAGCGATTCGGGATTCAGCAGGGCCTGGATGCCGCCGCAGCCGGAGTGCCCCAGCACGATGATATGCTCCACCTTGAGGTGGTGCACCCCGTATTCCAGCACGGCCAGCACGGCATCGCGGCGCAGGGCGTCGTCGGCATGAGGCACCAGGTTGGCCACGTTGCGCACCACGAAGATGTCGCCCGGGTCGCAGCCCATGAGCAGAGCCGGATCCGCGCGGGAATCGCTGCAGGCGATGACGATGGCCTTAGGGTGCTGCCCCTTGTTCAGGGACGTGTAGTAGTCGTTCTCCGCATCGAAGTAGAAGCGGCGGAAGTTCCTGAAACCGTCGATGAATTTTTCAAAGTCTTTCATTGTTCCCTCAAAAATACCTTCCGCCCGTGCGACGCGCAGGATGCCGCCGGACGGAAGAGACAAAAAGAGCCCCGGAAGGACCGGGGCTCTCGGATAGCATCAAAGACAGGGGCTACTGGGCCTTGGCTTCGGCAGGAGCGGCCTTTGCAGCGGCGGGCTTTTCGGCAGCGGGAGCGGGCTTTTCAGCGGGCTTCTCGGCGGCCTTGGTGTCCTGGGCGGCCTTGGCGGGCGCTTCGACGGCAGGAGCTTCAGCCGCGGCGGGAGCTTCGGGCTGGGGGTTGCTCACGGACACGAAGTTGACCTTCTGCTTGTTCATTTCGTCCAGCAGGGCATTGGTCACGTCCAGGGCGGGGTCATAGGCCACGGCCACGTCCGTGCCCAGCACCACGCTCAGGCCGTTGGCCTTGCGGTAGTTGTTCACCAGACGCTGGGTCAGATCCAGCAGCTGGCTGACCACGTTCTGCTGTTCGGCGTTGATGCGCTGCTGGCCACCCATGTAGATGGCCTGCAGTTCACGCTGCAGGTTTTCGTTCTCGGGATCTTTGCCCAGACGGGCCTGCACGTCGTCGATCTGCTGCTGGATCTCTTTCTGCATGCCTTCCAGGAAGCGGCTGGCTTCCTTGCCGGGCTCGCTGTCACGCAGCAGGCGGTTCATATCGACCACGCCGACCTTGACGGCGGGTTCCTGGGTCTGCTGGCAGCCGCTGACGGCGAGGCAGAGGACGAGCAGGGAAAGGACGAGGAAACGAATACGCATGGGGAGTTCTCCTTGGATCATCCGCAAGATGTGCGGTTTCAGTCTGAATGGCCTGCTTGTACGATGTTTTGTTCCGGGACTCAACTCTTTTCCGCCAGCCCCGCTCCGGCGTACGGCCGGGACAGGACCTCGTGCAAGACGGCACGCGCATTGACAAAGGATGCGATATTGTTATTCTGAACGTTGTCCTTATTTTATAAGATCTTCAGGGCGGACCTGCCGCCAAGCGAGAATTTTCGTGTCATACCACTCCCTGCGCACCCCGCGCGAAGCCATCACCGAGATCGTCAGACACGCGCCGCCCGAAGTGCGTCCTGCCATCATCGCCCTTATCCGGGCTGCCTATCGCTCCCTGAAGCGCGGCTACCAGCCTGACGTGCGGGCCGTGCCCCTGCGCAGCTGGCGCTCGCTGCTCCAGCTGCTTTCCTCCGTCGCCGCCATGCAGAGCGAGACGGAGACCCTGCTGCGTGTCTCCAACGACCTGCTTTCCATGGCCGACCATATGGCGCCCCCCGGAGAAGTGTTGCGCCAGAGCGCCGAGATCCTGGTCCATGCCCTGCATGCCGACCTCTATGTCTGCCGTCTGCGCAACCCCCAGGGCGAATGGGTGGTGCAAGCCGCCGCGCGCCGTGACGGCGGCGGCATCCCCATGGTGGTCCCCGCCCTGGAAGAGGGCATCCGCAACCATCCGGTCATGCGCACGGTCAAGGAAGGCTCGGCCCGGCATGTGGTGTCCAACAACCTGCGGGGCATCGAACGCGGCGGCGAGTCCTTCGACTGCGTGGTCTACAAGGCGGGCTACCGTTCCCGTCTGGCCTTCGTGCTGCGCGAACGCAACGACCGGCCGCCCTTCGGCCTGGTGCTGCTCTACACCCAGCGGGAATACGGCTTCGAGATGTACGACGCCCACTTCCTGTCCAAATGCGCCCGCATCGTGTCCCTGACCACGGGCCGCCGCCTGGCCGTGGCCCGCGACACGCTGGAAAAAGCCGCCGGCGCCATGGCCCACTACGGCAACAATGCCCTGAACATCATGCGCAACCAGGCCGAATACTGCGGCGAGCTGGTGGAAGACATCGACAACAACCTTTCCCGTGCCCTGCGCCTTTCCCGCGAACTGCGCGCAGAGTTCCACGAGGATTCACGCGGCCAGCGCCTGGCCCTGGAACTGGAAAAGATCCTGGCCCGCGCCGACCTGACGGAACTGGCCGGGCATCTGGGCGGCGTGCTGGAAGGCACCCGCCGCATGACCCGCATCATCGGCTCCCTGAAAAAATCCGCGGAGCGTCCTTCCCTCATGCGCTATGCATTGGGGCAGGACGTCCTCAAGCTGGAAGACGACTCCCACGACTAGGCCGGGGCAGGCCGATCCCCCGTAACGCCGCCGTTCCCTGCCAGGACGACGGAACCGTACGCCGCACGGCGCACGCCGCCGGGATCCCCTGCCCCTTTCCTGTCATGATGCCGCCCGCCCTGCGGGGACATGCGCCGTTTTTTCCGGCCCCCTGTCCTGCCGGGCGTTGCCCTTCCGGGCCCGTCACCTTCCATACCACGGAGCGCCGCCATGAATGCCGCCCGCCTCTTCCCCTTTTTGAACGAACTGCGTCACTACAGCCTGCGCGACTTCCGCGCCGACTTCGTCGCCGCGCTCACCGTCACCCCCATGGCCGTCCCCCAGGCCATGGCCTATGCCCTCATCGCCGGGGTGCACCCGCAATACGGCATCTATGCCTGCATGCTGCCGGTCATCGTGGCCGCCCTCTGGGGTTCGGCCCGCTATCTGGCTGCCGGACCCACCAACGCCATCTCCATGGTGCTGTTCACCACCATGAGCACGGTCAGCATCGGCGGCATCACCGTGGCCAGTCTGCCCGAAGAAGCCCGCATGCCCTATATCTTCGGCATCGCCCTGCTCTGCGGCCTCATCCAGGTGGGCATGGGCCTTGCCCGTCTGGGCGAGCTGGCCAATTTCATCTCCCATTCGGTCATGGTGGCCTTCTCCGCCGGTGCGGCCCTGCTCATCGCCTCAGGCCAGCTCAAGACCGCGCTGGGCCTGCCCTCCTCCCAGGCACAGGGATTCTTCCCCCAGATCGATCACGTCATCCACAACTTCAGCCATCTCAACATCTGGTGTCTGCTGGTCTCCGGGGGCACCATCCTGCTGATTCTGCTTTTCAAGCGCATCTCGCGCCGCTTCCCGGCCACCCTGGCGGCCCTGGTCATCATCTCCGCCGTCTCGGCCCTTCTGGGTCTCCACGAGCAGGGCGTGCGCCTGGTGGGCGCCATCCCCAGCGTGGTCCCGCCCCTTTCCCTGCCCCCGGCCTTCGACATGGCCTCCATCCGCGACCTGTTCATGCCCGCGCTGGCCATCGCCCTGCTGGGCGCCGTGGAATCCCTGGCCATCGGCAAGCAGCTGGCGGGCATCCGCGGCGACCGCTTCGACGGCAGCCAGGAACTCATCGGCCAGGGCCTCGGCAATATCGCCGCGGGCCTCACCTCCGGCATCCCCGGTTGCGGCTCCTTCACCCGCAGCGCCCTGGTGGTCACCAGCGGCGGGCGCAGCCGCATGGGCACGGTCTTTTCTGGTCTGCTGGCCCTGCCCATGCTCTTCGTCATGGCACCGCTGGTCAGCTGGCTGCCCATGCCTGCCCTGGCGGGCGTGCTGCTGCTCATCTCGGTGAACATGATCGACATCCCGGCCATCCGCCTTTGCCTGCGGGCCACGCGCATCGACCGCTGGGTGCTGCTCATCACCTTTGCGTCCACCCTGCTCCTCGATCTGGAGCGGGCCGTGTTCATCGGCGTGCTGCTCTCCCTGACCCTCTTCATCTACAAGGCGGCCCATCCCCGGGTACGCCGCCTGCGGGCCACGGACCCGCTCATGCGCTATGCCCCGGACCGCATCCCCGAAGGGCTGGTGGTCTACGTCATCGAAGGCACGCTCTTCTTCGGCGCCATCCATGAGCTGGAGCGCCAGCTCTACGAAGAGGACGACATGCCGCCCCGTCTGGTGGTCCTGCACCTGACCCGCGTGTTCTGGCTGGATGCCTCCGGCGCCCATGCCCTTGAGCAGTTCCTCGAACGCTGTTATGCCCGCAGTGTGCCGGTGGTCCTGGTGGTGGGCAGCCGCAACGTGCGCGACATCCTTGGCCGCACGGGCGTCATCGACTGCCTGAGCGACGGTTTTGTGGCCGATACCCTGGGCGACGGTCTGCGTATCGGCGTGGACATGCTGAACAGGCATATCTGCTGCCACACCGGCTGCCCTGAGGAATCCTGCCCCGATCCGGTCCGTACCCCGGCCGCTGCTCCCCGCAGCGTGGACCAGCTGGCGCAGCAGCGCCTGCAACAGATGCAACCCGAAGACCCTGCGTCCCGCACTACGGAACATTGATGATGCACAAAGCGTTTTTCCTGCCGGAATCCCCGGCCAACCCTGACAGCCTGCCCTTCGACCGGGAGCACCCCTGGCTGGCTCCCCTGGCCGGCTACAGCGACCTGCCCTTCCGCCTGCTCTGCCGCCAGTACGGCGCGGCGGTCTGCGTGACCGAGATGGTCAGCGCCAAGGGCCTTGTCTACCGCAGCCCCGGCACCGGCGAGCTGTTGCAGAGCCTGCCCGAAGACCAGCCGCTGGTGGTCCAGCTTTTCGGCGCCGAGGCCTCCTTCCTGCAGCGGGCCGTGGAGATGCTCCGCGACGTGGGCTACGGCTGGTTCGACCTCAACATGGGCTGCTCGGTGGCCAAAGTCCTCAAACAGGGGGCCGGAGCCGCCATGCTGGGCGATGTGCCCAATGCCCTCGAAGTGGCCCGCGCCATGCTCCAGGCCGCCGGTCCCGGACGGGTGGGCTTCAAGATCCGTCTGGGCCTGGACAGCCAAAGGCATGTCTGGCGCGACCTTTCCCTGCGCCTCCAGGATCTGGGCGCGGGCTGGATCACCCTGCACCCGCGCACGGCACGCCAGGGTTTCGGCGGCGAGGCCGCCCACGAGGTACTGGCCGAGCTCAAGCAGGCCCTGGACATCCCCCTCATCGCCAGCGGCGACCTGTTCAGCGCCCGGGACGGCCTGCGCGTGCTGGAACAGACCGGCGTGGATACGGTCATGTACGCCCGGGGCGCCATGCACGGCCCGGCCATCTTCGATGACCATCTCCGTCTCTGCCGGGGCGAGGAGCCCCAGCCACCCGCACCCGCCGCCCTGCGGGCCATGGTCCTGCGCCACATGGAACTGGCCCAGGAGCTTTGCCCCGGTCGCGCCGCCCTCTGGAAGATGCGCAGCGTGGTGCCCCGCTATGTGCGCAGCCTGCCCGGCGTCAAGGCCCTGCGCCTCGAGCTCTGCCGCTGCACGTCCTGGGAAGGTCTGCACGAGCTGATGGACCGTTTTTTACCGGAATAAACGGCAAGATCTGTTGAGGGGGAAGGGGACTTTTTCCAGCGGAAAAAAGTCCCCTTCCCCCTCAAACTCCCCCATCCTTCAAAAACCGCTCACGGCGTCCCGTGCTCCGCACAGGACGCTCGACAGGAAGTTCCGGTTTTCTCTCCCCCGCGCTTTCCTCTGCCTTCACGGACAGCCTTCTTCATCTCCTCTTCAGCCGGGGAGACATCCGCCGCCTGCCCCGTCCCCACAGGCAGGCCTCTTGTATTCCCCGTTCAATCACAGACGCACCTGCCCACAGGCTCTGCTTTCCCGTATATCGAATGCGTCGATCGGGCCGTGTGCCGAAGATGCCGTGCCGCCCTTGCCGTCTTGCCGCGCAGACGAACTCGTCCAGAGGTCAGGCAGCATCCGCCATCCGGCGGCGATCCCCGTACAGTGCGAGCGCCCCTTCCCCTTGACAGGGCCTCCCTCTCACGGAACACTGCCGCAAAGACTTTTTTCCGGGAGAGAACTATGGACGTCATCCGCGCCAAGACCGCCGGTTTCTGCATGGGGGTCGGCCTGGCCCTGCAAAAACTGGATACCGCTCTGGAACAGCCCTGCGAAGGCCGCACCTGCACCCTGGGCCCCATCATCCACAACCCGCAGGTCCTGGCCGATTATGAGGCCCTGGGAGTCTTCTGCGCCCAGGATCCTTCCCAGCTCAATGCCACGGACAGGGTCCTCATCCGCGCCCATGGCATCACACGTCAGGTGGAGGAGGCTGTCCGCGCCACCGGCGCCGACGTGGTGGACGCTACCTGTCCCAAGGTCAAGCGCGCCCAGCTGGCCATCGAACGTGCCACCCGCGACGGCGAAGAGTTGCTGCTCTTCGGTGAGGCTGACCATCCTGAAGTGCGCGGCCTGGTCTCCTATGCCCACGGACCGGCCCATGTGTTCGGCAGCCGTGACGAGCTGGCCGCCCTGCATGTGGACCCGGAACGGGCCTATGTGCTGGCCTCCCAGACCACCCAGGACCGCTCCGTCTTCGAGCAGCTGGAAAAGGAGCTGCGTGACCGGCTGCCCCGGCTCAAGGTGCTGGCCACCATCTGTGACGCCACCCGTGAGCGGCAGGAAGAGGCCCGCAGCATCGCTGCCCAGGTAGAAGCCATGGTGGTGGTGGGCGGCCGTCAGAGCGGCAACACCCGCCGCCTGGCCGACCTGGCTGCCCAAAGCGGCATCAGCACCTATCATATAGAACAGGCCGAAGAACTGCGGGCCGAAGACTTTGCCGGCAAAACGCGCGTGGGCCTCACCGCCGGAGCTTCCACGCCCCGCAAGCTTATCGACGCCACCCAGCAGTGGCTGGAACAGTTGTCGGATTAACGGGTCTTCCGCGGGGCACCGCTGTGTGCCCCGCAGACCTTGCAGCCTTGTGAACAAAAGGCTTTGCCGTACGGAACAGGCGGCAAAAAAACTTTTCTTCCGTCCCCGGCCCTTGCGGAGCTGCCCTTCCTGCCCCCGCCAGGGCCCTTCGGACATTTCCCTGGTTTTTTTCTTGTATTTATTTGCCGGCGGTACTTGTCCTCCGGCAAACGGAATATGCTCAGAGTGCTGTCTATAATAATTTGTATTTGATGATTATTTTTTGGCAGCATCGTAGCATGACAACAATTGTGATATTTTTCACTAGAGTGCTGGAGGCATGAAACTTCTTCGGTTGTTCGTCGCAGCCGTTTGCAAAGCCCCGCTCTCTGGCGTACACTGAAAACCAGTTCCGCACACGGGACAGTCCCCGCTCACCGGGCCGCCGCAAGGCGTTTCCGGCGGGGCTCCTGTGTTTTTTCTGGGGGTAGAATGGCTCTGATCCTGGGTACCGCCGGTCACATCGACCACGGCAAGACATCTCTGGTCCGCGCGCTGACGGGCATCGACTGTGACCGTCTGGAAGAAGAGAAGCGGCGCGGCATCACCATCGAACTGGGCTTCGCCTGGGTCCCCATGCCGGGTGGCGAACGCCTGGGCATCGTGGACGTGCCCGGCCATGAACGCTTCGTCAAGAACATGGTGGCCGGCGCCGCCGGTGTGGACTTCGTCATGCTGGTCATCGCCGCCGACGAAGGTGTCATGCCCCAGACCCGCGAACATCTGGAAATCTGCTCCCTGCTGGGCATCCGGCACGGTTTCGTGGCCCTGACCAAGGTGGACATGGTGGACGCGGACTGGCTGGAACTGGTTCAGGAAGACGTGCGCACCTTTCTGCAGGGCACTTTTCTGGAAGGCGCCCCCATCTTCCCCGTTTCATCCAGCACGGGCCAGGGCATCCCGGCCCTGCGCGAACATATCCTGGCCTGTGCCAGCAGCCTGCCGCCCCGGCACGGCTCCGACATTTTCCGCCTGCCGGTGGACCGCGTGTTCACCCTCAAGGGGCACGGCACGGTCATCACGGGCACGGTCATTTCCGGCGCGGTCAGCGAAGGGGACGAGCTCTGCTTCATGCCCGGTGCCCTGCCCACCCGCGCCCGCAGCCTGCAACGCCACGGCAGCAGCGTGGAGATGGTCCGCGCCGGCGAGCGCTGCGCCGTCAATGTGCAGGGGCTGGAAGTGACGGACATCCATCGCGGCAACACCCTCTGCCGTCCCGACACCCTTTTCCCCTCCCGCCGCTGGCTGGTGCGTTTGCAGTGCCTCAAGTCCGCGCCGCGGCCCCTGCGCCAGCGTACCGAGGTCCACTTCCACCACGCCACGCAGGAATGCGCGGCCCGGGTGGTCTTCTTCGACCGTGACCGTCTGGCCCCCGGCGACTCCTGCCTGGCCGAACTGCGCTTCTCCAGCGATATGGTGGGCGTGTTCGGCGACCATTGCGTGCTGCGCGCCTACTCGCCCCTGCGCACCGTGGCCGGCGGTACCATCGTCAGCCCCCTGCCGCCCCTGCTGCGCCGCAAGGACCCGGATTTCCAGAACAAGCTCGACCTGCTGGCCCGTCTGCCCGAACTGGCCGCCCCCGAATACATCACGGCCCACTCAGGCCTCGACCTCACCAGGGCGGCCCTGAGCCTCAGCGGCAGCGCGGGCGCCGGCCACAGCCAGTTGCAGGCCCTCACCGGCCAGAGCGCCGCGGCCCTGCAGAAACAGCTGGTCCAGCTTTCTTCCCAGGGCGAGGCCATCTGCTGGCACAAGGAAGGCCGCATGTGGATCTCCAGCCTGCATTTCGAGGCCCTGATCCGCGCCTGCCTGGACAGGGCCGCCGCCCTGCATGCCAAGAACCCGCTCAAGCCCTCGCTGCCCAGTGGCGCCCTGTGCGCCGGCTGGAGCGACAAGCTGCCCCAGCGTCTGGTGGCACGCGTGCTGGAAGCGGCCCAGAAAAAGGGCCTGCTGGTGGCCGAAGGCGACGGCCTGCGCCTGGCCAGCCACAAGGTCACGCTGGCTTCCGACCAGGAGGGCCTGAGCCGCAAGCTGCTGGAGGCCCACACCAGCGCGGGCCTGACCCCGCCCAACCTCAAGGACGTGCTCGAGGAACTGGGCGTGAGCAGCAAGGAGGCGGCGCCCGTCCTGCGCCTGTTGTGCGAACAGAAAAAACTGGTGCGCGTCAAGGACGGCCTCTACTACAGCAACGAAGCTGTGGAAGAGATCCTGGACAAGGTGCGCCTGTGGTTCAGCGACCATGAGGATCTGGACGTGAGCGGCCTCAAGGAGATCCTGGGCCTTTCGCGCAAGTACCTCATCGCCCTGCTGGAGTTCATGGACAGGGAAAAGATCACCGTCCGGGTGGGAGACGCCCGGCAGTATCGGGGCCGCTAGGGACAGGTATCCTGTCCCCGTCCGGTGGTCGGAAGGTCACCGCCCGAGGCCCGACCAACAACAGCGTCATGCTCCGGCGACCGCGCCCGCGGCCGCCCATGTCCGGGCGAGAGATCTCGTCCCCGGACGGCACAAAGTTTGAGACGCCCGGCGTTTCAAACGCCAAATGCTCTACAAGGAGAGTCTATCATGGCACAGAAAATCCTGGTTATCGGCGGCGTTGCCCTGGGTCCCAAGGCTGCCTGCCGCTGCAAGCGCCTGATGCCCGACGCCGAGATCACCCTGGTGGATGAAAACCTCTTCATCTCCTACGGCGGCTGCGGCATCCCCTATTATGTGTCCGGCGAGGTCAACAACCTCGACGACCTGCGCGCCACGCCCTACCACACCGTGCGTGACCCCGAATTCTTCCGTACCATGAAAGGCATCACCGTGCGCAACCAGACCCGCGCCATGGCCATCGACCGCGCCGCCAAGACCCTGCTGGTGCGCAACGTGGTCACCGGTGAGGAAGAAAAGCTGCCCTACGACAAGCTGGTGCTGGCCACCGGTGCCACCCCGCGCATGCCTCCGGTGGAAGGCCACGACCTGAAGAACGTCCTGACCCTCACCCGTCTGGAAGCCGCCGACGTCATCCGCAAAGCCTGCGAACACGGCCAGGTCAACGAAGCCGTCATCGTGGGCGGCGGTTTCATCGGTCTGGAAGCTGCCGTGGCCCTGTCCGACATGTGGGGCGTCAAGGTCAGCGTGGTGGAAATGATGGACCAGATGCTGCCCGGCGTGCTCTCCCACAACATGGGCAAGATGGCCGCCCACGACTGCGAGGCCCACGGCCTGTCCGTCTACACCTCTGAAAAGGTCGTCAAGCTGGAAGGCAAGGACGGCGCCGTGTGCAAGGTCATCACCGACAAGCGCGAACTGCCCGCCCAGCTGGTGATCTTTGCCGCCGGTTTCCTGCCCAACGGCCAGCTGGCCAAGGACGCCGGTCTGGAAGTGGCTCCCTTCGGCGCCATCGTGGTCAATGAAAAGATGCAGACCAGCGACCCCGACATCTATGCCGGCGGCGACTGCGTGGCCATCAAGAACCTCATCACCGGCAAGCTGGGCTACCTGCCCCTGGGCAGCATGGCCAACCGCCAGGGCCGCGTCATCGGTACCAACCTGGCCGGCGGCGATGCCAGCTTCCCCGGCTTCGTGGGCACCTGGGCCGTGAAACTGTTCGACATGTCCTTCTGCGGCGCCGGCCTCACTGTGGAACGCGCCCGCAAGGAAGGCTATGACGCCATCTCCGTGGCCGTGGAACAGCTGGACCGCGCTCACTTCTATCCCGAAAAGAACATGATGAGCCTGGAACTGGTGGTGGACAAGAGCGACCGCCGCGTGCTGGGCATCCAGGGCGCCTGCACCGCCGGTGACGCCCTCAAGGCCCGCATCGACGCCGTGGCCGCCGTGCTGCAGTACGGCAAGCCCACCGTGGAAGACATCTCCAACCTGGAGATCTCCTACGCGCCGCCTTTCGCCTCCGCCATGGACGTGGTCAACGTGGTGGCCAACGTGGCCGACAACGTGCTGGCCGGCCGTGTGAAGCCCATCACCTCCGAAGAGTTCATGGCGCTGTGGGAAAAGCGCGCCGAGAACAACATCTTCTTCATCGACGCCCGTCCCGCCAAGGCCGGTCAGGCCGTACAGGCCGTCCATCCCGAATGGCACTCCATCTCTCTGGAAGAGATGCCCAGCCGGGTCAACGAAGTGCCCAAGGACCGTCCTGTGGCCATCATCTGCAACACCGGTCTGCGCGCCTATGACAGCGTGCTGATCCTGGCCCGCAACGGCATCACTGACGTGGTCAACGCCGCCGGCGGCATGCAGGCCGTGCTCAAGACCGGCGGCAAGATCTAGCTGTCCGTCCTTGTGACCTGTTCAAGGGGCTCCCGTCAGGGGGCCCCTTTTTTATGGGCTGCCGGCGGGCGCCCTGTCCGGCACGGCGGCAGTCACCCCGAGGGCACCCGACCGACCGTCCCTGAAGGCCGGGGCACGACCTCTTGCCCGCCTTCCTTCCCTGTGCTTTCCCGGTCAGCAGCCTGCCGCAGCAAGGTGCCATGACCGGCAGGGCCCCGCCCCTTCCGCAGCCTGCCGGGAGGGCCTTCAAAGCCTTGCGCAGCGCCGTTTTGCGAGCTATGATCACATGACACATTTCATGGGATTTTCCGTAGTTGCCTTTTGTCGCCCTTTTTAGTAGGCAGCCTGAAGAGAGACAAAGGCGGTGGTCACGCGTCCTGCGGGGCCACAGCGGCTCCATATCTCCCTAACTCCTTTGTTTCTCTTGAAAAAATGCTTGCGCATTTTTTTTCACAGCCTGACCACATTAGACTGTTCAAACAAACAATTTTGTGGTAGGGCTCATCCATTGCGAACAAGCACGGTCCCGGCCGTTTTTTTCGGGCTTCTTCCGCCCGGGCCGCTCCGGCCTCATGCCGCGGCATGATGCGATGGATCCTCTCTGTTTGCACAAGACCACCGCTTGCCGGTGTGTCCATTCCGGAAAAACATGCGCGCCAAGATAGACGCGCAAGGAGGAACAGATGGCGAAAATGAAAACCATGGACGGCAATAACGCCACCGCGTATATTGCCTACGCTCTGTCGGACACGGCTGCCATTTACCCCATTACCCCTTCGTCCGTTATGGGCGAAGTCATGGACGAAATGGCCGCCAAGGGTTGCAAGAACCTGATGGGCCAGACCGTGACCGTGCGTGAAATGCAGTCCGAAGCCGGTGCCGCCGGTGCCGTGCACGGTATGCTGGCTGCCGGTTCTCTGACCAGCACCTACACCGCTTCCCAGGGCCTGCTGCTCATGATCCCCAACATGTACAAGATCGCCGGCGAACTGCTGCCCGGCGTCTTCCATGTTTCGGCCCGTGCCCTGGCTTCCCACGCCCTGTCCATCTTCGGTGACCACCAGGACGTCATGGCCTGCCGCCAGACCGGTTTTGCCTTCCTCTGCTCCTCTTCGGTGCAGGAATGCATGGATATGGCCCTGGTCGCCCACCTGTCCGCCCTTGACGCCAGCGTGCCCTTCTGCCACTTCTTCGACGGTTTCCGTACCTCTCACGAAGTGCAGAAGATCGAGACCATCGATTACGAAGACATCCGCAAGCTGGTTCCCTGGGACAAGGTCGAAGAGTTCCGCGCCAATGCCATGAACCCGGAACATCCCCATATCCGCGGTACCGCCCAGAACCCCGACATCTTCTTCCAGAACCGCGAAGCCAGCAACCTGTACTATGACGCCGTGCCCGGCATCGTGCTGGAAAACATGAAGAAAGTGGCCGCCATCACCGGCCGCAAGCATCGCCTGTTCGACTACGTGGGCCATCCCGAAGCCGACCGCGTGATCATCAGCATGGGTTCCTCCTGTGAAGTCATCCAGGAAACCGTCAACTACCTGAACGAACGCGGCCAGCGCGTGGGTCTGGTGAAAGTGCATCTGTTCCGTCCCTTCTCGGCCGAACACCTGCTGCAGGCCATCCCCGCCACCGCCACCACCATCACCGTCCTCGACCGCACCAAGGAACCCGGTTCCCTGGGCGAGCCCCTGTACCAGGACGTGTGCACCGCCTTCATGGAAAAGGGCGAAGCTCCCACCATCGTGGGCGGCCGTTACGGTCTGGGCTCCAAGGACTTCACCCCCGGCATGGCCAAGGCCGTGTTCGACAACATGCTGGGCCTGGCTCCCAAGAACCACTTCACCGTGGGCATCAACGACGACGTGACCAACCTGAGCCTCGACGTTGAAGAAGAAATCGACACCGTGCCCGCCGGCACCGTGCAGTGCAAGTTCTTCGGTCTGGGCGCCGACGGTACCGTGGGTGCCAACAAGCAGGCCGTCAAGATCATCGGTGACAACACCGATATGTACGCTCAGGCCTACTTCGCTTACGACTCCAAGAAGTCCGGTGGCTTCACCGTGTCCCACCTGCGCTTCGGTAAGAGCCCCATCCAGTCGTCCTACCTCATCACCCAGGCCGACTACATCGCCTGCCACAAGGCCGCCTATGTCACCCAGTACGACATCCTGGACGGCATCAAGGACGGTGGTACCTTCGTGCTGAACTCCAACTGGTCGCTGGAAGACATGGAAAAGCACCTGCCTGCTTCCATGAAGCGCACCATCGCCCGCAAGCACCTGAAGTTCTTCAACGTTGACGCCGTTGCCGTGGCCCAGGAAGTGGGTCTGGGCGGCCGCATCAACATGATCATGCAGACCGCTTTCTTCAAGCTGGCCAACGTGATCGACTTCGACAAGGCCGTGGCCCTGCTGAAGGAATCCATCAAGAAGACCTACGGCATGAAGGGCGACAAGATCGTCAACATGAACATCGCCGCCGTGGACAAGGGCATGGACGCCCTGGTCGAGATCAAGTACCCCGAATCCTGGGCTGACGCCACCGAAGGTGCCGAAGTCTGCCATTGCGGCGACGACGACTACATCGCCGGTGTTGTGCGTCCCATCCTGGCCCAGCGCGGCGACAAGCTGCCCGTGTCCGCCATGGAACCCGCCGGCATCATGCCCCTGGGTACCGCTGCCTGTGAAAAGCGCGGTGTGGCCATCAACGTGCCTGAATGGGTGGCCGACAACTGCATCCAGTGCTGCCAGTGCTCCTTCGTGTGCCCCCACGCCGCCATCCGCCCCGTGGTCGCCAATGACGAAGAACTGGCCGGCGCTCCCGAAAGCTTCGTGACCGTGCCTGCCAAGGGCAAGGAACTGACCGGCATGAAGTTCCGCATGCAGGTGTACGCTGAAGACTGCCTGGGCTGCGGTTCCTGCGTGGAAGTCTGCCCCACCAAGCCTGAAAAGCGCGCCCTGTCCATGAAGCCTCTGGATACCCAGATCGACGCCCAGGTGGCCAACCTGGCCTTCGCCGAAGCCAACGTCTCCATCAAGGACGACCTGATGGCTCGCGACACCGTCAAGGGTTCCCAGCTGCAGCAGCCCCTGCATGAGTTCTCCGGCGCCTGCGCCGGCTGCGGTGAAACCCCCTACGTCAAGGTGCTCACCCAGCTGTTCGGCGAACGCATGCTGATCGCCAACGCCACCGGTTGCTCTTCCATCTGGGGTGCTTCTTCCCCCACCACGCCCTACACCACCAACAAGGACGGCTTCGGTCCCGCTTGGGGCAACAGCCTCTTTGAAGACGCCGCCGAATTCGGCTGCGGTATCGGTCTGGGCTACAAGCAGCGCCGCGGCGCCCTGGCCCTGGCTGTCAAGGAAGCCCTGGCCACCGAAGGCATCGACGACGAACTGAAGGCCTCCCTGCAGGGCTGGCTGGACAACATGGACGACGCCGAAGGCTCCCGCAAGTTCGGCGAAGAGATCCTGGACAACCTGGACAGCCTGTCCGAAGCCAACCACGCTCTGGCCCACAAGCTGTGGGATATGGGCGACCTCTTCACCAAGAAGAGCGTGTGGATCTTCGGTGGTGACGGCTGGGCCTACGACATCGGTTACGGCGGTCTGGACCACGTCCTGGCTTCCGGCGACGACATCAACGTCCTGGTGATGGATACCGAAGTGTACTCCAACACCGGCGGTCAGGCCTCCAAGTCCACTCCTCTGGGCGCCATCGCTCAGTTCGCCGCTGCCGGTAAGCGCATCGGCAAGAAGGACCTGGGCCGCATGGCCATGAGCTACGGCTATGTGTACGTGGCCTCCATCGCCATGGGCGCCGACAAGCAGCAGGTGCTCAAGGCCTTCCGCGAAGCCGAAGCCTACAAGGGCCCCTCGCTGATCATCGCCTACGCTCCCTGCATCAACCAGGGTATCCGCAAGGGCATGGGCAAGAGCCAGGAAGAAGAAAAGCTGGCCGTGCAGACCGGCTACTGGCCCCTGTACCGCTTCAACCCCGAACTGGCCAAGGAAGGCAAGAATCCCTTCCAGCTGGACTACACCAAGGATCCCAACGGCGAACTGCAGGCCTTCCTGGCCGGCGAAACCCGTTTCGCCGCTCTGGACAAGAAGGATCCCGAAGTGTCCAAGCAGCTCAAGGCTGAACTGGACAAGGCCTACAACGAGCGTCACGCTCTGTACAAGCAGCTGGCCAGCCTGCCTCATCCCGGCAGCGAAAACTAAGCCGGCATACGCTGAATAAATGAAGGGGCGCGGCCGCAACGGCCGCGCCCCCATTATCTGGAGCGTGGGTCGAGCCCCAGCGTCCTCCGGCCCGCCGGCAAGGACGCGCCCATGCCGGGACGGCAGACCCGCATGGCGCAACACCATATTTCCGCCCGCAAGGGCAGCGGCCCTCGGGCCGCGGCGCGCATCGCGCCACCAGCCAACCCGCGCTTGGGAAGTTTCCGGCTCGCGAAACTTCAAACATAACGGCATCGATTCACCGGGGCCAGCGCCCCGTCCTGGAGGAAACCATGCATCGCGCCCTATATCTTACCGCCACGGGCCCGCGCACCGGCAAGCGCGCCATCGCCCTGGGCACCATGTCCATCCTGAGCCGCAACATGCAGGATGTGGCCATTTTCCGCCCCATCATCAATGAACCCCAGCTGGATGACCGCGCCCCGGACATCAACCTGCTGCTGGAACACTTCAAGCTCAAGCAGGACTACTGCGACACCTTCGCCTACACCTACCAGGAAGTGCGCACCATCATCAATCAGGGCGACCGCAACCTGGTCATCGAGAACATCATCCAGAAGTTCAAGGAACTCCAGAGCCGCCACGATTTCGTGCTCTGCGTGGGCACCGACTTCCTGGGCAAGGACCCGGTCTTCGAATTCGAACTGAACGCCGAGATCGCCTCCAACCTGGGCTGCCCCGTGATGCTCATCACCAGCGGTGAAGGCAAGAACGCCGAAGAAGTGCGCGACTCCCTGCTGGTGACCCGCGACTCCATGGCCCCCTACTCCCTGGACGTCATCGCCACCATCGTCAACCGCTCCAGCCTGACCCGCGCCGAAGCCGACGACCTGAGCGACATCTTTGCCGCTGACGACAAGCCCGGCCTGGTCTACGCCATCCCGGACGAACCCGCCCTGGGCCGCGCCACCATGCGCGACCTGCAGAAGGGCCTGAACGCCGAAGTGCTCTCCGGTGAGGCCCACCTCGACGCCCTGGTGGGCGACTACCTCATCGCCGCCATGCACGTGGACAACTTCCTGGGCTACCTGGCCAAGGACCAGCTCATCGTGACCCCCGGCGACCGCACCGACATCCTGCTGGCCTCCATCGCCTCCCGCCTGTCCTCCAGCAAGCCCGACATCGCCGGCGTGCTGCTGACCGGCGGCATCCGTCCCAGCGCCGAAGTGAGCAGCCTCATCGAAGGCTGGACCGGTGCTCCCCTGCCCGTGCTGCTGACCGAACAGCACACCTCCAAGGCTTTCATGTCCCTGCAGGAGATCTACGGCCTCATCGAGCCCACCGATACCCGCAAGATCAACACCGTGCTGGGCCTGTATGACCACTACGTCAACGGCAAGGAGATCAGCGCCCGCCTGAACATGACCAAACCCGGCCGCATGACGCCCATGATGTTCGAACTGAACCTCATCGAGCGCGCCAAGGCCAACAAGATGCGCATCGTCCTGGCCGAAGGCGAGGAACCCCGCATCCTGCAGGCCACCGACATCCTGCTGCGCCGCGAAGTGGCCGACATCATCCTGCTGGGCAATGAAGACAAGATCAACAAGCTGGCCCGCGAACTGCACCTCGACATCAGCAAGGCCACCATCATCGATCCTGCCACCTCGCCCAAGTTCGAAGACTACGCCGCCACCTACGCCGAACTGCGCAAGGCCAAGGGCGTGACCATCGAACGCGCCCGCGACGTCATGAGCGACGCCACCTACTACGCCACCATGATGGTCAAGAAGGACGACGCCGACGGCATGGTCTCCGGTGCCGTGAACACCACCGCCCACACCATCCGTCCCGCCTTCGAATTCATCAAGACCAAGCCCGGCTACTCCGTGGTCTCCTCGGTCTTCCTGATGTGCCTCAAGGACCGCGTGCTGGTCTTCGGTGACTGCGCCGTCAACCCCAACCCCACCTCCCAGCAGCTGGCCGAAATCGCCGTGGCCTCTGCCGATACCGCCAAGGTCTTCGGCATCGATCCTCGCGTGGCCATGCTCTCTTACTCCACCGGTACGTCCGGCAAGGGTGCCGACGTGGATGTGGTGGTGGAAGCCACGGCCCTGGCCAAGGAAAAGGCTCCCGAGCTCTCCCTGGAAGGCCCCCTGCAGTACGACGCCGCCATCGACCCCACCGTGGCCAAGACCAAGCTGCCCAACAGCAAGGTGGCCGGCAAGGCGACCGTCTTCATCTTCCCCGACCTCAACACCGGCAACAACACCTACAAGGCTGTGCAGCGTGCCGCTGAGGCCGTGGCCATCGGTCCTGTCCTGCAGGGCCTCAACAAGCCCGTCAACGACCTGTCCCGCGGCTGCACCGTGCCCGATATCGTGAATACCGTGGCCATCACCGCCATCCAGGCCGCTGCCGAAAAGCAGAAGTAGTACGGACACGCGCCGGCTCGCCCGGCATCCTGTCCGCAACCACCATATCAGGGACGGAGCCTAGGCTCCGTCCCTCCATTCCCCCCTGACGAGGATCCTCATGAAAGTACTGGTTATCAACGCTGGCTCTTCCTCCTGCAAATATCAGCTGCTGGAAATGGACACCGAGACCGTCCTGGCTTCCGGTCTGGCCGAACGCATCGGCCAGGGCATGGGCAAGCTGACCCACAAGATCGCCCCTGACACCGACCACGAAGAAAAGATCGTGCGCGAAAGCGCCTTCCCCACCCACGTGGAAGCCATGGAACTGGTCATCGCCCTGCTGACCGACCCTGAAAAGGGCGTCATCAAGGACAAGAGCGAGATCTACGCCATCGGTCACCGCGTGCTGCACGGCGGCGAATCCATCACCGAGACCGTGAAGGTGGACGAAAACGTGAAGCAGATCATCCGTGACTGCTTCCCCCTGGGCCCCCTGCACAACCCCGCCAACCTCATGGGCATCGAAGTGGCCGAAAAGCTCTTCCCCGGCGTGCCCAACGTGGCCGTGTTCGACACCGAATTCGGCATGGCCATGCCGCAGGAAGCCTACATGTACGGTCTGCCCTACGAGATCTACGAAGAGATGCACATCCGCCGCTACGGCTTCCACGGCACCTCTCACAAGTACATCGCCAAGAAGACCGCCGAATACCTGGGCAAGCCCCAGTCCGAGCTGCGCTCCATCACCATGCACCTCGGCAACGGCTCTTCCATGAGCTGCGTGAAAGACGGCAAGTGCTTTGATACCAGCATGGGCCTCACCCCCCTGGAAGGCCTCATCATGGGCACCCGCTGCGGTTCCATCGACCCGGCCATCGTCCCCTTCATCATGGAAAAGAAGGGCCTGACCCCCGAGGAAATGGATACCCTGATGAACAAGAAGTCCGGTCTGCTGGGCCTGTGCGGCTTCACCGACATGCGTGACGTGCACAAGGAGATCGAGAACGGCAACAAGAAGGCCGAACTGGCCCTCAACATGCTGGTCCGCAGCATCAAGAAGACCCTGGGCGCTTACTTCTTCCTGCTGGGCGGCAAGGTCGATGCCCTGGTCTTCACCGCCGGTATCGGTGAAAACGACGACATCGTCCGCGCCAAGGTCTGCGAAGGTCTGGAAGAGCTGGGCGTGCGCCTGAACCTGGAAGAAAACGGCACCCGCAAGCCCGGTGCCCGCACCATCTCCACCCCCGACAGCAAGATCAAGGTCCTCATCATCCCCACCAACGAGGAACTGCAGATCGCCCAGGCCACCATGGAAGTGCTGGCCTAAGGCACGAATATGTTGAGGAGGAAGGTCCCCTTTTGCCTGCGGCAACAAGCGGGCCTCTCCTCAAACTCCCCTCCCCAGACGCTCTTGGAAAGGCGCGGCCCACGCACCTTCCTCCGTTCAAAGCAGAGCAACATGGGACAGGGCGCGGCAACAATGGCCGCATTCGGAGCTGTGCCCGCCGCACCGGTGCCTCGCTTCCCGGCGTCAACGACAGCTCCCACGATACGAAACGGGGCCGTCTCTTCAAGAGACGGCCCCGTTTTTGTTTCATTGATGATCTGGCTAGCTGGCTTGAGGGGGAGGGCCCCTTTTTCCTGCGGTCAAAAGCGGGCCCTCCCCCTCAAACTCCCCCTCCCCCCCAAAACCGCTCATGGGAAGGCGCGCTCCACGCGCCTTCCTTCGTTCAGGGCAAAAAAACGCAAGGAGGAGAAGCGACAACAGAAATGTCGCCCAAAGGGTGTCCGCCATACCACACCCCAGCAGTCTAGCGGCGGGAACAGCGCGCCAGACCATGCTGTGCATCACGGAGACATCCCGCCACATGAGCCACCTATACAGCCACAGGTCTCGCTCAATGCTCCGGGGCAGCGATTTTTAAAGGGAGGGCGAAAGAGAACTTTGAAGGACTTTGGAGTGCGGGGAAAAGCCCTTCGCCTGCCCGGGCGGCCTGTACTTTCTTTTCCCCTCCCGGCAGAGGACAGGCCCTGATAAAGTTTTTTGGCGTGGAGGGGGAGCGCGAGGGGGAGGCCGCACCTTTTGTTCACAAAAGGGGGGCCTCCCCCTCGCATAAATCTTCTCCTCCCCTACTGCGGGCGATCCAGCACGCGCAGGGAGATGGCCTCGGCCACATGGGCGGGAGCGATGGCGTCCTTGCCCTCCAGGTCGGCGATGGTGCGGGCCAGACGCAGCACACGGGTGTAGGCGCGGGCGGAGAGGCCCAGGGCACGTACGGCCTGTTCCATGAGCGCGTGCCCGGAGGCATCGAGAGCGCAGAAGCGTTCCAGCAAAAAGCCGCCCAGATCGGCATTGCAACGGCAGGCTGTACCGGCATAGCGGTCATTTTGGCGCTCACGGGCCGCCAGGACGCGTTTTCGGATGGTGGACGAGTCTTCGGCAGGGCTGCCCCCGCGCAAGTCCTCATAAGGCACGGCAGGCACCTCCACGTGGACGTCGATACGGTCCAGCAACGGACCGGACAGCCGGTTGCGGTACCGGTGCAGGATGTCGGGGCGGCAGGTGCATTCGTGGTCGGGGTCCCCGTAGTAGCCGCAGGGACAGGGATTCATGGCGGCCACCAGCATGCAGGCGGCCGGATAGGTGAGGCTCTGCCCGGCTCGGGCGATGGTCACGCGGCCGTCCTCCAGGGGCTGGCGCAGCACTTCCAGCGCGTTCTTGCGAAATTCGGGCAGCTCGTCGAGGAAGAGCACGCCGCGATGGGCCAGGCTCACCTCACCGGGCAGGGGATGCAGGCCGCCGCCCACCAGGGCCACTTCCGAGACCGTATGGTGCGGCGCCCGGAATGGCCGCACGCGCACCAGCCCCTGACCGGGGGCCACCTTGCCCGCCACGCTGTAGACCTTGGTGACTTCCAGGGCTTCTTCAAAGTCCAGGGGCGGCAGGATGGTGGGCAAACGCTGGGCCAGCATGGTCTTGCCGCTGCCGGGCGGGCCGATCATGAGCAGGTTGTGCCCACCGGCGGCCGCCACTTCCAGCGCACGCCGCGCGCCCTGCTGGCCGCGGACCTCGGCGAAGTCCATGCCGGACAGGACGGCATCCTCCGGAGGCGCGGGCAGGGGCTGCCGGGCTTCGAGCTCTTCCCGCCCCAGCAGAAAGGCCACGCACTGGGAAAGATGCGCGGGCGTGTAGACCGCCACGTCCCGGACCACAGCCGCCTCGGCGCCGTTGTCCGGGGGCAGGATGACGGAAGCGAGGCCCAGCTGCCGGGCCATGATGGCCAGGGGCAGCATGCCGGGCACCGGCCGGAGCGCGCCGGAAAGGGAAAGCTCTCCGGCAAAGACCCGGCCCTGCAGGGCTTCCACGGGGATCTGCCCGCTGGCCGCCAGCAGGCCCAGGGCCAGGGGCAGGTCGAAGGCGGTCCCGCTCTTGCGGCGTCCGGCCGGGGCCAGGTTCACGGTGATGCGCGAGGGCGGCAGGCGAAAACCGCAGGCCCGCAGGGCCGAAAAGACCCGCTCCCGGGCCTCGCGCACGGCCGCCTCGGCCAGGCCCACCAGCGTAAAGCCGGGCAGGCCCTGACGCACCAGGTCCACTTCCACATCCACCGGGAAGGCATCCACCCCTTCCAGACCGGCGCTGTACAATCGTATGACCATACTCCTCCCCAGCGCCGCCGTCGCCCTCTTCGGAGGGGGCCATCCCCGTAAGGATGACCGTCGCTCCGGCTCCGTACGGCGGCTGTAAAAAAAGCGCTGCCGCATCTGCGACAGCGCCTGTGATCATGCTTCTGTGGAAAAAGTCCGCAGGACACGGCAGGGATCGTACCCGTCATGCCCTTCCGGCACTATGCACGGGAAAGAGGCCGCGGCCGGGAAAGGAGCGGCCTTCTGCCGGTATGATGCCCCTTCCCGCAACAGGATCTCCCCGGTCCCGCGCCCTAGCGGACGGCCTTGCCGATACGGCTCCAGCGCGGGCTGTTGTCCTTGTCGTCCCAGGACCAGTAGATGCGCCAGGCCTTGGCCTGGATGGCACCGCGATCCACAAAGCCCCAGAAGCGGGAGTCCAGCGAATTGTCGCGGTTGTCGCCCATGACGAAGTACTTGTCCGGCGGCACGGTCACGGGCCCGAAGTTGTCGCGGATGGGCTCGATGATGTTGGGCTGCTCGTAGCGGATGTACTTTTCTTCCACGGGCATGCCGTTGCGGTAAAGGCGCTTGTCACGCACGGTGATGACGTCGCCGGGCAGGCCGATGACGCGCTTGATGTAGTCCACCGAGGGATCGTTGGGGTATTCGAAGATGATGATGTCACCGTAGGCGGGATCATCGCCACGGTAGATGTAGCTGTGGGTGAAGGGGATCTTGATGCCGTAGGCGAACTTGCTGGCCAGCAGGTGGTCGCCCACCAGCAGGGTCTCGACCATGGATTCCGAGGGGATCTTGTAGGCCTGGACCACGAAGGTCCTGATGACGAACGCCAGGACCAGCGCCACCAGCAGGGCTTCGCCGTATTCACGGATCAGCGATTTCTTGGAGGATTTCTGCAGCAGAGTACTCATGGATCTTCCTTTTTCGGGATTGCCGCCCAAGCGTGCGGCCCTTGCACTATGCCCCGGCACGGCGCCGAGGGCAAGTACCCGGAGATTATTTGCCGAACTTGTCCACGTAGCCCATGACGAAGACCAGCAGAATGATGCAGGGCAGGCCGTAACGCAGATAATACTTCATGAAGCGCGGGAAGCGCACCCCCTGGCCCTGGTTGACCTCGGCCACGAAGTTGTCCCAGCCCCAGCCGCGCCGCCAGCTGCAGAAAAGCAGGAAGAGCAGGCAGCCGAAGGGCAGCAGGTTGTTGCTGAGCAGGAAGTCTTCCAGATCCAGCACGCAGGTGCCGGGGCCCAGGGGCTGGAAGTCGGCCAGCAGGTTGAAGCCCAGCGCACAGGGCAGCGAGGCCAGCCACAGGCAGACGAAATGCACGGCGCAGGCCCGGCGGCGCGGCATGCCGCTGACGTCCACGCTGTAAGAGATGATGTTCTCGAACACACCGATGACTGTGGAGAGCGCCGCGCAGCTCATGAACACGAAGAAGAGCGTGCCCCAGAGGATGCCGCCGTCCATGGCGTTGAAGATGTTGGGCAGAGTGATGAAGATCAGGCCCGGGCCGCTGTTGGGCGCCACGTTGAAGGCGAAACAGGCCGGGAAGATGATCAGGCCCGCCATGATGGCCACGAAGGTGTCCAGGCTCATGATCCACAGGGCCTCGCCGGTCAGGGAGCGGTCCTTGCTCTGGTAACTGCCGAAAATGGTCATGTTGCCGATGCCCACCGACAGGGTGAAGAAGGCCTGGGTCATGGCCGCATTGAGCACGGCGTACCAGCCCACGCTCTGCATCTTCTCCACGTCCGGGGCCAGATAGAAGCTCACGCCCGCCCCCGCACCGGGCAGGGTCAGGCTGCGGACCACCAGCAGCACCAGGATGGCCAGCAGGCCCACCATGATGACCTTGACCACGCGCTCCACGCCCTTCTGCACGCCCATGGCGCAGACCAGGCAGCCCACGCCCACCACGATGGTCATGCCCAGCACCTGTTCGAAGGGGCTGGCCAGGGTGCTGCCGAAAAAGGACGCCACGCCCGCGGTGTCCAGACCGGAAAGGTTGCCGGAAAAGCTGTGCCAGCAATAGGCCAGCATCCAGCCCGTGACCGTGGTGTAGAACATGGAGAGCAGGTAGCTGCCCCACAGGGGGATCTTGCTGAACATGTGCCAGCGTGTGCCCTCGGGCGGCAGGACTTTCAGGGCCCGCCCCATGTTGCTGCGGGACGCACGGCCCACGGCGAATTCCATGATCATCACCGGCAGGACGGCCAGCAGGCAGAGCAGGTAGACGCCCACGAAGACCGCGCCGCCGTAAGCACCGGTGATATAGGGGAAGCGCCAGACGTTCCCCAGCCCGATGGCGCAGCCCGCCGAAAGCAGCAGAAAGCCCAGACGGCTGCCCAGCATCTCTCTGGACTGAGACATGAAACCTCCCTGCCGGCCGCTGGGGTCGGCATGTGTCGTTGTGCACGGGAAGAGAGCCGGAGGTCTCTGCCCGGTGCCCTGCCCTTTGCGGTCCGCGCCGCCCCCGGCCGGAGGCGTGCAGCCGTCAGGCTGCTGCGGGGACGCTGCCCGGGCCATCTTCCGGGAGCAGGACATGATGATGCCGTCCCGCGGACGGCCAAAAATCTGTGGATGCGGCCGGAGCTCTCATGCTCCGGGCCGTGCATGACAGGACCGCCCCCCGGAGGCCGCCATGCGGCGCGGGGAACGGTCCCGACAGCGGGAGCGGCCCTTGCGGACCGCCGGGCCCGCCTACTTCCAGAACTTGTCCACGTAGCCCATGACGAACACGAAGATGATCAGACAGGGCAGGACGTAGGTCACATAGCCGCGCAGCCAGCGGGGGAACTTCATGCCCACGCCCTGGTCCACTTCGGCGATGAAGTTGTCCCAGCCCCAGCCGCGGCGCAGGCAGCAGAAGAGCAGGAAGAACAGGCCGCCCAGGGGCAGGATGTTGTTGCTGATGAGGAAGTCTTCCAGATCCAGCACGCAGGTGCCGGCACCCAGGGGCTGGAAGTCGGCCAGCAGGTTGAAGCCCAGGGCACAGGGCAGCGAGCAGACCCAGATGCCCACGGCATGCAGCCAGGTGGCGCGGCGGCGTTCCATGCCCCACACGTCGGCGCTGTAGGAGATGATGTTCTCGAACACGGCGATGACCGTGGAGAGGGCCGCGAAGCTCATGAAGATGAAGAACAGCGTGCCCCACAACTGGCCGCCGGCCATGACGTTGAAGATGTTGGGCAGGGTCACGAAGACCAGACCGGGACCGGAGCCGGGCTCCACGCCAAAGGCGAAACAGGCCGGGAAGATGATCAGGCCGGCCATCAGGGCGACGAAGGTATCCAGGCCCATGATCCACATGGCCTCACCGGTCAGAGAACGGTCCTTGCCCTGGTAGCTGCCGAAGATGCACATGGCGCCGATGCCCACGGACAGGGTGAAGAAGGCCTGGTTCATGGCCGCGTTGATGACCGGGAACAGGCCGGTTTTCTCCAGCTTGGAGGGATCGGGCGACAGGTAGAAGGAAACGCCCGCCTCGGCACCGGGCAGGGTCAGGGAGCGGATGACCAGAGCCATGAGGATGAAGAGCAGGCCCAGCATCATCAGCTTGACCACGCGCTCCACGCCCTTCTGCACGCCCATGGCGCACACGCCGCAGCCCATGAGCACCACCAGGGTCATGCCCACCACCTGGGCCACGGGGTCGCCCAGGGTGGCACCGAAGAACTTGCCCACACCGGCGGCATCCAGGCCGCTCAGGGCGCCGCTGGCCATGTACCAGCAGTAATAGAGCATCCAGCCCGTGACCGTGGTGTAGAACATCATCAGCAGATAGCTGCCGATAAGGGCCACCTTGCCGCCCCAGTGCCACTTGCTGCCCTTGGGCTCAAGGATGTGGAAGGCCAGGCCCATATTGCGGCGGGCGGCACGGCCCACGGCGAATTCCATGATCATGGTAGGCACCACAGCGAACAGGCAGAGCAGATAGATACCCACGAAGATGGCGCCACCATACGCGCCGGTGATGTAGGGGAAACGCCAGACGTTCCCGAGGCCGATGGCGCAGCCCGCCGAAAGCAGCAAGAAGCCCAGACGGCTTCCCAGCATCTCACGCTGTGTGTTACCAGACATAATTCCGCCTTGATCCTTTGAGAGTTGATATGGTCCAGCCCTGCTAGCCGCGCAACGCAAAGTTGGCGGCAAAGCAGACGGCAACAATGTACATGATGGGGCTCACCTCGCGCCAGCGCCCGGTCAGGACGCGCAGCACCACGAAGCTGATGAAGCCGAAGCCGAAGCCCGTAGCGATATTGAAGGTCAGGGGCATGGCGATGATGGTCAGGAAGGCCGGGATGGCCACGCTCAGATCGCGGAACTTGATCTGCACCACTTCCTGCATCATCAGGGCGCCCACCAGCACCAGCACGGGGGCCGTGGCATAGGCGGGCACCATGGCCACCAGCGGCGTGAAGAACAGGGCCAGCAGGAACAGGCCCGCGATGGTCACGGCCGTCAGGCCGGTACGGCCGCCTTCGGCCACACCGGCGGCGCATTCCAGATAGGACGTGGCCGTGGTGGCGCCCAGCACGGCGCTGCACATGGTACCGATGGAGTCGGTCACCAGGGCCCTGTCCAGATGGCGGATGTGGCCATCCTCATCCATGAAGCCGGCCTTGCGCGCCAGGCCGATGAGCACGCCCATATTGTCGAACAGGTCCACCATGGTCAGGGTGAAGATGATGGAGATCAGGCCGTGATGCAGAGCGCCCTTGAGGTCCATCTGCATGAAGGTCTCGGAGGGCAGGGGCAGGCTGAAGCCGGAAAAGGCCTGCTCCGGCATGGCGGTCACGCCGCAGAGCACACCGGCCACGGTGACGGTCAGGATGCCGATGATCATGGAGCCGGGCACCCGCAGGCACATGAGCATGGCCATCAGGGCCAGGCCGCCCAGGGCCAGCAGGGCTTCGGGCTTGGTCAGGGGCCCCAGGGTGACGAAGGTGGAGGGGTCCGCCACCACGATGCCGCAGTTCTTGAGGCCGATGAAGGCGATGAAGGCCCCGATGCCGACCACGATGGCGTATTTCAGATCCATGGGCACGGCGTCGATGATCATTTGCCGCACGCGGGTCACGGTCAGCAGCATGAAGAACACGCCGGAGATGAAGACGGCGCCCAGGCCCGTCTGCCAGCTGTAGCCGGCCGGACCGCAGACGTAATAGGCAAAAAAGGCCGTGATCCCCAGACCGGGCGCCACGCCCACGGGGAAGCGCGCCCACAGGCCCATGAGCAGGGTGATGGCGATGGTCACCCAAATGACGGCGGCCACGGCGCTTTCGCGCGGCATACCCGCATCGGCCAGCATGGAAGGCACCACGAAGATCAGGTAGCACATGGCCATGAAGCTCGTCAGACCGGCACGCAATTCCTGCCGGACCGATGTCCCGTTGGCCTTGAGGGCAAAAATCTTTTCCAGCATACATCCTCCTTTCGAGCCGGAGCGGCGCCGCCGTGGGAGTGCGGGCCCCGGCGCACCGGCAAAAAAGACAGGCCCCCAGGGGCCGGTCCCCGGGCATACGCCCGACCGGCCGGGGCCATACTTCCCTGGCCTGCGGCAGCGCGGCATCCGGCTGCGCTCCGCAACAGTGGTGCGAAGCGTTCTTATACCCGGCAAGGCCCGCTCTGCCAAGTGCGCCGCCAAAGCAAAAAAGGCGCGGCACCCCCGTCAGGGATGCCGCGCCGGCAAAAACGTTCCTCAGGCGGCCGGGCCGGTGCTGCCCTGCTCCGGGCCGCTCCAGACACCTTCGGTGACCACATGGCGGCCCCGCGCCCAGACATGGCGCGGCCAGCCCTGCACCTCAAGGCCTTCATAGGGCGTATAGTCGCCCTGATGCAGGCCGCGGACGCTCAGTTCCCGGCAGCAGACAGGGTCCAGCACCACCACGTCGGCGTCGAAACCGGCTTCCAGACGGCCCTTGTGCTCGCCCAGGCCCAGGAGGGCGGCAGGCGTGGTGCAGGCCACATCCACGAAGCGCGGCAGGGTCAGGCGGCTTTTGCGCACGCCTTCCGAGAACAGCAGGGGCAGGCGCGTCTCCACGCCGGGCATGCCCTGCGGGCAGGCAAAGACCGATTCCCGGCCGGTGGCCCACTTGCGGGCGTAGCTGACCTCGTCATGGGCGGAGACCACATGATCCAGCAGGCCGCGGGCAAGGGCTTCCCACAGCAGGCGCCCGTCGCGCGGGGCCCGCAGGGGCGGCATGCAGACATACTTCAGGCCCTCGGCCGCCCCCTCGCCATAGCTGGCGGCATCCAGCAGCAGATAGCGCGGTGCCGTGCAGGCATGGATACGGCCGCAGTCATGCCCGCCGGAAAGCGCCGTCAGGGCGCGTGCCGACGAGACGGGGCCCAGACACAGCGGGCTTTCCGCCGCATGGGCCAGGGTCAGTGCCAGACGCACGGCCGTTTCTTCGGCATAGGCCGGGAAGACCTGCGGCCAGATCTGCACGTCCCGCTGCCCCTCGGCTTCCAGACGGGCACGCATGCCCCTGACCACGGGCTCCAGCCCGCAGGCCGCCAGCGGCAGCATGCCCTGGCTCTTGAGACCGCGCAGGCGCGTGCAGGCGTCGGCAGCCGTCAGCAGCGACGCGGGGAAAGCCGCACAGGCCGCCGCATCCGGCAGTTCTCCGGCGGCATCGGCGTGCACGACCACATCCAGGGGCAGGCCGTCCGTGACCGGCGTGGAGCCGTCGCACGGCGGCAGCACGCCCAGGCTGGTGGTACCCCCCAGGAGCGCGGCCCGGGCCAGTCCGCCCAGCCCCGCACCGGCGGGACGCACCTGAGCGTCCACCCCACCGGGCAGCACATAGCAGTCCGTGGCATCCACCACGCAGGCGCCGGAAGCGGAAAGGCTTTCGCCCACTTCCACGATACGCTCGTCCTCGAACAAGACATCAGCCCTGCGCACGCCGTCATGGCGCACCACAAGACCACCCTGTACCAGAGTACGCATGATCCCGACCTCGCTGTTACAGGCCGCGTCCCATGGAGACGCCGCCGATCATCTGTCCTTTGGCCTTGACCTCCGTGCCGCAGCCGCTCAGGCAGGCCGCCAGCATCACCGCCGCCAGCAGGAGCAGCGGCAGGAAAAGGCGCCCCCTGCGCACGGGCCTCATGACGGGCGCTCCTGCGTGACCTTGGCCCCGGCGGGCACGTCGTCGGTGATCCAGACGTTACCGCCGATGACAGCGCCCCGACCCACGGTGACACGGCCCAGGATGGTGGCGCCCGCGTAGACCGTTACCTTGTCTTCCAGGATGGGATGGCGCGGGATGCCCTTGGTCAGGGTACCGTCGGCATTCTTGGGGAAGGAGAGCGCCCCCAGGGTCACGCCCTGGTAAAGACGGCAGCTGTTGCCGATGATGCAGGTCTCGCCGATGACCACGCCCGTGCCGTGGTCGATGAAAAAGTCGTTGCCGATGGTGGCCCCGGGATGGATGTCGATACCCGTACGGGAGTGGGCCATCTCGGAGATGATGCGCGGGATCAGCGGCACCTTGAGGCTGTACAGCTCATGGGCGATGCGGTGATGCACCATGGTGTACATGGAAGGGTAGCAGAAGATGGTCTCGCCGGGGCTGGTGGCCGCGGGGTCGCCTTCGTAGCCCGCCTGGGCATCCCCGGCCAGCTTGTGGCGGATGTCCGGCAGCTTGTCCATGAAGGCCAGCGCCAGCTCGCGGCTGTTGCGCTCACAGTTCTGGCAGCCTTCGCCCTCGCCCTTGCAGGAGAAGGATATGCCGCGCTGGATCTGTTCGGCCAGCAGACGGTAGACGCTGTCCAGATTGGCGGCCAGATGATGGCGCATGGATTCCCGCCAGACGCGCGCGGCCCCGAAATAGCCGGGGAACAGGGCGGCCCGCAGGCGATCCATGATCTCGTTCAGCCTGTCCAGGGAAGGCATGGCCATGCCGCGGGCCGAACAATGCCAGACCTTGTCCAGGGATTCGGGATGGCAAAGACGGTCGACCACGGAATCCAGCCGCTCCATGGCGGCGGAAGAAGTATTGTCCTGAAGAATGCTCATAGTCACCTGCGTTGCATTTTTTCGCGCATTGTACACGGCAGACGCCCGCAAGGCAAAGGAAAACGGGTACCTGCCCGCGACCGCGTCCGGCGTTGACAAATCCGCCCGCTGGGCTAGGTTCAGGACGCAGGCCCCTGCCGCCCGCGCAAAAACGGCCCGGCCCGCACAGCGTATCCGCAAGGGCATGAACAGCTCTTCCCCGGGCCTGCCCGGCCCCTTTCCCGCCGGGCATCCTGCGGGCAAGGAACGCCTGCCCCGCCGCACACCTTTCCTTACAAGGAGCCCCGTCATGAAAGTCCTCGCCACCCCGCGTTCCTTCGGTAAGAACAATCCAGAACTCTTCGACATCCTCCGCCATGCGGGGCTGGACGTCGTGCGCAACGATACCGGCGGCATCCTCTCCGCCGCCCGGATGCGCGAAAAACTGGCCGACTGTGACGGCCTGATCGTGGGCGTGGACCCCGTCGATGCCACGGTGCTGGCCGCCGCGCCCCGCCTGCGGGCCATCGCCAAGTACGGCGTGGGCCTGGACAATATCGACCTGGCCGCCTGCGAGGCCCGCGGCATCAAGGTCTCCCGCACCGTGGGCGCCAACAGCGAGGCCGTGGCCGACTATGCCCTGGCCCTCATGCTGGGCGTGGCCCGCAAGGTGGCCCTCATCGACCGCCGCTGCCGTGAACGGGACTGGAGCAAGATCACCGGCATTGACCTGTACGGCAAGACCGTGGGCATCATCGGCCTGGGCGCCATCGGCAAACGGGTGGCCCGCCGCTGCGGCGCGGGCTTCGGCATGAAGGTGCTGGGCCACGACATCGTCTGGGATGACGCCTGGGCCGGCGAGAACCATGTGGAGCGCGCCGATTTGGAACGCATCTTCCGCGAAGCCGACTTCATCAGCCTGCACACCAGCCTCGACGACAGCACCCGCCATCTGGTGGACGCTCCGCGCCTGGCCCTCATGAAGCCCACCGCCATCCTCATCAACACCGCCCGCGGCGAGCTGGTGGACGGCCCCGCCCTGCTGGAGGCCCTGGAGCAAAAACGCATCTACGGCGCCGGTCTGGACGTGTTCGAGCAGGAACCGCCGCAGGATGCCCGCTGGTACGCCCTGGACAACCTGGTCATGGGCTCCCACTGCTCGTCCTCCACCAGCGGCGCCGTGGCCACCATGGGGCACATGGCCGTCAGCAACCTGCTCCGCGATCTGGGCCTGAAGTAGGCGGCAGTACCCAGTGAAATGATGACGAGAGGGGGAGGGGCGTTTTTTGGTAAAAACTGCCCCTCCCCCTCTCGTGCTCTCCCCCACCCCGAAAAAACTTTTGCTCTGACCGGTATGGACGTCCCCGTCGCTGTCTGGACGGCCGCTGACATATCGCTGCTCCAGGCAAATGAAGCACAAGGCATATGGTGTGCCAGCCATCGTCCATCCGGCATCAGGGGAATCCGTTTTCCATCAAAGACTCACGGACACGGCCCCGCTACCGCCAGGAATCAACGCCATCACAAAGTTGAAGATTTTCCGTGTCACGCCGTGGCGCGCAACAGCCTGAAACTCGCAACAAAAAGACCGGGAACAGTAAATCCTCCTGTTCCCGGCATCTCATCAGTCTTCCGTGACGCAAACCTCTCCCCGGCGAATAACGGCGGGGACCATCAGCAACGGCAGTCCTTCAAGTTTCCCCGCCCTGCCATCCTCCCTGATAAAAGTTTTTGGAAAGGATGGAGGGAGGTTGAGGGGGGAGCCTTTTTCCAAAAAGGTTCCCCTCCCCCCTCATTCACATCTTGTCCGCGGGCCTAGAACTCATAACGTACCAGAGCCGTGCCGCTGACGCCCTGCCGCACGCCGGTGTGCCCCTGGACGCCGAAGTCCAGGCTCAGGCCGGAACCTTCCACGGGCGTGAGGGTCAGACCGGCTTCCAGCAGACCGCTGTCGCCCTTCAGGCTGGGCGCGGGAGCCTCAAGGCCGTAGGTGGTGGCGCGGGCCTTGCCGTTGAACTCGTGTTCCCAGGCCGCCCCGGCATAGCCGGTCACCTGCCGGCAGAAGTCATAGCCCAGCCGCGCTCCCAGACGCAGGCGCTGCGAATCCACACCGTCGAACGACCAGGGATCGTCCACGATATGGGTGGACTGGCCTTCGGTATGGGTCCAGAAGTATTTGCCGTAGACATCCAGGCTCAGACTTTCGGTCAGATCCCACACATAACCCAGTCCGGCGTGCAGGCCGTAATACGGCGTAGAAAGGTCATACTCGGCCTTACGACCACTGACGGCATCATGCAGGTCATCGCTCTGCCACTGGCTGTTGAGGCGGCCGTAACGGAAGGAACCTTCCAGATACAGGCCCTTGAGCAGGTCTTCCTTCAGGTCCAGACGGGCCAGCAGGCCGCCGCCGTAGTAGCTGCTCCGGCCATCGCCGTCCACGGAGGGGCCGTCAGAGAAGCTGTTGTGCGTGTCCACACGGGCAAAGCCCGCTTCGAAGAAGACGCCCGCCAGGATGTCCATCATGGACGTCTCTACCCGCTTGGCAAAGCCGGTCATGAAGGCAACACCACTCAGATCCACATGCGAGCCGGTCTGATAGCGCGAACGCGTGCCGGTGACGGCGGCAAAGGGGGCGATGCCCCAGGCCGGACCTTCTCCCCCGGCGACGGCGGCAGAGCGGGCCTGGTCTATGCCCTGCCCGGCCACGAGGTCGGCGCCGATATTGCCCAGGGCCACGTTGGCCAGTACGCCTTCCAGCGGTGCCTTGGCCTGCGACGCCAGACGGGCCCCCGTATCGCCGGACGGCCCGCCCTCCCGGCCTCGAGGCTGCACGCTATCGGTCACTGTGGCCATCAGCGAGGTATCCGTGGTCTTCAGATCGAAGTCATAGACCACGAAGACCCCCTGTTGTCCGCTAAGGCGCTGCTGGGTCATGCCTTCGGCCTTCAGGCCATGCTCATTGGCCAGCAGGGTGACGCTGTCCCCTTTATGGAGCAGAGGCGTGCCCCCGGCAACGGCAACACCCACGGAACTGTTGCTGATGTCCGTGCCCTTGGCATCCGTGAGGGTCAGGACGGTCGTACCGGCAGTGGTCTTTTCCGGCAGGATGAAGCGGTAATTGGCAAAGTTGCCCACATTGACGGCCTTCAGGCCCGAAGTCCGGATTTCCAGAGTATTGCCGGTGCGCATGTCCCCGTGGCCGTTCCCCGTGGCGCCGCCGTACAGGCGTGTGCCGCCCAGATCGGGGGCTCCTTCGAGGATGACGGTATTGCCGGTGGCACTGCCCGTGCCCGTCCAGACGAAACCGCCGCAGACCTCGTTGCCGGGCGTACCGCCGCTGATGAGGACCGTGTTGCCGTTGGCATCGCCCTCGTCCGTGTAACCGCCGTACAGGCCTTCATCGGCACCGCTGATGCTGCCGCCGCTGAACAGTACGGTATTGCCGTTGACCGAACCGGCGCCGCTTTCCACGTAACCGCCCATGACGCTGCGCAGGTTCCCGCCCTCGATGATGACGGTATTGTTGTCGGCACTGCCCGTGTTGCTGTAACCGCCGTGGACAAAGCCCTCGTCATTCTCGGTACCGATGGTGCCGCCCGTGACCCGGACAGTATTATTGCGGGCCGCCGCGCTGCGGCTCTCGCCGCCCATGACGTTCATGCGGACCGTACCGCCGCTGACCGTCACCTCATTGCCGACGGCATCGCCCCTGGCACTGTAGCCACCGACCAGGAACTCTGCAGTGGCTGTCCCGCCGAAGCTGATCTCGCTGCCCTCCGCTGTCTGGGAGCTGTTGTCTGCGATAAAGCTGCCATAGGCACTGCCGGCTATGGTACCGCCGTCGATGAGCAGCTCGTTGGCAGAAGCGCCGCCGCGATCGGTATGACCGGCATAGACGTGTTTGCCCACTTCGCCGCCGTGTATCTCTATCTTGTTGCCGGAAGCGAGGCCGCTCAGGGAATCCCCGCCGGTCAGGGACTCCCTGACGGTACCGCTGCTCATGACGAGACTGTTCCCGCGGGCGTCGGCTCCGCCGCTCCAGCCTGCGGTCAATCTGGTCACGGCACTGGTACTGCCGGAGAATTCCACCCGGTTGTCCGAGGCCTCGCCGGTCCCGGTCCGGACGTGGCCGCCGTAGGCTTCCGTTCCCAGCTCGCCGCCGGTGACGGTCAGGATATTGCCCCGCGCGTTGCCTTCATGGCTGAAACCGGCACTGACGAAATGGTCAGCGCTCGTGCGGCTGATGCTGCCGCCGCTGATGGTGAGCCCGTTGCCCGTGCTGTCGCCTTTTACCGCATACCCGGCAGACACCTCGGTGTGGGAGCCCTCGATGTAGCCGTTGCGGATCTCCAGCGTATTGTCGCGCGCGTCACCGGCCTCACTGAAACCTGCGTAGATGCGGCCACCGGCCCAGACACCGCCGATACGGCCATTTTCCACGCTCACCCTGTTGCCGGATGCCTGCCCGTTTTCCGTAAGGCCGCCGTAGATATTGGCGGCCCGGGATCTTTCGCCCCGCATCTCGACCTTGTTGTCCGTCACATCGCCCTTGCCGTCGGCATGGCCACCGTAAAACGAACTGGCGTCCAGATCCCCTGCCTGGTTGGAGATGATGACGTGCCCCTTGTCCGCCGTGTACGAACCGGAACCGCCATCCGTGGTGCCCGTGTAATGACTGCCCTCAGGATATCCTGGGCGGCCGACCTTGCCGCCGCTGTCGGCCGGCGAAACGGTGGGAGCCAGCAGGACAGCCCCCAGGAGCAGCCCTGCCAGCGCGTTTCGCAACCGGCACTTGCCCAGGATCAGACGGTAGCGGCGCAGCAGCATGCTCAGTGCACCTTGGGTCTCTTTCATGTTTCCTCCTTTTTTGAGCCGCCCCACTGCTCCCTATCACCATGGTATTATAGAAAATGAATTTCGTTTTTTGTTTAGATAAAATCAGACGTCCCTGTCAACTTTATTTTCCACTATTTCATGCTGTTACAAATGGTTGCGAGCGCAATCACTTAAATGGAGCAAGGCAAAGGAGCAAAATTTACTGACTTGGCCCTTTTTTTCGCCCTCCAGGCAACAGCAATGGCGAGAGGGGGAGGGGCGTTTTTTGGTAAAAACTGCCCATCCCCCTCTCGTGCTCTCCCCCACCCCGAAAAAACTTTTGCTCTGACCGGTATGGCCGGTCCCCGGCCCTGACTGGACGGCCGCTGACGTATCGCTGTTCCAAATGAATGGGGCACAGGTCGCGTGATGCACAAGCCATCGTCCATCCGGCATCAGGGGAATCCGTTTTCCACCAAAAACTTGTGGATACGGCCCCAGCTACCGCCAGGAATCAACGCCATCACAAAGTTGAAGATTTTCCGTGTCACGCCGTGGCGCGCAACAGTCTGAAGCCCGCAACAAAAAAATACCGGGAACAGGAAATCCTCCTGTTCCCGGCATCTCATCAGTCTTCCGTGACGCAAACCTCTCCCCGGCGAATAACGGCGGGGACCATCAGCAACGGCAGTCCTTCAAGTTTCCCCGCCCTGCCATCCTCCCTGATAAAAGTTTTTGGAAAGGATGGGGGGAGTTTGAGGGGGGAGCCTTTTTCCAAAAAGGTTTCCCTTCCCCCCTCATCCCAAAACTTCCACCAGCCCTACCAGATCTTCTCGAAGCGCTTGGAGCAGCCCGCGCAGGGCAGGTCGGGCCAGGGCCCGGCCAGAGCGGCACGGAAATCCCTGAAGCCCTTGGTACGCCACAGCTCGGCCAGCTCCTCAGCGGGGCGGCCGTATTCGGCGCGGGCGAAGATGCGCCGCTTGGGGTCTTCCTCGCTGGTGGGCAGGTTGACGTACACACAGGGCGAAAGATTGCCCTGCGTGTCCACATAGATGGTGCGGTCCACATTTTCCCGGCAGCCGTTGCGCACGCGCCCCACGGCCTCGGGATCAGGCAGGGCGTACCACAGCTCCCGGCCGCTCTGGTGCACTTGGGCCGCCACAGGCGCCAGCACGGCGGCCGCTGCGGCCACCTTGTCCGCCTCTTCGGGGCTGTAGGCCTCCACGGCCAGCTCCGGCGAAGCGATATAATCCATGGTGCTGACCACCGCACAGTGCACGTCCAGCTCTTCCATGAGCTCGGGCAGGCGCTTTACGGCTTCCAGCTGCGAAGGCAGGAGCAGGTAGGCCAGATGCACTTCCAGATGGACGCCCTGCTTTTTGCGGCGCACGTCCTGCAGGCAGCGGATGGCCTCGCAGACCCGGCTGAAGGGGATGCCCTGGCGGCTGGCGTTGCTGGCCTCGTCGGTACCGGCCAGGGAAAAGGCCACAACGTCCATGCCGCTGTCCACGATGGCGGCGGCCAGGGACTCGTCCATGTGCTGGCCGCAGGTGGTGGTGGACACGGCACAACCCGCCCGCCGGGCCACGCTGACGAAATCCATGAAGCGGGGATGCAGGAATGGTTCGCCCCAGCCCTGCAGATGGACGCGGCCGCACTGGCGCATGAGCGGCCAGAGGGCGGCGAAGGTCTCGGCGCTCATGAGACGCGACTGCCAAACGTCTTTTTTGGTGGTGTGCGGACAGTAGGTGCAGCGGCAGGCGCAAACGGACGAGACCTCCACCTGCATGCAGAGCAGGGGCGTGGGCCGCCCGGTGAAGGCCTCGCGCAGCCACTGGCGCAGTCCCGGCCCGGGCAGGGCCTTGGGGCTCAGAGGGTCGAGCGTGCTCATGCGGCCTCCTCTCCGCCCAGCAGGCGGCGCAGACGGGCGAACCAGCCGCCGCCCGAGGTGGTGGCTCGGGTGCTCCAGCCGGTCTCCAGACAAGGCAGCGCCGGACGGGCATGCCACTTGCGCTTGAAGAAGCGGATGCCGGGGTCGATGCCCAGCCCCAGGCAGAAACGCATATGGCCGCGAGCCTCGGCCTCGCTGACCAGCCCGGCCAGCAGGGCGTCGGCACAGCCGGGCACGGCCCCCTGCCGCCGGAAGGCGAACATGTAGAAGGCCGTGGTCAGGGAGGCGTAATCGCCCACGGCGAAGGCCTGGAGGCTGTTGTCCTCCCGATGACGGGCGGCCCAGAGCTGCACGTCGGGATGGGAGCCCACATAGTTTTCCAGATGGCTGAAAATGTGCACCGTGCCGGGCTCGAAGGGCTTGCGGCGCAAAAAGTCCTGCACCAGCGCGGCGTGATCCGGCTGCCAGGCCTCGCGCACCACCTCCACGTCGCGCAGGGCGCGGCGCTCCATGTTGCGCAGCTTCTGCCACGGCAGGGAGCCGTCCTCGCGCAGCAAGGGCAGATCAAGATCCCAGTAAGCATCCGGCGTACCCGTACCGGCATCCTGCGGAGCACGCGTGGGGCGCACCGGAGCCAGGACGGTGATCCGGCGCACTTCCGGCAGGGCAAGGGCCGCATCCACAGCGGCATCCACACGCAGCTGCACGCCCTCCGCCGTAGCGGCCTCGGCGCTCTGGCGTACGCTCACGGCCTCCAGACGGGCGGCGGCATCCGTGGCCTCCTTCACTCCGGCCACGGCCGCTTCCAGATCCGGCCCTCCGGAAAAGGTCTCCAGCATGGCCGCGTCGTAGGCCACCAGCACCAGATGCCCTTCCAGCAGATAGGCGGGAAAACCGGCGCAGGCCAGCGGCCGGGAACCGGCCACGGCCGTCACATAGTGCAGCAGCTGTTCCGGGACCACGGCCTCGGCCGTGAAATGCTGCAATCCCTGTGAAAACATGATGGTCTCCTTGTGGCGGAGCGCCCGGGCCACGACCTGCCCCAGCGGGACACGGACCAGCGGGACGCCCCCGGCTGTCAGCGATCCCCGTCAGCGGGGATGCGGTAAAGATCGTCCTCGCCACGCAGGCGGGCGCGCATCCTGTGGATCCAGGTAGGCCGTACCTGCCGCACGGTAAAGCCGTCCTCGGTGAGCATGCGGCGCAGGCGCAGCATGTGGGCCGCGCCCACAAAGACCGCGGCCCCGCCCTTTTCGATGAAGGGCCGCATGCGCTCGCGGAAGCGCTGGTCACGGAAGTCGATGACCTGCTGCGTGCGCGTGGGGAATTCCGTGCTAGTACCCATCATGGGTTCCAGCTCGCCACGCAAGTAGTGGTAGATATTGCGTTTCATGTAGGAGCGCCACTGGCCGCAGTGGCGGAAGAAATCCAGCACGCGCGGCACGGGCACCACTTCCAGGGAATGGAGCTGCTCTTCCATGGTCTCCATGCCCAGCACGGTCTTGCCCATGTCGCGGGCCAGATGCCAAGCCTCCAGATCCACGGAATCGCGCCAGCCCTGCCGCTCCAGAAAGGCCGTCCAGAGGGAGAAGAAGGCGTACCAGTGCCGGGTGGTATGCAGGCGCTCCCGCACGTCCGGCGCGTCCTCCCACTCCATGTTCAGGAAGCGCGCCACCGGCCCGCGCACGCCGCAGACCACGCGCTCCAGCCGCCGGATCTCGGCCTCTGTCATCAGACTGTCCAGCGGCACGGCCCCGGGATCGGGAGATTTGCCGCAGGCCTCCACCTGCGCCAGACTCTCGGCATCCAGCGGGCCTTCAAAGATGACGGTATCCACCTTGCGGAACAGGCGGCGGAACGAGTCGGCAAAGGAATAGCAGAAGAAATGCGCCGTGCCGCAGATCCAGGAGCGGCGGCCCTGCTTCTCCAGCTCCCAGAGCATGGCAAAGGGGCGCTGGTCGGGCAGCCTGTCCAGTATCTGGCGCTTGGAAAGGCCCTCGTCGCTGCGCTCCACCAGGGCCTGCATGAGCTCGTCCAGCACCACTTTATGCACGTCGGCACGCGGCCGCTCCTGCCACTGGGCCATGACGTAGGAAAGCTGCGGCGCTCCGCCCCACTTGCGCTTGAAGCGGGTGATGCCCTCGTTGACGCCCAGGCCCAGCTGGACGAAATCACAGCCCGCCGCGCGGGCCTTTTCCAGCATGACGGCAAAGAGCGCGTCTCCGGCGTGGGGTACGGGATGGCTGCGCGAACGGGCGCCCACAATATAGCTGATGAAGGCGGGCGTGCTGTAATCCAGCACCAGACAGGCCACCAGGCGGTCGCCGTCCCAGGCGTTGAGCAGGCGCACGTCGGCGCCTTCGGCGGCCAGCATCTGCGGCGTGCGGGCAAAGAGCTCGCGCACGTTGGCCCGCAGCACGGCCCGGCCCATGAACTCGGCCCACAGGCGGCGGTGCTGCGGACCGAACTCCCGCGTCTCGTCGATGCGCAGACGCTCCCGGGCCTTGCGCACGGGCGAGCGCAGGCGCGGCGGCACGGGCGCATCGGCCGGAAGGGTGTAGAATTCGTCCCGCTCCAGCACGTTGTCCGCCAGACGCGGCGGCAGATCGGGCCCCACGGCAAAGCAGGCCGTGGCCCCGGTCTCGCGCAGGGCCCCGGACAAGGCGGCCTCGAAACGCTGGTGGCTGTACTCGCCGCCGTCCCGCAAGGGGTAGGCGATGGCCATGAGCCAGTCTTCGGCGGCGTAAAAGACGAAGTTATCCACCATCAGCACCCGGCCCCCGGAAACGGCCTGCATGAAGGGCGCGGAATGCTCGGGGACCACGGCGCGGGCAAGGATGTCGGTGACGGGATTCATGACGCGGCCTCACTGCTGGAGTGCGGAAAGGATGCTCTTCGCATCTTTTCGCAGGATAGCCGCTTTGACGGCGGGCCGCAATGCGGGGTGAGGCGAAGGGATACGGGCCTTTCGGATTCCGGCGTTTGCTGTTAGCAATAGGCGGAGCTCTCCGCAAATTTCATTCCCGACAAGGATATGCCATGAATAATGCATGCACATCCCGCTGGTGCCGCAGGTCTCGCATCATCACCAAACGGCAGTGGCGGCGTTTTGAAAAACATCCCATGCGGCTTTTCTGGTGGCTGACGGGTATAATCACCGGCATTTTCATTCTCTGCATCATTTTTGCCGGGAGTAGTGAGACAGCCTACACGGCTTTCGGCAGTTACTTTACCGCACTGGCGTTCGTGGGCGTCATCGTGACCGTGCTCTTGCAACGCGCGGAATTGCAGGAACAACGCAAGGAACTGCGCGCCCAGCGCATCGAACTGGAAGGCCAGAAACGTGAACTGGAGATCCAGAATCGCACCGCCCAGCTTCAGCGCTTTGAAAACGGATTTTTTCATCTTTTGGATAATTTTAAAACTATTTTAGAAGAATCCAGAAACAGTCATTTAATGATGTCTTTGAAACCATCACAAGGACTATTGACACCTTACACTATAATAGAAAAAGAATATGATATAAATGAAGATATTCAAACATTCATAGCAACGCTATTTATAAATCTCCCAATATCACTAAAAAAACTGGTGCGTACTTACTACGCAATAATAGATTTTATCTATACACATGATGCATTTAAAAATAAAAAATACGACTATTCAAAATATATATCTATTCTAAATATCTATTTAGAAAATATCGAATACGCTATTCTTTTTTATACTTCAATTTTAGATAACAAAAAAATAAAGCTTGCTAACGAATTACATCTTTTCTCACACTATGCTCTTTTGGAGGATCGTTATATTCCTGTACGCCCGGAACATGTCCTCTTCTTCTCTCCACAGGCCTTTGGTGGAGATTATGAGGAATATATCAGACGGCACAACCTGCAAGGCAAGACGCTGGAAGACTTCCTCCAGTAGTGTGCAGCTGAGGCGATAGCCCTCCTTGCTGCCAGCCTCCGCCGCACCTTCCCATTGCCGCACAAGCGGCATTTCCCGGAAGGACTTCTCACAAACACAAAAGGCCGGTGCATAAGCACCGGCCTTTTCATTTTCAGGCATGTCTCCGGCATCCTGCCGCATCAGGAAAGAACTTTTCCGGTCACAGCAAAACCCGTCATATCCACCGTGCCCCCCGTCGCCTATTGAGCGCGCCGTTTGACGGCGTGCGCCGAAGGCGCGGTGCCGTCCGTCCCGGCGCGCCGCCACAGTACCGGGGACCCCACGCGGGGCAGGGGGTGCAGGGGGCCTGGGGCTGCGCAAGCCCCGGCCCCTTGCCGCATCGCCGCGCAGGCAACCAGCCCGTGATGCCGGGCAGCAGCCGCCATCCGGCGGCCCCAAAGGAAGGGAACCTGCCGTATCCGCGCAGGCGCCCTACCCCAGCGCCCGCACCAGGCAGACCAGGCCCGCCACGGCGATGACGCAGAGCAGCACCTTGCGGAAGGCCTGCTGGGAGATGTGCTTGACCACGGGGAAGGCGATGCAGGTGCCCAGGATGACGCCGGGCGCGCCGTACATGGCGCAGGTGAGCACCGTGGGCGTATAGAAACCGGCCATGCCCTGCAGCACCAGGGTCACGGTGGCGCGCAGCACGAAGAAGACGCCCAGCGTGCCCAGCAGCACGCGCGGTTCCCAGCCCATGCACAGGCCGTAAGCCCCCACGGGCGGGCCGTCGAAGGCGATGGCCGTGCCCAGCAGACCGGAGCCGAAACCGGCCACGGCGCCCAGCGCCCGGGGATGGGCGATGGTACCGCGGGCGCGGAAGGTCTTCTGCCAGTAGACGTAATAGAGCAGGAGCAGGCCTACGGCGCCTTGCAGCACGGGGCCGGAACAGATCTGGAGGATGTAGAGCCCGGCAAAGGACCCGGGCACCGAGGCCAGCAGCATGGGCCACAGGGCGCTGACGCGGCAGAAGCGGAAATGCAGGCTGGCCAGACAGATGTCCATGACCATGTTGACGATGCAGGTCAGGGCGATGGCCTCGTGCACCGGCAGGAGCATGGCCAGGAAGGGAAAGGCCACCATGGCGCCGCCGATGCCGCTGACGCCGGAAACGAAACCGCCTGCGATCCAGGCGAGGAACACACAGATTTCTGTCATCCCGGGCATACGCCCCTCCTGCGGCCACGGGCCGCCCCCATCAGTGCATGAAAAATCGAACTACCTTTCCGGCCGTTCCGCTCTGTCAGCGGACAGCCACGGTGCGGGACGATCGCGCGCAGTGCGTTGCTTGCCGCCCCATACGGCCATGACCGTCCCGTCAGGCATGCGCCGTACGGCCTTTTCCGTCCATCCGCAGAAAAACGGACTGTGCCGCCGGGCCCTGCGCCGCATACGGCTTCCTACTCCACAAGGAGCGGCACGAGCCGTGCGGCAGCCTTCCGCACCATGCGGCATCGCTCCCCGCAATGCTTGTCTTGCCTGCGGGCGCCTTCCGGGCCGCGGCCTCTCCCCTGCCCGTCCCGCACGTATGCGGAACAGGCCACCGCGCAGTCCATGCTTAGGGAGGTAGCGGCCTTTTGGCAACAGGAAGAAGGAAAAAAGGCATAAAAAAAGGGAGCCTGTCCAAAATGGACAGGCTCCCTGCGTATTCGCCCTGATGGCGGCAGTCGCCAGCGTCAGGACGGCGTCGTCGGACGGGGAATCCGGCGCTTACGGCAGCCCTTCGCGATGGCATGGCCAGGGCAGGAGGCTTTGCCGTACTCGCCCGGGACATCCCCGGGAGATTAGGCCTGGTTGGCGGTCAGGACCACTTCCTTGTTCTCGCCGTAGCTCAGCGTGAAGGCCGTCCCGTACTTTTCCAGAAAATCCTTCTCCGCGGCGAAAGGAACGCCGTCGATGTCGATCTGCTCGTCTTCGTCCTCATCAAATTCGTCCATGCCCAGACCGAGCACGATCTTGGCATGTCAGCCACCGCCGACCTTGTATTCGCGCAGGCGCACACAAGTACCTTCATCTTCGTCTTCCAGCATGCCGCGGAGCTTTTCCAGCATGCTCTCGTCAACAGTAACAGTGAACATTGTTTTCTCCATCAAGGGTTATACGATGACAGGGACAAGACCGTGGCGGGCAAAGCGCTCTTCCGCGGCCTTGAGACCTTCAGGGGTATATTGCTGCACATCGGGGTAAGGCTTGCCCAGAGCGGCGTACTTGCTCTTGCCGAAGGCATGGCAGGGCATGATCTCCACCTGCTTGCGGCCGAAGCGCCCCAAAAAGGCCGCCATGGCCGCCAGATTCTCGTCGGAATCGTTGAGGCCCGGCATCAGGGGCATGCGCACGCGCACTTCGGTGGAGGAAGAGAGCGCGGCCTCCAGGTTGCGCAGGATGAGGGCATTGTCCTGACCGGTGAGCTTTTTGTGCTGTTCCGGGTCCATGTGCTTGCAGTCGAACAGGAAAAGATCGGCCAGGCCGATGGTTTTGTCAAACCTGTCCTCGGGGCAGAAGCCGCAGGTATCCACCGTGACGTGCAGTCCCTCGTCATGGGCGGTCTGCACCAGATCGAGGAAGAACTGCCCGCCCGCCGTGGGCTCGCCGCCGCCAAAGGTCACGCCGCCGCCGGAGTTCTCGTAGAAGAGCCAGTCCTTGCGGACCACTTCCATGACTTCTTCCACGGTCATGATACGGCCGGACATGACGCGCGCCTTGTTGGGACAGACTTCGGTACAGGCGCCGCAGTGGGTGCACTTTTCCGTATCGCGGCCCATCTTGCCGCTTTCCAGCGGCACCACGGCGCCGTTGGGACAGACCTGCGCACAGGCGCCGCAGCTCACACACAAATTGTCGAACAGCAGCATCTGCGGCGTGAACTGCTGCGATTCGGGATTGCTGCACCACAGGCAGCGCAGAGGACAGCCTTTCAGAAAGACCGTGGTCCGCAGGCCGGGACCGTCCTGAACGGACATCCTCTGGATATTGTAGATCATTCCCTGGCTCATGGCGTCCTCCCCCGTTCTTACAACCGGAGGGACCGCGCCCTTGCGGACGCGGTCCCCAGGCCGGAGGTTATATAAGGATTGGCTGTTGGTTAGGAAGCGTACTCGGTACGCTTGACGATCTCGTTCTGCACGCCCTTGTCCAGACGGGTGAAGTAGGCGCTGAAGCCGGCCACGCGGACCACCAGGTCGGTGTAGTCCTGCGGGTTCTTCTGGGCGTCACGCAGGGTGTCGGAGCTCACGCAGTTGAACTGGATGTGAGAGCCGCCGAAGTCGCAGTAGGTCTTGATGAGCGAGATCAGCGTGCGGGCACCGTTGGGACCTTCCAGGGCGGAGGGCACGAACTTGACGTTGAAGTGGTTGGCGCCGTAGCGCACGGTGTCGATGGCTTCGGCGCCGGACTTGATGAGGGCGGTGATGCCTTCATGGTCGGTGCCGGGCATGGCGGACACGCTGCCGTCGGTCAGGGCCACACCGGCCTTGCGGCCCGTGGGCAGGGCGCCCATGAGGGAGCCGAAGTAGTTGTGGTAGGACAGCGAGTAGGCGTCCAGAGGCGTACGGTGGCCGAAGCAGTCCGGACCCACGGAGTGGTGGATCTCGTCCACGTCACGGTAGTACTGCTGCACGAAGCCTTCCACTTCGGGGTAGTCGTTGCCGTGCTTGGGAGCTTCGAAGCACATCTTGCGGATGTCTTCGTAGCCTTCGAAGTTGGCCTTGATGGCTTCCATCAGCTGGGCCATGGTGATCTTCTTGGTGTCGAACACCAGGTGCTTGATGGCCAGCAGGGAGTTGGCGGCGTCGATACCGGCGGTCATGATGGGGTTGACCTGGGGATAACGGGTGCCGCCGGCTTCTTCGCACATGCCCTTTTCGATGCAGCCGTCGTACATGACCGAGCGGAAGATGCTGGGCACCACCTGCAGGCGGGCCATCTGGCTCAGGTCGGAGTGCTTGCGGGAGATGCCGAAGATGTGGCGCAGCTGCTTCTTGTAGGCGTCGTACACTTCGTCGAAGCTCTGGAACTGGGTCGGATCACCGGTCTCGATGCCCAGCTGCTTCTTGGTCAGCGGATCCTTGCCGTTGTAGAGCATCAGTTCCACGATCTTGGCCAGGCAGGGCTGGTCTTCCTGGGTGATGAAGCTGCCCTTGCCGCAGATGCCGGTGGACACGCAGCCGTAGTTGCCGCAGTTGCGGGCGTCTTCCAGGGTGATGCCGCCTTCGTACTGGGAGAAGCGGGCCAGGTTGCGCTGGATGACCACGTTGTTGTTCAGGATCTGGGGCTGGCCGGAACCGCCGCGGATGCATTCCACCACCTTCTGCATGTAGGATTCCTTCAGCTTGGGATGGTAGAGCAGGGTCAGCGTGGGCTGGATGTTCTTCATCTGGATCTGGGTTTCCAGCAGCAGTTCTTCCAGCTCGGTGCTGGCGTCGTTGCCGTTGGCGTCCACGCCGCCGATGGTGATGCTCTGGCCGGTGTGGCCGGACAGGGTCATGGCGTAGGAGCCGCCCTGGTATTCGGCCAGCTCAAGATGCTTGATCCACTGGAACTTCAGCAGGGTCAGCACCTGTTCGCGAGTCAGATTGCCCTCTTCGATGTCCTTCTTGTAGAAGGGGTACATGTACTGGCCGTAGCGGCCCGGGGAGCAGGCGCAGGCCATCTGTTCCACTTCGATGGCCAGGTGGATGAACCAGAAGGACTGGATGGCTTCACGGAAGTTGCGGGCCGGGAATTCGGGCACGCGGCGGCAGATCTCGGCGATTTCCAGCAGTTCGGCCTTGGCCTTGGGATCGGTCTCGGTCTCGGCGGTCTTCTCGGCCAGATCGGCGTAACGGTGGGAGTGGGCGATGACGGCTTCCGTGGCCACGATCATGGCGCGGTACAGGTCATGCTTTTCCTTGTTGGCCAGGGTGGTGGGGCATTCCAGCAGGCGCTTCTTGATGTCGTCGATGACCCAGCGCAGACCCTTGTTCAGGGCCAGGGGGTAGTCGGCGATACCGGAGCCGCTGGCCACGCTGACGTTGTCATAGTACACGCCGGCCTTGGAGTACGGAGCGGGGTTGAAGCCGTACTTGTCCTTGAACATCTTGTTGTTCAGGTCGATGCAGGTGCGGCCCTTCCACTTCTTGTAGGTCTTTTCCAGCAGCTCGGTGGTCTCCTGGGGGATCTTCATTTCACCCAGAGAGGCCATCTTGGCCATCTGCATTTCTTCCTTGATCCAGGCCACGTTCCATTCAGGATAGGCGTACACGCCGGCGCGGGTACCGGTCAGGGTGCCCACGATGGGGTTGCCGTCCAGGAAGATCTTTTTCTTGGTCAGCACGCGTTCCAGCAGCTTGGCGCGGATGTAGAAAACGGGTTCGCCCTGGAACTCCTCATACACCTCGTTCAGGAACTGCAGCCGCTCGGGGTCCATAACCTGAGGGGCGTTCATGAGATAGGCCTTGAGGTCTTTCACGCGGGCTTCGGCGGTATCCCAGTTGATGGCGTAACCCTGGGCGCCCTTGGCGGCGTTGTCTTCGAACTGATGTACGGTCATGACGATCTCCTGAAAGGCGATGTTGTTTGCATGTCGGGGCAGGGACGCGCCGGGCGCGCTCCGTGCCGATACCCAGTTTAAAGCATAGGCTGTGCCAAAATGGACAAATTGCCGTTTTTCATATTTAACTATTTGTTTTTATTGAAATAAATAAACATCTTGACCGGAAAGAAAAAATAAAGAAATTTTAATGAAAATCAAAAAAACTTTCTCTTTATAAAAGTCCCTTATCCAGGGGGAAAAGCATGTTCAACAGCCGCCAGTTCTACAACGTCAACCGGGCCTCGGTACTGACGCCGCAAGTCCGGGCCATCTGGGATAATATGTGCATCGGTGTGGCCGTGGTCGATGCCGACGGCATCTGCGAATACATGAACCCCATCCAGCGCCGTGCCGACGGTTTCACCCGCATCCCCGTGGAGGGACAGCACATCACCAGCCTCTACGTCCCCCACGAGCTGGAGGTCATCCCCACCATGGAATGCCTCCAGACCGGCAAGCCCCTGCTCAAAAAAGCCTACTGGTACGCCACCTCCACCAACTTCCTGGCCAGCACGGTGACGGACTTCTTCCCCCTGTTCGACCACGGACGCAAGGACGGCGTCATCGCCTTCACCATCTGGACGGGCAACACCGCCCATGTTTCGGAGTCGCGCCGCCCCCTCAAGCCCTGCAACGCGGACACGCCTTACAGTTACTACACCTTCTCCAGCATCGTGGGCCGGGACGAAGCCCTGCAGGAATGCATCCATGAAGCACGCTCCGCGGCCACCAGCTCCTCGCCGGTCATGATCTGGGGCGAGAGCGGCACCGGCAAGGAACTGTTCGCCCAGGCCATCCACTCGGCCAGCAGCCGCGCCGGGCATCCCTTCATCCCGGTCAACTGCGCCGCCATCCCGGAAAACCTGCTGGAAGGTATCCTGTTCGGCACGGTCAAGGGCGCCTATACCGACGCCCCGGACAAGCCCGGCCTGTTCGAAAAGGCCAACTGCGGCACCCTGCTCTTCGACGAGCTCAACTCCATGCCCCTGGGCCTGCAAGCCAAGCTGCTGCGCGTCATCCAGGAAAAGCGCGTGCGCCGTCTGGGCTCCCATACGGAGATCCCCATCAACGTGCGCATCATCAGCATCCTCAACGAGCATCCCCTGCGGGCCGTGGATCAGGGCCTGCTGCGCCGCGACCTTTTCTACCGTCTGGCCGTGGTGGGCATCGCCGTGCCGCCCCTGCGCAAGCGCCAGAACGACATTCCCCTGCTGGTCCGACACATCATCAACCGCTCGGAACTGGCCATGAAGACCGCCGGCGTCACCCTGGACGACGAGGTCATGGGCATCTTCCGCCGTTACCCCTGGCCCGGCAACATCCGCGAACTGGCCCACGTCATCGAAGGCAGCCTGGCCCTGCTGGACGGCAGCGACGTCATCACCGTCCACAACCTGCCGCGCCACTTCCGCGAGGCCTGCAACCTCCAGCCCGCCGATGACGACCTGCGCCCGCCCCTGCCGAACATGATGCGCGCGGAGCCCCAGATGCCGGTCTCCGCGGCCACCACGCCGGACTACTTCGACTACCGCGGCATCCGGCGCGGCGACAGCGTCTCCATCAAGACCTGCCTGCACGAATACGAATCCAGCTGCATCCGCAACGTACTGCGCGTGACCGGCGGCAACGTGGCCAAGGCGGCCCGGATCATGGAGCTGACCCCGGCGGGCCTGCACTACCGCATGAAGGTGCTGCACATCGAGAACGAAGACTGATCCTGCCTCAGGATACCGGCAGACGACGAGAACGGCCGGCGGACATACGTCCGTCGGCCGTTCCGCATACATGCCCTGGAAAGGGGTCTACAGGAAGGCGCGCACTAGGCAGACCGCCCCGGCCACGCCGATGATGACCAGCAGCACCTTGCGGAAGGTCTCCTGCGGGATGCGCTTGGCCACGGGGAAGGCCAGCAGCGTGCCCAGGATGACACCGGGCGCCCCGTACAGGGCATAGCCCAGGACTTCCGGGGTGTAGAAGCCGGCCGTGGCCTGCAGGATCACGGTGAAGGAACCGCGGATCACGAAAAAGACGCCCAGCGTGCCCAGAAAGACGCGCGGCTCCCAGCCCATGCACAGGCCATAGGCGCCGATGGGCGGGCCGTCGAAGGAGATGGCCGTGCCCAGCAACCCGGCCCCGAAGCCCGCCGCGGCACCCAGCATCTGCGGGTGGGACACAGGTCCCTGTGCGGCGCGGTAGGTCATCTGCCAGTACACATAGTAGAGCAGCAGCAGGCCCACGGCCCCCTGCAGGACGGCGCCGGAACAGATCTGCAGGATATAGAGCCCGGCAAAGGACCCGGGCACGGAGCCCGCCAGCATGGGCCAGAGGGAAGAAAGCCGGCAATGGCGAAAATGCATACTGGCCAAGCAGCCGTCCATGACCACGTTGATGATGCACGTCAGCGCGATGAGCTGATGGACGGGGATGACCAGCGCCAGCAGGGGAAAGGCCACCATGGCCCCGCCGATGCCGCTCACGCCGGAGACGAAACCGCCCAGGATCCAGGCGAAGAAAACAAAAAGGTCCGTAGCTTCGGGCATAACCTTCCCTCCTGTGGACGCTGCCCCGCCGCCGGTCTTCCCGGGGCCGCGGCGTCCCGCATGATCTGGATTGCTGCTCCTGCATAGGGGCACCATGCCGTTTTGGCAAGGGGCGCCGGGAGCCCGATAAAAAAGCCGCCCCGGGGGGCAGGGCGGCTTCCATGAAAGGCGGTCCGGCGAACGGACAGCCAGTGTCCGGCTCCCCTTGCGGGGAGCCGCCGGAGGTTACTTCTTGAAGAAGACCGCTATGTCCTTGCGGCCCAGCACGTTCTCACGGACCTTTTCTTCAGGCAGGGAGATCCAGTGCTTCTTGTTGGAGAAGTAGAAGATGAAGCCCAGCACGACCCACACGGCCAGGCAGATGAAGGGGGCGGTACCGATGCGGGCGGGGGAACCGGGCACCAGCAGGAGCAGGATGCACATGACGGCGGTGATGGTACCCACGGCGCAGCAGAACAGCTTGAGGCCCTTCTTGTCCACGCCTTCGCTGCCCATGATCACGCGGCGGGCGGCCAGGCAGGTGAACAGGTAGCCGATACCGGTACCCACGGAGCTCATGTCCACGGTCCAGGCCACGGCGGAGCGGCCGGCGAAGGGAGTCAGCAGCACGACGATGATGGTGAACAGGATGGCCTTGTAGGGGGTGCGGTACTTGGGATGGATCTCACCGAACCAGGCGGGCAGGATGCCGCTGCGGGACATGCTGAGCAGCAGGCGGCTGGTGGCGATGAAGAAACCGTTGGTACCGGTGCACACGGCGCCGAACACGGCCACGGCCAGCACGATGGAGCCGAACTTGCCGAAGGCCATGGTGGCCACTTCACCGGTGCCCCAGGCGGCGCCGCCGGTGGCGCGCTGGGCGTCGAGCTTGGCCAGCAGTTCGGGATACGGCACGGCCATGCCCACGGAGAGCATCACCATGGCGTACAGGAGCACGCCGCAGAAGATGGCGACGACCATGATGTTACGGGCACGGGAAGGATCGAAGGCGAATTCTTCAGCAGCCTGGGGCACGGTATCGAAGCCCACGAACAGGAAGGGAGAGATGGCGAAGACCAGCAGCACGCAGGCCAGCATGCTGCGCTTGTCGGAGAAGGCGGGGCTCAGGTTGGCCACGCTGGCGGTATCCAGGGTCAGCACGCCGCCGAACAGGGCCAGGATGCCGAAGGTCAGCATGAAGGCCAGGATCAGCTGCAGGGCGCCGGCAAAGCCGATACCGCGGTAGTTGATGTAACCGAAGAAGAGGGTACCGGCCGTCATCAATATGACTTCACCGGAATACACGGTCCATCCGGCGATGGAATAGAGCTCTCCGAACTCAAACACACCGGGGAAGAGGAAGCGGAAAATGACCGAAAGGGCTGCGATGTCGATAGCAACAATGGCAAGATAGCCGATCACCAGCGCCCAGCCGCAAACAAAAGCGGCGCGGGGGCCAAAACCGATATACGCATAAGCAAAAGCACCGCCAGCAACAGGGGCGTATTTGACCATGTAGCTGAGGCATACAGCAACGAAGCTGATCAGGCAGGCACCCACAAAGAAACCAAGCAGGGTACCCACAGGACCGGCCTGGGGCAGGAACATATCACCGGGCAGCACAAAGCAACCCCAACCGACAATGGAGCCCAAAGCCAGTGCGCACACCTGCAATGGCGAGAGGGACTTTTCCAACTTGACCTGTTCCGACATACCATTTTCTCCGTTATGAATTTGATACCGCTGCGGATTGCTTGTTATGGCTGCCATACATGCACATGAAGCCTGGTCGTTGCACCTTTTGGCAAACTCCCGGGCGAAAACTATAGTCCCTCCCTGCACAGCAATAAGCGTGCCATATGTGAAAAACTTCCCTATGTCGGGCAATATCCCGTTTTCTCACGAAAAAAGAAATAATAACCATTATTTTAATTTAAAAAATAATAAGTAAAATAAAAAAATTTTAATTTTTATATTAAAATTTATATTACATTATGTAAAAAAAGACCTGCTTGTGATTATTTGGCTAACCGTACCCGCCTACCCCCCCTTCAGTCAGCCATCTCCTCCAGCACCCTGATTTATCTGTCTTATACAGCCCATCCCTACAGGCAGCCCCTCGACAGCGGCATCAGTCACCGGCCATGAATGCCCTGAGCCAGGGGCTCCCGGCCGCAGACAAAGGAAAAACAACCTTACGCAGCCAATATAATTGGCGATCGTCAAAATACCCCTGATGCGGCATGGAAATTGCTGACCACAGGCAAGCTTGTGCCCGACGGCACAGCCTTGTGACCCACATCACCGGCCTGCTCATGCGGACTGGCGAACGTCCTTACAGATGGAGTTGACGTACCATGAGCATCACAGCGAGCCCCGGGCGGATCTCCTGCGGCTCTTCTCTGCTGGCTGGCGGCCCTTTGTGCATCATCCTCGGCGCCCTGTGCTTCAGCACCACCGGCACCGTACAGGCCCTGGCCCCGGATGGCAGCCATCCTCTGGGCATCGGGGCCCTGCGCATGCAGATCGGAGCCCTGGCCCTCTGGGCCTGGTGCGCCTGCCGGCATTCCCTGCCCGCGGGGCTGCGGCACTGGCAGCTGCGCTGGCTCATTCCCGCCACGCTGGGACTGTTGGGCTTCCAGGTCTTTTTCTTCTGGGGCGTCCAGCAGGCGGGCGTCGCCGTGGGCACGGTGACGGCCATCGGCTTCTCTCCCGTCATGGCCGCCATCCTGGCCCGTATCGTCCTGGGCGAACGCCCTGCCCGCATCTGGTACCCGGCCACGGGCCTGGCCCTGGCCGGGCTCGTGCTGCTCAATCTGGGCGGCAGCCAGGAGACCAGCACGGCCGCCCTGCTCCTGCCCCTGCTGGCGGGGGCCTGCTACGGCGCCTACTTCGTCTTCAGCAAGCCTCTGGGCCGGGTCCACGCGCCGGAGCACATCATGCTCCTGCTCTGCGCGGGCAGCGGGCTCCTGCTGCTGCCCGTCCATTTCTGCACGCCGCCGCTCTGGCTGCTGCACCCCCAGGGGATGGGGATGGCCCTGTATCTGGGCGTCGTGACCGCCGCCCTGGCCTTCAGCCTTACCCTGGCCGGGCTGCGCCGCACCCCCACGGCCATGGCCGCCACGCTGGCCCTGGTGGAGCCGCTGGGCGCCGCCTGCTGGGGCATCTTTTTGCTGCATGAGCCTGTCGGCGGACAGGAGCTGGCCGGTATGGGCCTGCTTTTCGGCGGTGTGGCCCTGCTGGCCCTGGGCAAGAAAACGGAGGACACGTCCCCGACGGAGGAACATGCCCCCTCCCGGCCCCTGAGCGGGGAAGGTGCCCCCCAGCACTGATCAGGCAGACAATATCCCGGAGACTGTCGGCTGCAGACGACAGCTCCCAAGGGTCCGGAAAGGATGTTCTCCGTGTCCTCCCGGGCCCTTGTTTTTTACCGGCCTCCGTACCGGCCGTCTGGCTCCGAAACACCAACGGGCCGCCCCTTTCGGGACGGCCCGTTTCGTTATCCGCAGGACACAGCGGCCCCACAGACGCAAAAAGCCCCTGACGCTCTCGCATCAGGGGCTTACATGCAATGGTCGTGCGTCAACAAAAATCACACATTTTATACAATAAATTCTAAGTGTTATATTTTTGTAAAAATTGGGATACCAACAAAAATACCAACACTTTATTTTCATGCCATGGAGCCGATGCCCCCTGTACCCCTTTTGCCCTTGCATCCAGGTCTTGCGTTGGCGTCCCCGTCTTCCGTATCGCCGCCACCAGAAAGGTCTTCATTCCCGGCAGGTGTTGGTTTACCAGGGCCGCAGCCTGTCTTGCGTGGGAGAAACAAAATAGCGTTGTCCGTATTCCTTTTGGGCCTGGCGCTCCATGCGGCGCAGCACCCCCGGGGAAAGGGATTCCCGCACATGGTAGAGGAAGGCCCACTCCAGCACGCCACGCGTCATCCAGAAGTTAACGAAAGGCGCATTGTTCAGAGCAATGGCCGCCGCGTCCTTGCCCGCTGCCTCCCAGTCTCCGCGCAGTGCATGGCCCGGAATGGCAAAAGCGGCATTCAGCATGCTTGTGGCTACAGGGCCGGCTAGCGTCTCCACGGCCGTGTTGCCGTAGCGGTTGAGCTTGCCGAACAGGAAATCCCCGTAGATGCCCAGACCGCCGGATCGGGCCGCGGCAGCTGCCCAGGTCTCCCCTTTGCGGGGATCGCGCGGGGTCTTGCCCCGCACGAAATCGTTGAGCGTCTGCGAGGCATAGCCCAGGGCAAGGGAGATGATGGCGAAGCAGACCACGCCCGGGATGTCCCGTCCCAGCCCCTGCCCGACGGATCGGGCCGTCCAGCCGTAGGTCAGCCCCTGCTGACGCTCGCCGCGTATCCAGCGCCGCCCGCCGAGGATGCGTTGCATATAGGCGATGGGGAAGCTCTTGAACTGCATGACAAGGCGCCACATTTCCCCGGCGGGCGTCCCCGGTCGTGTCCCCTGCCTGGTGACGGCACGGGTGGCATCATCGGCTTCGATGACCCCGAAGGCCACTTCATCGGCCAGCATGGCAAGGGAATCCGTTTCCAGACGGTCGCGCAGGTTGTCCTGGGCCTGCCGGCGCGCTTCCATCCAGGCGGCCTTGTCCGGAGCCGCGGGAAGGGGTGTCCGCGCCGCTTCGGGGTCTTCCCCCATGCGGCGGCGGTTGTCGGCTTTGATGCGGCGGCGTATGGTGCGGGATTCCTGTACCCGGCGGGCAAAGGTCGCCTGCTGCAGAGTCTCCGGCAGGAGCGGTTCCAGCAGGCTTTCCGGCAGATCGCGTGCCGTCACGGGGGCAAAGTAGGCCGTGCCGCCCTCGTCGCGCTGGATCATGTGGCGCAGCACTTCCCAGCGGGGGGCGTCCACCCCGTGGTAACGGAGCATGGCCCGCCGCGCCTCGTCCAGCTGGTCGAAAGCCTTGCCAGCTGCGGCGCCGATATGGCGGGAGAGCCACAGCGTCATGGCGCTGCGCCCTTTTTCCGTGATCCAGTTCAGGCCGCTGTATTTGAACATGGCATTGTTCAGGTCGGCCAGCAGGCCCGGCAGGGAGGCATCCGCATCCCAGCGGGCGGCGAGCTCCCCGGAAAGATAATCGAGGAAGGCGCCTGTCTGCCCGGCGATCTCCTTTTGCCGTGCACTGTAGCGCCGGACATATTGCAAAACGCTTTCCTGGATGGCCTCGCCCCAGGTCAGGCCGTTGACGCGCATGCTGGCCGCCTTGGTGCCCACATCGGAGACCGAAGCCAGGGCCGCGCTCCCCAGCTTGGAAAGCGTCTGGACGCTGCGCAGCAGGTATCCAGCCCGTGCCAGCGTGGGGCTTGCCGCCCGGTTCGTCTCCCCGGTCAGTTCCGCAAGCCAGTTGTTCCCCTTGCCCGGCAAAAAACGATTGTGGCCGAAGGCGCTGTCCAGCTGTCTGATCTGCCTGTTTTTCTCTTCTTCGGAAAGGGACAGGTTCCCCCTGATGGCGGTGCGTTCATCCTCCACCAGGGACATGACCATGGCGCGCGGGTTAGGGCCCAGACGCTCGGCAAGGGAGACGCGCCGGGCCGCGGCATCCAGCTGGTGGATCATGGCGTCGAACAGATTCCCCCGGCCGAACGTGTCATGGTATTCGATGGCGGCATCGGCGTCCCGGAAATGCAGCACCCGGGCCTTGCTCATGATGGTGACGCGGCTGCCCCGCTCCCTGCTGTCCGGGGCCGTGGCGGCACTGTCTTCAGGATGGAGGCGCCGGGTGCGGTCCTCCCCCGTGACCAGCTCGGAATATGTCTCCCGGAGGATCTTCCGGGCCTCTTCGTCAGGGAAGGCATCGGCGCCGAAGGTGCGCGACCTGTCCAGCCGGGCAAGAATGAAGTCAACCCAGGCCTCCTTGCCTGCCTGGAGCATCTTGTGCTCGTCATGGATCTGCGGCGTCCAGCCCTTGCGCTTGCGGATGTCGGAGCCGTTGGCGTTCTGGCGGTCGATGGCCTGTTCCCCGTAGCGGGCAAAGATGTCCGCCACGGCGCGGGCATCGTCGTTGCCGGTGCTGTGCGGGCTGCGCATCTCGCGGAATACGTCGTCATGGAAGGCCTTGTCCTCCCGCAGCAGGGTCAGGGCCGTACCGTCGCCCACGGCCTCAAGCTCGCGGATCATGGGCACGGTCCAGGAAGCGAAGATCCCCTTGCGCTGAAAGGAGATGGAGGCCCGCGCCCCGTCAAAACGCTTGCTGCTGCCCACCAGCATGGCTTGCAGTCCGTCCAAGGAGGTGAAGCCCTGGGCCCGCACCGAAGCCAGGAAAGCCCTTGCCTCGTTGCGGCGTACGATATTGAGCGCGGCCTGCCGGCGCTTCATGGCGGCAAGCCGTTTGTTGTCGGCCTGCAGCTTGCTCCAGGCACGGGAAAGCTCCTGCGGACTGTTCTTCCCTGCGGCCTGCAAGTCCCTCTTTTCCCGCATCATGCGGTCGATGATGCCCGCGGCCTCCACGGCAGGGGCCCCTGCCTCTTGCAGGGCGCGGATACAGTCGGTCCGTGAGATAGCCATTATTCCGCCCTCCATACGCATTCCACGATGCTTTGCCCCAGCTCGTCCAGCCTCGCGGCCTGGAGTTCTGCCTCCCTGGCCTGTGCCAGCTCCAGCTGATCGCGTTCCGTCAGGGCCTGCGCCTGTTCCAGCTCCATGACCCGCATTTCCTCCGGCAGGGGGGAAAGTCCCTCCGGCCCGTCAGCGGACATCCCTTCCCGCAGCGGCGGGGCCGGTGCGTAGGCATCCTGCTGCTCCACGGCATAATTGACCACGGGGCGGCCTTCGGGCATACTGGAAGCAGTCATGTGACTGGCCCCTTGCTTGCCCGCCGGGTGTGAAACATCAATCCCCCGGCCGGTATCTTCGTTTCGGGAGGAACCTGGGACGGAGGACGCAGCAGGGGGCTTTTTTCGTGACACGCCCTCCCCTTCCTTCAACGGCCCCACATACATGCTGACCAGCCGTTCTCCCGGCCTGTCTTCCCCGTGTCGTGTAACGATGCGCAGCACATTGCCGTCTTCACGCGGGATGCGCCATACACGATGGCCGCCCTCAACAAACCCTTCGAAATCCCGTACCAGCCGCGGCAGGGAAATGACCTCTTCCCTCGTGACCGGCGGCATGTCCGGCGTTTTGTTGCCTCCTTCCCCGTGGCCGAAGATGATCTTCACCATACCGAAGCCGCTTTTTGAGCCCGTGACCCGCTGCAAGGCCCGGCCCTGCACCACGATCCGCCCGTCACGCTCCAGTGCCGGGCCTCGATGGACCAGGACGGCCTCGATGTCTTCCGGGCGGAGCGTAGCCAGCACCTCGTCCGGCGGGCCGCCCAACGGATCGGCCCGTACCAGATCATACGCCCGAGCCAGTGCGTCCGATTCCCGAAAAATGGGTGCCACATTCACAGGATGCCCGGCGGACAGATCGGCAAGCCCTTTTTCAAAGGCCTTGGCTATGGTCAGCCTGTCTTTTGCGGGCAGGCCCACGCGCAACAAATCAGTACCGGCATGGCGTCCTTCCGGGACAGCATCGCCCTGCCGCGTCCTGGTCTGCCACCAGTGGCCCGCACCGCCGCCGATACCACCCAGCAGCCCACCCAGTGCGGCACCGAACAGCGTGTCCAGCATGGCGTCGGCAAAGCCCACATCCTCTCCGCGTGCGGCCAGATCCGGCAGAACCAGGGCATCAGCTGCCAGGGAACCGGCCGCGCCCTCGATGGCGCCCGTTTTGAGGCCAGCCATGATGCTGCCGCGCAGACCGGCACCTGCCGCTTTCACGCCCCCGGCAAAGGGAATGAAGTTCACGGGATCGGGCAGACTGCCCAGCATGACGGCCCCCAGACCGAGCGCCCGCAGGGCAGGATTGAAGACCTCGTCCCCCCGGGAGATGAGCGCGTCACGGTAGCGGCGCCGGTCGTAGTTCTCCGCCATGATGCGCGCCCGTGTGGGCGTCATGTCCGGGCGGTAGGCCATGCCCTTGCGATACCAGGAGGACGCTTTCCAGTCCGCTTCCGACATGGCGGCAGGGTGCGGCGCCAGAGGGGTGGAAATCCCTGTCAGCCCCATGACGAGCTGCTGCTGCCGGTAGTCCTCACTGTATTCACCGGCGGCTTTTTCGGCCTGCCGGATGGTGGTCTCTTCCCACACGCGCCCGGTGGTGGTGAAGTCGAAGCCCTGGGCCGCATGCGCTCCCAGGTACTCCCCGGCATCGGGGACGGGCAGGGGCGTATCCTGGCTGAACAGCCGTTCGGGCGTCATGGGCTTCCTTTCCTGCTCGGCGTATCCAAACATCAGAACCCCTCCATGGCCGTGTCCACGGCTTCCTGCAGATCTTGCTTCATGCGTGCGTCCCTGGCCTTCCGGGCCCTGGCGGGAACCTCCGCATACGGGACGCGCACCAGCCTCCCGTCAGGCAGGGCCACCGGAGCACCAGACACAGGGTCCACAAGGACGGCTCCCGTACCGTCCCCGCTGGAAATAAAGATACCGTTCTCCGCCAGTGCCCGTGCCTTTGCGGCGTTGAGCCTGTCCTCATAGCTGCCGGCTGCGGCCGTGCTGGCCTGCATGTATGCCCGGAACACGTCCTTGCGGGCAGACCGCAGCACGTCTTCCAGATCGTCCGTATCCACCTGCGCGGAGCGGGGGATGACCAGACGCATGCCGCTGTCGTCGATCACGGTGAACATGCCGTCCAGCGTGTCGGGTGTAAGGCCCAGCAGGTCGGCATTGACCATGGCCTGGCGCATGTGCGTGGCCAGGGAACGCAGCTGGGGACTTGTGGGCAGGTCCTGTGCCATGCCCGTAACGGCCTGCATGATGTCCGAAGCGTCCACACGGGCCTCGGCTTCTTTGCGCAGATCGCTGTCATGGCCGCCGGGAATGTCGCCAGGTTTCAGACCAGAGGCCTCCAGGAACAGACCGGCTTCCCGCTGCGGCAGGGAAGAGAAGACAGGGGCCACAGCCATGACGGACGGAGGCATCTTGAGCTCGCGCAAGACCTGCGGAAAATAGTCTCCGGTTCCTGCCTGCAGCTTGCCGAGATACGCGGCCTTCGCTGCGGGGGATTCCTGCCGGTCATACTCGTTGCGGGCATTTTGGGCCTCGCTGTCCGTCAGGATGCGTGGCGTATAGGGTAGGCCCTGCCCCAGCTCCAGCTGCAGGGCAAGACGGCGGCGCGAACGGTCGGCAAAAGAGGCAGGCTGCTGCGGATCTGCCCCGTCCTGCTGCATGGCGGGAAGCATCGCCACATAGCCGGCAGGATCATTGAGAAACGCCGTCTGACGCTTGCGGAGCGTTTTTTCCACATTGTCCCGCAGGGCGATGGCGTTTTTTGCATTGTCCGGCGTCAGCAGGGCATTCATAGCATCCCTGGCCCGCATTTCCTGCTCCAGCAGGGGGCCTTCAGCGTTATCGCCAAGAGCAGCTTGCGCCGCTTGATAAAGCTGCAAGCTGGCGGAAAATTTTTCCGCTTCCCTGACAGCTCCCAAAGCACGCAACCGGGTGACGGTAGCGGTGGCCGCGGAGAAATCACCGGTATCCATGCCATAAGCGATCTGATCCCCAAAGCCGGATGCCGTGAGGGAGATGTCCGTTTTGCGCCGGCTCTCCAGTGCCCTGGCATGGGAGGCGATGGATGCCTCGACCCGATTCACCTCCCCGCCCAGCAGGTCACGATATTTGTCCAGCGCCCCGCGGGCACCGCTGATGTCATCGTGGGCAAGGTAGCCTTCGATGATGCTGCCCGCCGTCTGGCTGTCCAGGCGGGAAAAGAGCGCCCGGTTGTCCATGCCCGGCCGCATCCCTTCGATGCGCTGTCGCAGGGCCTCCCGGCTGAACTCGATCAGTTCCGGGTTGTCGTAGTTCTGCGCCACGAGCTTCCGGAACTCTTCCATATCGCCCTGCAGCACGGATTCTTCCCAGGCGCTTTTCTGCTGCCGGCCGTAGGCCTGTCCCTGTTCGGTGAAATGCAGGGCAGTCCCGGACGCCTGTTTCATGAACATTTCCGCAAAGCGGCCGGAGAATTTACCCTCTTGCAAGTATTTCTGGGCTGCCTTCTTGGCGAACTGCTCGAAATGCTGCCCGGCCCCGATGGCGTCCTGTCCCTTGTTTTCGGCCATGTAGCGGTCGCGCTCCGCATTGAGCTCCTGCTGCATCCCCAGCAAGGACTGACTGACGCGCGTGGTCTCGTCTTTGACGTATTCCTGGATGCCGATACCGGTGAGCTGTTTCCCCGCCGCCAGCACGTCCGCCAAAAGGCTGTCCTGCGCCGTACCGCGTACGTCCTGGATGGCCCCACGCGGCGCCCCGGGGTCGATGGGGCCCGCCTGGATGCGCCGGGGGACGGAATCGTAGGTCTGTACCCTGATCATACCAAGCCTTCTCCTGGGGCCCGCCACCCAAGTGCGGGCCCATCCCGGTTAGATGTTTTCCTTGCAGAAGTACGCTTCGCCATAAGGATCGCTCGGGCTCAAGGCACCATCAGGCGAAACTTTGCTCCAGCGCAGCCCCAAGGCAGGGATACGGATACGGTGCACGCCAAGGCCGCAAGTGCGGGGAAGGATGATCCCGGGCTCCAGGCGTTCGGACTGATCTTTCAGTTCAAGGAACCGCCGGACATGCTTTGCCAGTTTTGCTGCCAAAGCGTTGTATTCCGCCGCGATGATGCAGGCCTCAAAAACATGGCGCCGGGCCGTCACCTTCTCGTACAGCTTTTCCACCCTTTCACGGGAGGCGCGCAGGGCAGCGCAGCGTGCATCCAGCGCGGCAACGTCTCCGGCAGCCAGTCTTTTCTGCAGGTCATCCGCCGCGCGTGCCTCTGCCAGCGCCAGCAGTTCCTTGTCCAGTGCATGACAGTCCTTGCCGTCAAGGACAGCTTCCGTACGCTGCGCCTCCAGTTCCGCCAGCCTGGCATTCAGCGCAGGGTCTCCTCCCGTACGTTGCTGCGCATCTGCAAGGCGTTCTTCCGTGGCGCCGATCAACGCGGCCAGACCGGCACCGGCAGTATGGATACGCTCCAGGGCAGCGTCCATCTGCTGGATGTGGCTTTTTTTGACGCAGGAAATGTCCATGCTGCCGACATCGGCCACGAACCTGGGGACAGCGATGTCTTCAAGAGGCGCCGCGGCGATCCCTTCCGCTGCCTTGGCCGCGGCCTCCGCTTCGGCAAGTATCACGTCTCGGCCGAAGGTCCTCAGCAATTCATAGTCCGCAGCCCCGCAGTCTCCTTTAAGGCGCTCTTTGCTGGCGATATAGGCATTATGGACAAGATCAAGGTCATCGGTAAAAGGATCGGCCTTCCTCGCTTCACCCGGCGAGGGGGCAGCATGGGCTGTATCATCCATGATGCCCTGTTCGTTTTCCTTGGGCATTTCGTCGTCGGCTTCATAAAAAAGCGTCATGCTATTTCTCCTCATTGTTGCCGTGAGCATTCGGTGAGATCCACCGTACAACCAGCGTCACGCTGTCTTCCGTGTCCTCGTGTTCCGGGAAGGTCTCCCCCTCTTCAAGAAAGATGACCTTCACAGCGGGCGGCTTGTCGCTGCCCAGGAGCCGTTCCAGTTTTTCGATGCGTCGCTCGATCATCCCCATCCGTCATCCCTCCTGCATTTCCAGGCGGCTTCCAGAGCTTCCAGACGCTCCGCAAGGTTGAGGTTCTCGTCCAGCCGGGCCAGTACGCCCAGCAGCTCCATGCACCCCCGGGCCGTATCCAGCGTCATGGTCCCCTTGGTCACGGCGGCCATGATGGCCTTGCCCTGTTCCAGCAGGTTTTTGTCCGCCGGAAAGGACGGCACGGGCTCCGGCAGGGACACAGGCTTTTGCCGGGGGACAGCCAGTGTCACCAGCAACCTGGTCGCGTCCATGTCTCCCTCTTCGGCGGCCTTCATGAGCAGGGGCAGACCTTTTGTTTCCGCCCATTCCCTGGCCATGCGCACGGCCCGGCAGGAGGCGCCCGGTGGACGCCCCGCGGGGTTGCCGGACCGTCCGGCCCGGAATCGGCCACGGGCATCACGCCCTGCCTGTTCCGCCGTGCTTTTACTGGCTGTCATGGGCCCCATCCATGCTGTCCAGGATAGCCAGAAGTTCGCGGGATCCCGGCATGTCACCGCTCAGGACACGTTCATGCAGGGCGCGCAGGTCTTCCTCCGCGTTCCCCCTGAAATTGAGCTCCATATGCACCTCCGTGCGTTGATGGTTAGCGACCTTCCACCGCATCATGGGCCTTCACGATGGCGGCCCAGCGTTTCCGGGCCCCTTCCAGGTATTGCCGCAGGAAGCCCCAGGCCGTGTACTCCGCCGCGGTCCGGCTCCCGGCAAAGAAGAAGGGCAGGCGGTACCGTCCGGCGAAGGCCAGCACGCTTTGACAGGCCGCATGCGGGTTCAGCCTGCTGCGATACTGCCCGCCTGCCAGATCGGCCCAGCTCGCCTCCACCACCACACAGAAAGCGTCCAGGGCGGCGCCGCGGGCCAGCTCACGTTCAAAGCGTTCCCGCTCACGTCCCAGACAGGCCACCAGATCGGACAGCTCCTTGCGTTCCACAGCCACCTTGTCCGCCAGTCCGGCAAGGGAATAATCGCCCACGCCCAGGGTGCCCACTTCCACCGTCACGCCTTCATAGCGCGGCCCCCGGAAAGAAAAGGGAGCCTGCTCCCGGCTATCCACGATAACGCGCACCGCTGCCCTCCTCCCGCGTTTTCCCCTCGTTTGCGCCCTGTGAATCGTCCGCGCCCCTTTCGTGCGACAGGGCGGCGATACGGGTTTTTTTGACAGGGCTGGACAACGCCACCTCCAGCCATTGCGCGATGGTCGGCACCGGCTCCAGCGCCAGGGCCGCCCGGTGCATGTCGCCCAGGTCCTTGCCTCCGGCGGAGGGGACACATGCGGCGGCAGGGAAAAGGCCCCGCCAGCGCAGCCAGGCGCTTTGCCCGCCCGCGTCATTGTCGGGGCAGGCGATCAGCTGCGGCGCGGCCCGGATGAAATCCGCCGTGTCTGCATCCAGCCCCTTGCAGTTGCCCATCAGGGCCACGGCCGCCACGGACGCTTGGCTTTCCTGCCAGACAAGACAGGCATCCAGCGCGCTTTCCACCAGCACCACCGGCACCCCGGCCCGGCCGGCCACAAAGGGCACGTTGGCGCTCCCGGCCACCTGCCAGTATTTGGGCCGCTTCCCGTCCTGCCGGTCTTCGTCCGGCACACGGATGGCCAGCGCCACCACCCCGGCCTTGCGCCGTGTGGCGATGACGATGCCGCGCGGCAGCAACAGTTTGCGCCTGTCCTCCAAGGGCGGCAGGCCCCATGCCTGTCTGGTGGGGAAGGTGTCCGCCCCATTCCAGCCGACGCCCAGGGCGCGGCATGTGTCGGGGCGCAGGAAGCGGGCCGCGCAGATCCCGGCGGCTGCTTCGGGGGACCCCTCCACAGCGCACAGCCCGGCCAGAAAGGCCCCGGCCTGCTCCCGCCAGGCATCCGGGGGCAGCACGGCAGGGGGGAAGGTCTCTGGTGCGGACGGCACAAAAGGGGCCATGCCGGTCTGTGCCGCCCGTGTGCCGGTGGGGCGGGCGGGGCGTCTGCCCCGGCCCGTGGTCCCCCGTGGTCCTTCCCCGGACGCCAGCCCCAGGGTGCGGCAGGCATCGGCATAGGACAGGCGGCAGAAGTCCCGCAGGAACTGGATGCCGTCGCCCCGGGCACCGCACTGGCGGCACAGGTACGCGCCGCCGCGCGGGCGATCCGGCCAGACCAGGAAACGGTCCCGGCCGCCGCAGGCCGGACAGGGGCCCGCCAGCTCGTGCGGCCCCTTGCGCTTGAATCGCTCCGGGCAGGGAAGGAAGGTGCTCAGATCAGGCATTGTTCCCCTCCTGCACCGGGACATTGGGCTTGTCCCGCTCCCTGTTCCGGCACCCCCGGCAACAGGCCCCGGACACCTCCCGGGACCGGGACATCGGACCGGGACACACCTAAAGGTGTGTGTCCCGGTTGTCCCGCCCCCGGGGAAGGGGGGTGTCCCCCGGGACATGTCCCGCAGTTGTCCCGCTCTGTCCCGCCTGTCCCGGAAGGGACGGAGTACATGTCATCCTGCACAATGATGACCCCCAGGCTGACCAAACTTTCCCGTGCTCTGCCAAAAGCCTTTCGTTTGGCTTCTGTATTGTCCGCAGTGGACCGGGCATAAAAATGCCTGCGCCAGACGTCGATATGCACGGCATCGTCTCCCGCTTCCTGCAGGGCCGCCTTGAGGGAGGCAAGGCCGTATTCCTGCGAAGGGGTCAGGTGCGGCCGACGCTCGGCCCGCCTTGCCGTGACATCGGGAGCCACCACGCAGGAGGACAAGGGGTCCCCGTCCTCGTCGGTTCCCAGCGGCACGGCCTTGAGCAGGAACGGCCAGCGCATGCCGTCCACGCCTTCCTTGCTCTTGCGCAGCACCACGGCGCGGGCGCCGTTCTTTTCCCGCTCCACCTCCAGCACGGCGTCGGCATCGGCTGTCAGGCTGTAATGCCCCCGGGCCCCGCGGCCCTGGTCCTTGCCGGTATGGTGCACCAGCACCACCAGCCCGCCGGTCCGGGTCTGCAACCGCGTGGCTGCCTCGATGATCAGGCCCATGTCCTGGGAGCTGTTCTCGTCCAGATCAGGAGCCGCCGCGTGCAGGGTGTCGATAATGACCACCCCGCCGTCGGGGCTGACATTGGCCAGCGCCTCCACATCGTCCATAAGGCGCAGACGTTCGCGTACGAACTGGACGTCCCGGGGGTAGCTCTGTTCGTATTCTTTTTCCCAGGCCTCAAGGCGCGTCCGCAGCCCGCCGGAGCTTTCCAGGTTCACATAGACCACCGAGGCTTCCTTGACCCGGCAGCCGAACCAGCGGCGGCCAAGGGCGATATGCGCGGCCAGATCGAGCATCACGAAGGATTTGCCGGAGCCGCTGGCCCCAAAGACCACCGCCACGCCCTAGGCCGGCAGGACGCCTTTGACGCGCCAGGCCACGGGCGGCGTGGACAGGATGCCGGCCGCCGTCTCCAGATGGATGGCCCGCACCGGGACCACGGCGGCGCAAGGCTTCCTTCCTGCCGTGTCCGCCCGGGAGGTGAAGGCCGCGGCGTTGGCAAGGATCATGTCCGCATAGGGGGGCTGCCCGCCGCCGGGGATGATGTCGTCCGTGATGTTACTCATGGTCGCCCCCTTCCCGTTCGGGATCCCACAGCGGGGGCAGGTCGCGCTCATGCGGCAGCCCGGCAAGGGGGAAGGAGAGCTCCCCGCCGGCGATGGCGATCTTGTCCAGGAGCAGGTCGAAGCAGAGGGCAAGGCCCATATTGCTTTCATCAGAGGGCAGACCGTTGCCGTCCTGGGCAAACATGTCGCCCACGACGTTGCGCAGGAACATGGCCAGACAGGCGGCGTCTTCCAATGCGCTGTTGGGGGAGATGTGCCGCAGGCTCCGGGGGATGCTGGAAGAGCGGGCGCAATAGTTACGCATGGCGCACCTCCACCACGGTCAGGACATGGCCGAGCATGGCCCAGCGCACACGGGCCGACGTGGACAACGACGTGCCCAGCAGGGCCACAAGGGCGGCAGTTTCACCGGCACGGGCCAGCTTGCGAAGAAGGAAGGACAGGGACGCACGGCCACCGCAGGACGCGGGGCGGAAAAGGGGGATGGAATGCATGGGGGCCTCGCAAAGTTTGGGGAAAACAAAAAAGGCAGGGTATAACGCTCCCCGGCCTTTGCGAAGCCGCCAGTCCTCACGGATACTGGACGTTACAACCCTGCCAATATGTGCAAGCAGCCCGCCGGGCATACGTCCGGCAGGAGCGTTGACAGCAAAAGCAGTCTGTGCGGCAAGGCTTCTTCCGGCATTGGGGATGCTGGAAAGGCGCTTGCTACGCCTCGCAAAGTTTGGGAATTCAACCATGCCCAAAGCCAGGGCGCGCGTCAAGGGCCGCAGTTCTTCCCACTTGCCGGGCGCGAACAGGTCACACCACCCGGCGGCGGTACGGAGCTTTTCGCCGGTCATCATGCAGAGCTTGCGATCATGGCCGGAGGCCAGGGCCACAATACGGAAAAACTGGCAGCGGTCGCAGCTTTCGCCTTGTGCGGGAAGGGCGGGTGTGGCAGAATGGGGGCAAGCAAGATTGACCACCTTGCCGCCTTTTTTACCTGCCCCCACCGCCGCCAAGCCTCGGGGGCTTTTCTTTTGGATCATGGCCTAGGCCTCCCTGCTTGCGCCCTGCTGGCGGACAAAATCTTCCAGAGCCGTCACCGGCCACACCGTGCAGCGTGCAGACAGGCGGGTCCCCTGGGGCAATCGCCCTTCACGGATCCAGCGCCAAAAAGTCGAGGTGCCGATGCCCAACGCCTCGGCAAAAGCCTTTGCCCTGAGATAACGGGTAACTTCCGGCATGAAAAAAACCTCCTGGAGAGTTCGTGGAACTTTCCAAGAGGCTAAGAAAATGCGGACCGGGGAAACCGATCTCGGGGAAATTATTCCCGAATTCGGTTTTTATTTTTGCAGTTCTTCGATTTCTTTGATGATTTTTCTTGTGGTATCCTCGGAAACCGGAAAACCGAAATTTTCCGTTGCCCTGCTGATAGTCACCGCCGCCCCGCGCTCGTGCAGATCTATCTTGCCGTTCCTGTTGGCAAGGGCGGCAATGACCTTGAGGTAGGTATTTCTGCTCCTGGGATTGACCCCTTCCGCCTGCCGGGCCTTCTCCAGTTCCGCTCTGGTCTTCTCCAGCTCTGCTTGCAAGGCCGCCTTCTCTTGCCGGGCCTGCTCCAGTTCTGACTTGACCTGTAGCAGTCCATCTTTCATGTCGCGTAGATTTTTACTTTTATAGCTATTAGTCTGTATAATATCAGTATCTCCAACACTATCTCGAATTGATTTGTATAATACTTTATTTTTATTACTTAAATAAAGTATAGCAATTGACATAAGAACGAACATTAAACCTTGAGTCGTTGGAAATATGAATATGCCAAATGACATCAAATATTCTTGCATCCAAACTATAGGCCGGCTTAACAGCAATACAACTCCGATACATAACATAGGCCAGCCCAAAGATGGTGAAAACATATAGTCTAAAAATTTAGCCATATCCCCCCCTTGCAGGGTCTCCCTTGATAGATCCCCGGCAGGGCGGCAAGGGTTCCGCCTTTTCGGCATGGGTAGCTAGTCCATGCCTAGCCGGGGAAAAGCCCGGCTACAACACGCCACAGCAGGGGCAGGCTACCCTTCCCCGTCGCGCAGGCTGTCCAGGTAGTCAGCCCACTCCTGCATCATGCGGCGACGCTCGGGCAGGTATTCCGCATAATTGTAGGCGGCCCGGACGCTGTTGCGTTCACCGTGGGCAAGCTGCCGTTCGATCCAGTCCCGATTGTAGCCCTGCTCATTGAGCAAGGTGGAAGCCATGCTGCGGAAGCCGTGGACGGTCATCTCATCCTTGCCGTAGCCAAGGCGCCGCAGTCCGCCCAGCAGGGTCATGTCGCTGATGGGCGCTGTCCTGCTCCGCATGCCGGGGAACAGGTAGCGCCCTCCGCCAGAGTACAGCGCAAGCGCCCGGAGCTGTTCCACCACCTGTCTGGCCAGCGGCACGATATGCATGACGCGCATCTTCATCTTCTCGGCAGGGATGCGCCATTCCGCTCTGTCCAGGTCGATCTCCGCCCACTCCGCTTTCCGCAGCTCTCCGGGCCGCACGAAGACATAGGGAGCCAGACGCAGGGCCGCCCGCACGATGACGTTCCCTTTGTAGGCGTCGATGTCACGCAATAGGGCCCCGATGGCTTGCGGCTCCCTGATGCTGGCATAGCTCTGCGAACGGATGGGAGACAGCGCCCCCCTGAGACTGGCCACAGGATCCACGTCCGCACGGCCCGAGGCGACGGCATAAAGGAAAATGCGGCTGCAATCCTGCATGGCCCTGTGAGCGGTGTCCACGGCGCCGCGTTCTTCGATACGGCGGGCCACGGCCAGCACATCCGGCGCGGTGATCTCCCGTATGGGGCGCGATCCAAGCAGGGGGAAGACGTCCCGCTCCTGCCTGGCAAGGATCCTGTCCCTGTTGGACGCCGTCCAGCCGGGGGCATGCTTGGCGAACCATTCCCGCGCCACCACTTCGTATGTCATGGCCTGGGCAAGTACCGCAGCGGCCGCAGCGGCCTTGCGTTCCTTTTTCGCTTCGCCGGGATCGATTCCCCGGGCCAGCAGCTCCCGCGCTTCCTCGCGCCGTTTACGGGCCTCCACGAGGCTGACCGCAGGATATTGCCCCAGGGCGAGCGTTTTCTGTTTGCCACCAAAACGATAGGCAAGGCGCCAGAGTTTCCCCCCGGAGGGCGAAAGATGCAGGTACAGCCCCCCTTCATCGGAAAACTTCTGTGTCTTGCCGGTAGCCTTCAGGCTCCGAAGCTTGGCATCCGTGAGTTTCATGGCAATCTGTTGGTATTTTTTCGGCGGGTGTGTTGGTATTTTCCAAGATACCAACAAAAATACCAACAAATAGGTGAGAGGTACAGGGACTTTCTGGGACTACGCGAGAGAGGACAAAAGGAAAAAAGTTAAGCCCCACAAGGGGTTCGATACCTTGTGGGGCTTTCTGAGATTTTAATTTGGTGGGTCGTGCGGGGTTCGAACCTGCGACTCTCTGCTTAAAAGGCAGATACTCTACCTACTGAGTTAACGACCCGTTGAGACGTTTCAGATATACAAATCCCCACATGAAGTCAAGGATTATTTTACACAAATCCTTTTTTCCGGCCATTCCATGCCGCAACGGCATGGCTTTGTCCCCTCTCATCGTACGGGGCACCGCCACGGCCGGGCACTCTGACCTCTTTCGCCGGGGCTAGGCGTTCTTCTTTTCCTGCTTGGCCCAGGAGTCGCGCAGGCCCACGGTGCGGTTGAAGACCGGACGCTCGTCGGTGCTGTCCTTGTCCTTGCAGAAGTAGCCCACACGCTCGAACTGCACCTTGGCGCCCACTTCCTTGGCAGCCAGGGCCGGTTCCAGCATGGCGGTCACTTCGCGCAGGGAGTCGGGATTGATGGCATCCAGGAAGGTCTGGCCTTCGGGCATGGCATTGGGGTTCTCGGCCGAGAACAGATGCTCGTACAGGCGCACGGTGGCGGGCACGGCATGGCGCGCGGAGACCCAGTGGATGGTGCCCTTGACCTTGCGGCCGTCGGGGCTCTGGCCGCCGCGGCTCTCGGGATCGTAGGTGCAGCGCAGTTCCACCAGATTGCCGGCATCGTCGTACACGGCTTCGCGGCAGGTGATGAAATAGGCGTAACGCAGACGCACTTCCGCGCCGGGCGCCAGACGGTGATACTTCTTGGGCGGATCCTGACGGAAGTCGTCGCGTTCGATCCACAGTTCACGCGAGAAGGGCACGGTGCGGCTGCCGTAGGCGGCATCCTCGGGATGCCAGGGCATCTCGAACTCTTCCACCTGGTCTTCGGGGTAGTTCTCGATGACCACCTTCACGGGATCCAGCACGGCCATGGCGCGCGGGGTGTGGGCGTTGAGGTATTCGCGGATGCAGAATTCCAGCACCGCGTAATCCACCATGGAATCGGAGCGGGCGATGCCGATGCGGCTGCAGAACTCGCGCAGGGCTTCCGGCGGCACGCCGCGGCGGCGCAGGCCGCTCAGGGTGGGCATGCGCGGGTCGTCCCAACCCTTGACGTAGCCTTCCTTCACCAGCTGGATAAGCTTGCGCTTGGACAGCACCGTGTGGGTGAGGTTGAGGCGCGCGAATTCGATCTGCTGGGGATGATACACTTCCAAGGCATCCAGCACCCAGTCATAGAGCTCGCGGTTGTTCTCGAACTCCAGCGTGCAGATGGAGTGGGTGATGCCTTCCAGCGAGTCCGACAGGCAGTGGGTGAAGTCGTACATGGGATAGATGCACCACTTATTGCCCGTGCGGTGATGTTCGGCATGGCGGATGCGGTACAGGGTGGGGTCACGCATGACCAGATTGGGCGAGGCCATGTCGATCTTGGCGCGCAGCACATGCTCGCCGTCGGCGAATTCCCCGGCGCGCATGCGGCGGAACAGGTCCAGGTTCTCTTCCACGCTGCGGTTGCGGCAGGGGCTCTCCTTGCCGGGACGGGTCAGGGTGCCGCGGTACTCGCGGATCTCGTCGGCGCTCAGGTCGTCCACATAGGCCTTGCCCTTGAGGATGAGCTGCTCGGCGTATTCGTAGAGCTTGTCGAAATAGTTGGACGCATAGAATTCGCGGTCGTCCCATTCGCCGCCCAACCACTTCACGTCCTCGCGGATGGAATCCACGTATTCGGTGTCTTCCTTGACGGGGTTGGTGTCGTCGAAACGCAGGTTGCACATGCCGCCGAACTCGCGCGCCACGCCGAAGTTCAGGCAGATGGACTTGGCATGGCCCAGATGCAGGTAGCCGTTGGGTTCCGGAGGAAAGCGCGTGTGCACCTGACCCCCGAAACGACCCGACGCGTTGTCGTCCATGATGCGGGCGCGGATGAAGTCCACACCGGCTTTGGGATTGTCGTTGCTTTCCGCGGCAGCGGCCACGGTCTCGGCCTTGTTTTCGCTCATGGCGTTGTTCCTCCGTAAGATATTGAACGCAGCAGGATACGCCAAGCCGGTACGGGGGTCAACGCTGCCCGCCGGGCCTTCCCGGCAAAGACGAAGATTTTTTTGTGCCTTTGCCGCATTTTCCCTTGACAGATACCCCCTTCCCGACTAATGTACAGCCTCACGCGGGAATGACGATGTCTTCCCTGAGCGGAGAGGTGTCCGAGTCGGCCGAAGGAGCTCGCCTGCTAAGCGAGTATACGGGCTTAAACCTGTATCGAGGGTTCAAATCCCTCCCTCTCCGCCATCTAAAGCGCACAAAGCGGTTCATTCTGAAGAATGGGCCGCTTTTTTGTTATTCGTTCTTGCTAAGGAGGCCATCATGCAAGGAACAGACCTTATCGAGGCGCTGAAAACAGCTTTGCATAAAAACACCAATAGAGAATTGGCACCTTATCTGGGAATCACTGAAGCGCGTATCAGTCAGCTGTACCAGCAAAGAAAGAATCTGTCCGCACGTCAGATTGTTAGCCTCATCCGCCATACATACGAAGTGGCACAAAGGGAAGCACGAGAACAGGCTTTTCAAACAGCCATCAGTCCACTCGTGGAGTTTTACCCTATCGACCTGACACTCAGCAGAAGGGCAGCCAACTGGGAACTCTTCGATGCGAACAGTAGCACATATGCCGCCGGTCTCAGAGACTCACTGGAAGAACACCACGGGATTTACGTCTTCTTCGACAGCAGAGGAAAATCTATCTATGTTGGGAAAGCCAAAAGACAAAGTCTCTGGATGGAGATGAATTCTGCCCTCAATAGGAAAAGAAAAAATTTGCAACGTATGATGCTCGTTAGTCATCCTACACGGAACCAACAATTCATACCATCTTGCGATAAGCCGAGACATATCATTGAGTGCAATGTATTCCTTTCTGATATCGCGACCTACTTCAGTGCCTATAGCGTTGCCGATGAGTTCATCGATATTGCAGAATCCCTGCTGATACGCTGTTTTCCCAATAACTTGCTCAATAAAAAAATGGAGCAAGCTGTATTTAGCAACGACTAGTTTCCCAGCCGGCAGAATTTCCCCAAGCCATCCCAACCTATCGGGATGGCTTTCTTTTTTGATGATCCAGCTGCCCTTGAAAGATTTCCCCCACAGTGTCCGCATTCTGGAACACCGTCATGGCAACCTTGAAGGATCGGGCGTCTGCCCGGCAGGCCCGGCAAAGCGCCGAAGCTACACCGCAAACAGCAGGACGATACACCATGAGCGACAGACATGGACGCAGCAACAAGGAGCGCTTCCCGCGCCGCAAGGACGAGGAAGGGCGGATGCTTTGCCGCATGTGCGGCCAGCGCACCCTGGACAACCGCCACACCTTCTGCGGGCCCCGCTGCCTGCGGGACTTCTTCATGCTCACCGACTGGTCGCGTGTACGTCAGGTGGTCTATGTGCGCGACGGCGGCATCTGCATGAAGTGCGGCGCCCTGGTCAGCAAAAAGAACTTTCATGTGGACCATATCGTCCCCATCGCAGCCGGGGGGGACGAATGGGACCTGTCCAACCTGGAGCTTTCCTGTCCGCAGTGCAACCTGCAAAAAGGGACACGGGAAGAAAAAGAATACGTCGTCCTCAAGCGCTGACCGGCCTCCCCCGCCTGTCCGGCCGGCCCTGTGACCAGTGCCCCTCCTTGCAGTCTTCCCCGCAATGATTACTCTGTGTCTCACACGCCGGTCAGGAGCTCCCCGGCAGCCGTCCCAGGGGGGAGACGCGCTGCGTCCCGGGCATACCGCGTGCAAGGGGGCCATCGTGAAAACTTCGGATGTCGTCAAACGGTATAGCTGTCTTTCCGTTTCACTGTTCTTCAACGCTCTGGGCATCGCCCTGATCACCCAGGCCCACCTGGGCACCACCCCCATCACGACCCTGCCGTATACGCTGGCCGCCATCTTTGGCCTGACTCTAGGCACCACGACTTTTGCCTGCAACCTGCTCTTCCTGCTGCTCCAGCGCATCCTGCTCCAACGCAGGCTGGGCATCGCGGAGCTCTTGCAGATCCCGGCGGTGCTTATTTTCAGCGTGTTCATCGACTTCTGGATGCACCTCACCGGCGCGCTGGTCACGGACGTCTATGTCTGGCAGATCGTCATGTGTATCGTGGGCAGCGCCGTGCTGGGCGCGGGCATCAGTCTTGAGATCATGAGCAATGCCACGGTCATCCCCGGCGAAGGCCTAGTCATCGTCATCGCGGCACGTTCCCGCAAGAACTTCGGCAACATCAAGGTCCTGTTCGACTGCTCGCTGGTCCTGGCCTCGTGTCTTCTCGGCCTTGCCGTGCTGGGCAGCATCGTGGGCCTGCGCGAAGGCACCGTGATCTCGGCCGTCCTGGTGGGCATGTTCGCCCGCCTGTCCTCCCCCTGGACGCGCAAGCTGAAGCCCCTGCTCTGGTCTCCGGAACAGCGCCAGCTCCTGCGCCACATCAAGGAGGAGATGCCGCCCCGGCAAAAGTGACGCCTTTCCGGAAGGATGCCCCTCTGCCTGCCGACGCCGGCAGCACGGGACAGGCGTCCGACAGCCACGGCCACGGCGGACACGGCCATCCTTTTCGTGCTGTCCTCCCGGCGTTCCTGCCGTCTCTGGCCCCTGTGCGGCCTGACTGCTTGCACATGCCGTGATAAAGCCTTGCCGTGCCGCTGGCTCCCAACACCACCTCGCCCTGGTGACCGCGCTAGATGCCGCCCTGCACCGGCCTTCTGCATCCGCCCCGCAGGACATGCCAAAGCCCGTCCAAGCCACGCCCGCGAGCAGGCGTCACACGATCATCGTTTACCGGGGCAGCTCCAAACGCACTGTTACCGCGAACCAGATTACCTTGCCCCAGTCTTCCCGCTGCGGTGCGAAGGTCCCCTGCTGCGGGACCTCTCCCATGCTCACCGTGCAGAAGGGCCCCTTCTTTGGAGCTCTGTCCGCAAGGGCTGCGGCCCCCTCCTCAGCGGAAGCACTCGGTACAGCGGCCGGGCTCCCCTCCGCTATGCTTCCGGCAGCTATGACAGTCCCGTCCTTTGCTGCAGAAGCAGAGACGTCGACAGGCGGCAGGTCGTCCGCGCTACTCCCGGCGGTATCGGTGTCAGCTTCGGGCAGACCGTCCCGCAGTCCTTCGACCGACAAAAACGTGCCCGCCAGCTGTTCTCCGGGCCTGCCCTTCTCTAGGCTCTGCCACAGATCGAACCGCCCTTCCCCGCTTTCCGGCAGCTGCCAAATACCCATCTGGCGCTCCAGAGCGGCCATACCGGTGCGCTCCCGCAAGGCCTTCTCCACAGCAACGGCCTGCGGCCCCGGCACACGATACCGCGCCGTGAGCATCCGGCGGCCTGTGCGCGGCTCCGTGGCCGGACGGCAATACAAATATTCCAGCCCTTCCGGCTTGAGTTTCGCCTCTTCCAGAAAATCGGCACAGCGGTAGCCCGGCTCCACCTCCGCCGTCGGGCCGGACAGCCCCGGCAGGAGCAGGACCGGCCCGCTGTCGGCCGCCCGCGCGGGTACGACCAGATACAGGCCCAGCAGCAGGGCCATCATCATACGCATGATGCGTCTCCTTCCATTCCAGTTTCACAGCCCCGTCCTTTCGGGAACGCGGCTATTGGCCTACCACGGCCCGGCGGCGCAATCAGGGTATCTGCACCGCCCGCCGGACATCCGGCATGCCCGCTCTGCAGAGGATAAACGCCTCTGGCTGTCCGCCAAGATCCCAGCCCGGCATTGCGGAAAAATAGATGGAGGACAGCCAGCCCCTTCCATAGACAGCTCGGCATTCCCGACACCGGAACGACACAGGCAGATGGGGCGATCCTGCGGAAATATCCCCGGCGGGACAAAAAAAGGGGAAGGATGCAAGACGCTTCCTTCCCCAATAGTCGGGCTATGCCGGGGCCGAGCCGTTACGCACGGCTTTCCCAAGCCTGAACGGTGTTCTTCAGCAGCATGGCGATGGTCATGGGCCCCACGCCGCCGGGCACGGGCGTGATGGCCGCGGCCTTCTTGCTCACGGATTCGAAATCCGCGTCGCCGCACAGGCCGTCGTCCGTGCGGTTGATGCCCACATCGATGATCACCGCGCCTTCGCGGACCATGTCGCCCGTGATCATGCGCGGACGGCCGATGGCCAGAAAGAGGAAGTCCGCACTGCGGCATTCCGCAGCCAGATCGGGCGTGCGGGAGTGGCACAGGGTCACCGTGGCATCGCCGAATTCGCCGGGACGGGCCAGCAGCAGGGCCAGGGGCTTGCCCACGATGTCCGAACGGCCCAGCACCACGGCCTTCTTGCCGCGGGTGGGCAGGTTGTAGCGGCGCAGCAGCTCGATGACGCCCGCCGGCGTGCACGAGACCATGCCGGGCAGGTTGAGGGAAAGACGCCCCACGTTCTCAGGATGGAAGCCGTCCACGTCCTTGGCCGGGTCGATGGCCAGCAGGCAGGCGGAGGCGGAAAGATGTTTGGGCAGGGGCAGCTGCAGAAGGATGCCGTCCACGTCGTCACGGCCGTTGAGTTCGGCGATGAGGGCCAGCAGGGCCTCCTGCGTGGTATCGGCAGGCAGGCGGTAGGGGAAGGAAAGGATGCCCGCCTCGGCGCAGGCACGTTCCTTGTTGCGCACATAGACCTGCGATGCGGGATCTTCTCCCACCAGGATCACGGCCAGGCCGGGAGCGCGGCGGCCGGCCGACACAGCGGCCTCCACCTGGGCCTTGAGTTCCGCGCGGATGTCGCGGGCAGTCTGCTTTCCATCAATAAGGATCATGGCGACCTCGTGGCTGACGTTGGCGCCGGGGCCGGCGCGTGGAAGGGGCGGAGTATACTCCGGGAGCGCGCCAAGCTCAAGTCCGCGATATCCCTGACCCATAGGTACCGGAGCGCCTTGCGCTCCGAGCACGATACGTTGTACATTCAAACTTTGTACGGCCCTTCCTGCCCAAGGAAGTCCCTGCTGCCGTGATGCCATGTCCCCCATGCGGCGGCATGATGTGAGAACGTACTATGCTCCGAACTTTGCTGCTTTTCCTGCTTTGCCTGCTCCTGCCCGTTCCTCAGGGAGCTCTTTCCGCCTCCTCCGGGAAAGCCCCGGTCCAGGCGGAAACGGACCTGCCCCTGAACAGGACGACTTTCCACTTTTTCTCTCCCGAAGATATCGCCGCCAATTATAAAGCATCCAAGATCGTCCGTGTGGGCTATTTCGACCAGCACGGCGTTTTCGAAGGCGAAGGGGAACACCTCTCCGGCTATGCCGTGGCCCTGCTCACGGCCATCTCGCGCTATACGGGATGGGAATACAAGTGGGTCAAGATCCGCTTCGACGAGCTGGCCCAGCGCCTGGACGACGGTACCATCGACCTTTCCTGCGGCATCAGCTTCACGCCCGAGCGTTCCCGGCTCTACAGCTTTTCCAAACTGCGCGCCGGATACGAGAATACCTGTCTGCATGTCTCCAGCATGAGCGACATGCACTACATGGATCTGGAAGCCTTCAACGGCATGCGCATCGGCTTCTTCACCGATTCGCTCCAGCATGACGTGATGAAGCGCTTTGCCGCCCAGAACGGTTTTTCCTTCGAGTCGGTCTTCTTTGAGGAAAGCAACGAGATGTCCCAGGCCCTGGCCGAAGGCCGCATCGACGGCTATGTGGACGGCGTCCTCCAGGGCAAGGGCACCAAGGTGGTGGCCACCATCTCCACGGACCCCTTCTTCTTCGTCACCCGCAAGGATGACAGTGCGATCATGGACCCGCTCAACGAGGCCATGCGCCAGATCCTGCTGAACCACCCCACCTACCTGGCCCGCCTGTACGACAGTTATCTCAACATCTCCTCGGACGTGCCCGTGGTCTTCACCCGGTCCGAATGCCGCTGGCTGAAGACGAAACCTGCCATCCGCGTGGCCTACAGCCGCGAACAGGACATGATGGACCCCGAACACGGGGGCAATTTCCTCTATGCCTTCCTGAAGATGCTGGAACGCCAGAGCGGCATTCGCTTTGAGTTCCTTCCCCTGCCCTCCTATGATGCCTGCCTCAAGGCGCTGGCCGACGGTACGGCGGACATCATGCCCGACGTCTATCCCCAGCTTTCTTTCCTGCGCAGCCAGAACATCTTTTCGGGCAGGACCTTCTATAACGCCCCCATCACGGTGGTGGGCCGGCTCCACGCCAAAAAGATCCCCGGCCAGGCCTGCACGGTGGGCTTCACCCGCGAGATGCGCAGCGTGATGCTGGCCTACCAGAGCGCCTATCCCGAGGACATCCCCAGGGTCTTCCCCAATATCGAGGCCTGCCGCAAAGCTTTCGAGAAAGGGGAAGTGGACGTCTATCTCTGGCCCTATCCCGCCGCCGCCCTCCAGGACGATCCGCCCAAGGACGGGCTGCTGCTCCCCACCCGGGCCATGTATCCCATGGCACTGGGCATCTCGCCCCATGCCTCGCCCTTCGTGACCTCCGTGCTGGACAAGGTCATCACCTCCACCACCACGGCCACCATCGACGCCCTGCTCCTCTCCGCCGCGCCGGATTCCCTGCTGGACGTCATCCGCCGTTTCCTGCGCCGGAACCTTGTGGAGACGCTCTGCGGCCTGGGACTGCTGCTGGTCCTGATCATGCTCTTCGTCATGCGCCACAACAGGCGGCGTCTGGCTGATCTCCGCGCGGCGGCGCTCACCGATCCCGTGACGCAGGGCCCCAACCGGGCCAGGTTCCTTATAGATGCGGCCAAGATCCTGCAAAAGGACCCGCGGCGTTACTATCTGTCCACCATCAATATCCGCAAGCTCAAGCTCATCAACCGGGCCTGCGGCCTGCGCACCGGGGACAGCCTGATCCGCTTCTGCAACCGCGAGTTCGCCCTGCGCAGCCGCCAGGGGGAACTGGCCGCCTACAGCGGCTCGGGACAGTATCTCCTGCTCTGGAGATGCCCTGACGAGAGCACTTTCACCCAGCGCATGGAAGAGCTGTTCAGCGTCGCGGACATGGCCCGCAAGCTGTACCAGCGCCCGGTGAGCTTCTCCTGCGGTGTGTACGTCATCCGCAACGACGCCGACATGGAAGAACACGAGCCGCAGCCCACATCGGGGACGGGAAAAAACGTCAATGAATCCGAGCACTTCGTCTCCCGTTATCTGCTCTATGCCGAAACGGCGGAAGCCAGCATCGCTTCCGGCGGCTACCGCTCGCAATTCCTGATATACAACGAGCTCATCGGGGCCCGGCAGCTCAAGGCCAACGACATCGAGAACCGTATGGTCAACGCCCTGGAGCATGGGGAGTTCACCGTCTTCATGCAGCCCCAGGTCTGCCTTGCGGACAGGAGATTGCACGGGGCCGAGGCCCTCATCCGCTGGCAGGGCCCGGATGGGAAGATGGTCTACCCCGACGAATTCATCCCCCTGTTCGAGCAGAACGGCTTCATCCGTGAACTGGACCTCTTTGTCCTGGATACGGTCTGCGCCTGGATACGCCGCCGCCTGGACGAAGGCAAAAAGGTGCCCCCCATCAGCATCAATCAATCCAAGGCCCTGTTCTTCCACGACAACTATGTCGAGACCGTCCTCGGCATCGCGGCCCGCCACGACGTTCCCGCCCACCTGCTGCATGTGGAGGTCACGGAAAGCATGGCCTGGCTGGATGAAGAAGCCTTCATCCGTACCCTTGATGCCCTGCGCCGTGCGGGCATCGGCCTGAGCCTCGACGACTTCGGCAAGGGCTATTCCTCCATGGCCATGCTGCATTCCTTCGGCTTCGACACCATCAAGCTGGACCGGGCTTTCCTGGCCCCCGGACAGGATAAGCAGCGCTCGGTCTGGATCATCATCTCCTCGCTTGTGGACATGGCCCGCCGCCTCGGCATCGAGATCCTCTGCGAGGGCGTAGAGACCGAAGACCAGCTGCAAAAGCTCCTTGCCTCGCACTGCAAATACGGACAGGGCTATCTCTTCTCCCCGCCCATGAATCTGGAGACCTTCGACGCCTATGTGGACGCCCACGACCTGGAGCGGAAATAGCCGCATGCTCCAGAGGGTCTCTCCTTCGACGGAGAAGGGCTCCGTCTGACGCCCCCCAAATGCAAAGCGCCGCCTTCATCAAAAGAAGGCGGCGCTTTTGTCCGGCAAGCTCTCCCTGCCGCATAAAAAAGGGGGCCTTGCGGCCCCCTCGGGAATGCGGATGACGGCAGGTCGTACCTGCGTCTGCCGGATTAGTCTTCGCTCTCGTCCAGGGCGTAGTATTCCGCCAGCATGGGACCGAAGAATTCGGCGCCGTCGCCCAGTTCTTCTTCGATGCGCAGCAGCTGGTTGTACTTGGCCATGCGCTCGGAGCGGCACAGGGAGCCGGTCTTGATCTGGCCGGCGTTGACGCCCACGGCCAGGTCGGCGATGAAGCTGTCTTCGGTCTCGCCGGAACGGTGGGAGACCACCGTGGTGTAGGCGGCTTCTTTGGCCATCTCGATGGTGTCCAGGGTCTCGGTCACGGTGCCGATCTGGTTCAGCTTGATGAGGATGGAGTTGGCCACGCCTTCGGCGATGCCTTCAGCCAGGATGGAGGGGTTGGTCACGAACACGTCGTCGCCCACCAGCTGGGTGCGTTCGCCCAGGCTGGCGGTCAGCATGCCCCAACCGTCCCAGTCGCTTTCGGCCATGCCGTCTTCGATGGAGATCAGGGGGTACTTGCTGGTGAACTCGGCCAGCCACTGGGCCATTTCGGCATTGTTGAAGGTCTTGTTCTCACCCTTCAGCACGTACTTGCCGTCCTGATAGAATTCGGAAGCGGCGGCGTCGATGGCCAGGGCCACTTCGCTGCCGGGGATGTAGCCGGCTTCTTCGATGGCCTTGACGATGTAGCTGAAGGCTTCGTCGTGGTTCTTCAGGTTGGGGGCAAAGCCGCCTTCGTCGCCCACGCTGGTCACGTGGCCGTCCTTTTCCAGCAGCTTTTTCAGCACGTGGAAGATCTCGGAACCCATGCGCAGGGCATCACGGAAGCTCTGGGCGCGCAGGGGCATGATCATGAATTCCTGGATATCCAGGTTGTTGGGGGCGTGGGCGCCGCCGTTGATGATGTTCATCATGGGCGCGGGCAGCACCTTGGCGTTGACGCCGCCCAGGTACTTGTACAGGGGCAGGCCCAGGTATTCGCTGGCGGCACGGGCGCAGGCCATGGACACGCCCAGCATGGCGTTGGCGCCCAGACGGCTCTTGTTGTCGGTGCCGTCCAGGTCGATGAGGGTGTTGTCCAGCTGCACCTGCTGCAGGGCGTCCAGGCCCAGCAGGGCGTCAGCGATCTCGCTGTTGACGTTCTCCACGGCCTTGGTCACGCCCTTGCCGCCGTAACGCTTGCCGCCGTCACGCAGTTCCAGGGCTTCACGGCTGCCGGTGGAGGCGCCGGAAGGCACGGCCGCGCGGCCGCTGTGGCCGGACTCCAGAGAAACTTCCACTTCCACGGTCGGATTGCCGCGCGAATCCAGGATCTCGCGGGCATACACAGACGCAATGCTGCTGCTCATAATCGCTCCTTTGAAGGTTGATTCTTCCGCCGCGCGAAAGAGTCGTTTTCTCCGCTGCGCCCCCACGGGCGGTGGCGGGGCCATTGTCCGGCGACAGGGAAGCCCTGCCGCAAAAATCTTTCTTCCCCACAAGGGGGCGTCCGGGCCCTGCGCGCGACGGCAGGCCCGGGCCCACTGCCGCACGGGGCGGCACGGCCGGTACGGTCCTCAATAGGGGTGACGTTCGTAATACAGGCGGCGCAGGCCCTCCAGCAAGAGCGAAGGCAGCACGGCATCGAAGACGTCGGGGCTGATGCGCGCGATGGACGGGGCAAAACCGCCCGTGGCCAGCACCAGGCAGTCACCGGGCAGGCCTTTTTTCAGGCGCTGCGTCAGGCCTTCCACCATGCAGGCGAAGCCGAAGACCAGGCCGTGCTGGATACTCACCGACGTGCTGCGGCCGGGCGCGGGCTCCAGGGCGTCCACGTCCAGGTTGACGCGGGGCAGCTGGGCCGTTTCGCGCGCCAGGGCCGAGATGGCCGTGCGCGGGCCGGGAAAGATCAGGCCGCCGAGGTAGGCATTGCCGCTGATGCAGTCAAAGGTGACGGCCGTACCGAAATCCACCACGATGAGGGATTCCGGGCCGGGATGCAGACGGCGCGCCTCATAGGCGCCCACCAGGCGGTCGGCGCCCACTTCCTGCGGGCGCTCGTAATGGTTCTGCAGGGGGATGGGCATGTCCTGCGGCACCATCCACAGGGGGCAGCCCAGATAGCGCTGGACGGCTTCACGCAACAGGGGATCGAAACCCGGCACCACCGACGAGGCCACACAGGCCGTGAAACGGGGCTCGGCACCGGCGTGGCGCAGCAGCTCCAGCAGGGTCAGGCCCAGACTGTCCGAGGTCTGGGCGGGGTCCGTGCGCAGATTGTAGGAGGTCATCACCCCCCGGGAGTCGGCCAGACCGACCTTGATGCAGGTATTGCCGATGTCGAAAAGAAGAAGCTCTGGCTGCATGTCATACTCCTTGGGGAACAGATGCCCCGCGCACAGGAATCCGCAGGCAGAAAGTATGCCAGAAAGCCCGCCCGTTCGCAAGGAAGGGCACGGCCGTTGCCTGCCGGTCTGCCGTACATCCTACCTTGCGTCACCACGCTGCCCGACGCTTCCCTTCCCCTGTCATCGACCCTACGAGCGTTTTTTGAAGGGGTGGGGGGGAGGTTGAGGGGGCGGGGAAACTTTTTTCCGCTGGGAGCGACCGAATGGCGGCCCGCAGGGCCGTGCCCGTTACGACGAAGGAAGTTACGGGCATCGACAGCAACGCAAAGTTTCCCCGCCCCCCTCAAAAACACTCTTTCATCCTTCTAGTCCCCTACCCGCCGAACCACTCCGGCCGGGCCTCCGCGGCATCGGCGCGGCAGCCCTGCCAGAGGCCGCGGGCGGCCAGGGCACGGCGCAAGTCGGTGATGATGCCGCGTTTTTCCAGGGCCCAGGCAGGGGCCAGCAGCTCGCCCGGAGCGGGGTCTGCCTGGATGCGCTGCATGACTACGGTGGAGGGGATGCGCGGCAGGGCGGCGCACAGCATGTCCACATATTCGTCCCGGGCAAGGGGACGGTAACCGCCCGCCCGCCACTGCCGGGCCAGTTCCGTACCCTGCGGCACATAGACGTTGTGCAGCTTGAGGCCCTGCATGCCCAGCGAGACGGCCCAGTCCACACCGTCGAGGAAATCGTTCTCGTCCTCGCCCGGCAGCCCGGCCATGAGGTGCCCGCAGACCAGCAGCCCGGCATCCAGGGCGGCGCGCACGGCATCTTCGGCCTGACGTGCCGTGTGGCCGCGGTTGATGCGGCGCAGGGTGTCGTCCCGGCAGGTCTGGAGGCCCAGCTCCAGCCAGACCTCGTCCAGCCCGCAACCGGCCAGCAGGGCCAGCTTTTCCCCATCCAGGCAGTCCGGCCGTGTGCCCACGGCGATGCCCCGGCAGCCGGGCAGAGCCGCCATCTGCTCCAGCAGGCGGGCCAGGCGGGAGGCCGGGCCGTAGGTATTGGAAAAGGATTGCAGATAGGCCATGAACAGGCGGTCGCTGTCCGTGGTGGTGTACTTGGTGTACCAGGCGTCCCACTGGGCGCGCAGGTCGAGGCCGCGCAGGCCCATGCCGGAACCGGAGCCGCTGTCGTTGCAGAAGATGCAGCCCCGCGCGGAGAGCGTGCCGTCCCGGTTGGGGCAGGTGGCGCCCGCATCCAGTGGAATTTTTTGCACCCGGACGCCGTATTTGCGCCGGAAATAGGTGGCCAGGGTATGCCAAAGCAGCATGATTCACGCCTTTTTAGCGGATTTTTTGGGGCCGCGGACAGGAGAAAAAATTTGTACTGTGTCCGCAACAGCTTGACTTCAAGCCCATTTTAGCCGAACAAGTTTTGTCTGCTGCCGTGCGCTTTTCGCCTGCAAGGCCATGGTTCCCGCGGGAACCGGCCCGGAGCCTTACGGCATCCCCCACAGGTTCCGCCCTCCCTTCTCCGCACGACCGGCAGCACCATACGCATACCAGTAGAACGAGGCAAGCTAGCGTAATGTCCAAAATTGTGGATTTCTTCTTGGGAATGTTCTCCAATGACCTGGCCATCGACCTGGGCACGGCCAACACCTGTGTCTATGTCAAGGGGCAGGGCATCGTCCTGCGTGAACCGTCCGTGGTGGCGGTCAAGAAAGATTCGCGCGGCAACACCGTGGTCCTGGCCGTGGGCGCCGACGCCAAGCGCATGCTGGGCAAGACCCCCGGCAACATCAAGGCCATCCGTCCCATGAAGGACGGCGTCATCGCCGACTTCGAGGTGACCGAGGCCATGCTGCGCCACTTCATCACCAAGGTGCACAATTCCCGCCATCTGGTTCGCCCCCGCATCATGGTCTGTGTGCCCACCGGCATCACGCAGGTGGAAAAGCGTGCGGTCAAGGAATCGGCCCAGTCCGCCGGTGCCCGTGAGGTCTACCTCATCGAGGAGCCCATGGCCGCCGCCATCGGCGCCGACCTGCCCATCCAGGAGCCTACCTCCAACATGGTGGTGGACATCGGCGGCGGTACCACGGAAGTGGCCGTCATCTCCCTGGCCGGCATCGTCTATGCCCGCTCCGTGCGCGTGGGCGGCGACAAGATGGACGAAGCCATCATGACGCATGTCAAACGCAAGTATAACATGCTCATCGGCGAAGCCTCGGCGGAAGAGATCAAGATCAAGATCGCCTCGGCCTATCCCATGGATCCCGAACAGCAGATCGAGGTCAAGGGCCGCGACCTGGTGACGGGCATCCCGCAGAACATCATCATCACCTCCGAGGAAGTGCGCAAAGCCATCTCCGAACAGGTGGAAAGCATCGTGCAGGCCGTGCGCATCGCCCTGGAACAGACGCCCCCGGAACTGGCCGCCGACATCGTGGACCGCGGTATCGTGCTGACCGGCGGCGGCGCGCTGCTCAAGGGTCTCGACCAGCTGCTGCGCGAGCAGACCTCCCTGCCCATCACCGTGGTGGACGACCCCCTGTCCACCGTCGTCATGGGTACGGGCCGGGCCCTGGACAACATCCACGTGCTCAAAGACGTCTGCATCGACTAATCTTTGCAAGTGCAGGACGGCCCGTCGCCTTTTTCCGGCACGGCCGTCCTTTTTTTTCCTGCTGCTCTCACGGGTGCCACTGTGACATTCCGACGCTTTCTCCTCATGGCGGGCGGCCTTCTGGTGCTGTTTCTGGGCATGTATTCCTGGAACCAGCGCACGCACACGCTCGATGACATCGCCGCCAACGTCGGCCTGGAGATGAGCGGCACGGTGCTGGGCACCTTCGATTCCGTCAAGGGCAGCGTCATGGACGCCTGGCGGCGCTATGTGGATCTGGTGGGCGTGCGCGAAGAGAACGAGCGCCTGCGCGCCCAGGTGGCCGAACTGCAGGCCCGCATCGTCTCCCACGGTGAGGATCTGGCGGAACTGGCCCGGCTGCGCGAGCTGGTGCAGCTGCCCGTGGACAGCGCCTGGAAGCCCGTGGGCGCCCGCATCCTGGCCGGACGCATGGGCCCCAACGCCATCCAGGACAGCATCACCATCAACCGGGGCTACACCTCGGGCGCCCGCCCCGGCACCCCCATCGTCACCAACATGGGCCTTGTGGGCCGCGTGCTGCGGGCCAGCCCCCATGCCGCCACGGTCCTGCTCATCACCGACCCGGGCAGCCGCATCGCTGTGTTCGCCCAGCAGAGCCGCTCGGCCGGCATCCTGAGCGGACAGGGCCTGGAACAGCCGCTGGAAGTGGGCTTTGTGGAACGCGACGCCCCGGTGACCGCCGGGGAGATCCTCATCACCTCCGGCCTGGACGGCAAATATCCCAAGGGCATCCCCGTAGCCACCGTGGACAGCGTGGCCCCCTCGGACTCCACCCAGTTTTTGGCCGTCACGGCCCGACCCCTGGTGGACGTGCGCCGTCTGGAAGAGGTGCTGCTGCTGGAGCCCAGCGGCATCAACCGGCCCCTGCGCCCCAGCGAGCCCGCCCCGGATTTCGTGGGCCCGCCCCGGCCCCCCAAAAGGGAGCGCTAGCCCATGCAGGCCGTGCGCAACATCTTCTGGTGGCTGTGCTTCGTGGCCCTGGGCATCTGCGTGCAAAGCCTCGTCTCCTGCCTCGATGCCTTGGTGGTGGGGCTGGTCATCCTGTTGCAGGAAAGGGACTACAAGAACCTTTGCTGGCTGCTGCCGCTCTTCGTCCTGCTGCAGGAAGGCATAGGCACCAGCCCCTTCGGGGCCACCATCGTCTGGTACGCGCTGGTCTGCCTGATCTACCGCCTGCTGCGCTGGCTGCTGGGCCTGGGGAACTTCTTCCTCGTGCTGCTGCTCTCCGTCTGCCTGGGCGGGGCCTGCTTCGGCCTGGGCTGGCTGTTCTCCCCGCTCTATGCCGTGCATTTCGATCCGCAGGAATTTTTGGACAGGAGCCTGATCCAGGCCCTTTACCTGCCCGTGGCCTGGTTGCTTCTGACGGCCACGCGGCCCCTGGCATGTTCGCATGACGAAGAATAGGCGTATCTTCCCCTCTGCCGCTCTGGAACCGGCCTCTCCCCTGACGGAAGCCCCCCGCCGCAAGCGCAAGAACTGGCGTTCCTGGCTGACCATACAGGTGGAAAGCGAACGCTACCAGCCGCCGCGCAGCGGCATCCTGCTCCTGCAGGTGCTGGTGGGCATCTTCTTTTTCGTCTTCGTCACCCGCTTCTGGTACCTCCAGCTCCATCTGGGGCCGGAGATGACCACGCAGGCCCAGAAAAACCGCCTGCGCACGGAGCGCATCTTCGCCCCGCGCGGCCGCATCTTCGACGATCACGGTAATATCCTGGCCGACAACCGCACGGCCTACGGCCTGGCCATCATCCGCGAGGACTGCCCGGACATCCCCGCCACCCTGGCCCAGATCAGCCAGTGGACGGACACGCCGCTGGAGCAGCTCCAGAACCGCTACAATCAGGATCGCTTCAAGACCAAGCCCTTCGAGGCCCTGCCGCTGGTCTCCGGTCTGGATTTCGGCCAGGTGGCCCGCATCGAGGCCGAGCTGGTCAACTGGCCCGGCCTGGAGATCATGGTCCGCACCAACCGCTACTATCCCGAAAAAGACCTCTTCGCCCATGTGCTCGGCTATGTGGCCGAAGCCAACAGCGCCGAGATGGAGAAAGACCCCGATCTGGCCATGGGCGACCTGGTGGGCAAGGCCGGTCTGGAACTGGAGCTGGAAAAGCGTCTGCGCGGCCACAAGGGCCTGTACCAGATGGAAGTGGACGCCCACGGGCGCATGCTGGCCAAGAGCCTGAGCGAGGCCCCCAGCGCCGGACAGGAGCTGGCCCTTTCGCTGGACCGCGACCTGCAGCAGGCCGCCTGGGACGCTCTTGCCGGCGAGGCGGGCTGCGTGGTGGTCATGGAGCCGGACACCGGCAAGTTGCGCGCGCTGGTGACCTCCCCGGCCTACGACAACAATTTGTTCGCCGCGGGCATCTCCCGCCGCGACTGGGAAGCCCTGCGCACCAGCAAGCGCTATCCCCTGCAGAACCGCGTCATCCAGAGCGTCTACCCGCCGGGGTCGGTCTGGAAGCTGCTTATGGCCGTGTTCTTCCTCGAAAACGGCGTGGATCCCCGTGAGACAGTCTTCTGCGGCGGCCAGACCAAGCTGGGCAACCAGATTTTCCGCTGCTGGCGGCGCGGCGGTCACGGCAGCCAGACGCTGGAGCAGTCGCTCATCAACTCCTGCGACGTGTACTATTACATCATGGCCGAACGCCTGGGCATCGACAAGATCTCGGCCTTTGCCAAGCGCTGCGGCTTCGGCAGCCCCACCGGGGTGGACCTGCCCCACGAGCGTTCGGGCCTGGTGCCTTCGCGTGACTGGAAACAGCGCTACCGCAAGCAGGTCTGGGTACGCGGCGATACGTTCAACACCTCCATCGGGCAGGGCTTCACCCTGGTCACGCCCATCCAGATGGCCGTCTATGTGTCGGCCATGCTCAACGGCGGCGACCTGCTCAAGCCCCAGCTGCTGGAAGATGCCCCCCGCGAGGTACGAGGCCGCATCCCCGCCGAGCTGAGCCATCTGCGCTTCGTGGTCCAGGCCATGCGCCGCACGGCCGGGGGCGGCACCGCCAAGGTGGTGGGCCGCCACGATGCCGACATGGGCGGCAAGACAGGTACGGCCCAGGTGACCAAGCTGAAGATGACTGCCAACGACCGCCGTTTGCGCACCGCGGAGCTGGCCTACCTGCACCGTGACCATGCCTGGATCGCCACCTGGGGCAGCAAGAACGGCAAGACCTATGTGGTCATCGTCATGGTGGAACACGGTGGCGGCGGTTCCAGCGTGGCCGGGCCCGTGGCCAAAAAAGTCTACGAATACCTTTTCGGGCCGGATACCGCCGCGCCCGGCTACAGGGCCCCGGAAGCGCCCCAGCCCGCCGGCAGGATGCTGGGTCCCGCATCAGGTCCTCTGCCGGGCATGACCAACGACAGCAACGATTCCCCCAAGCGCCGTCGCCGCTGACGACAACAGGAACGCCCCATGGACAAGCGCCTTCTCGGCTATATCAACTGGGCACTGCTGGCCTGCATGCTGCTGCTCTATTTCACGGGCGTGGCCAACCTCTATTCCGCCAGCGGCACCCGCGTGGAAACCGGCTTCGCCTTCGAGAGCTTCTACCAGCGCCAGCTGATCTGGGGCCTGTGCGGCCTGGGCTGCATGCTGCTGGCCACGCTGTTCGACTACCGGCAGCTGCGCAACCTGGCCTGGCCCGCCTATCTGTTTTTTCTTGTGCTGCTGATGCTGGTGCCCCTGGTCGGCTCCACCTTTTACGGCGCCAAGCGCTGGATCTCCTTCGGCCTGTTCACCATCCAGCCTTCGGAACCCATCAAGATCGCCGTGCTCGTCCTGGTGGCGCGCCTGCTGGCCCGCGACAGCCAGCCCCTGGGCTGGAAAAACTTCTTTTCCGTCCTGGCCGTGGGTCTGGTGCCCGTGGTCTTCATCCTCAAGCAGCCCGACCTCGGCACGGCCATGATGGTGCTGCTCATCATGGGCGGCATGATCCTGTTCCACGGACTGCGCCGCTATGTGCTGGGCACCTGCCTGCTGGCCGTGCCCGGCGTGGCCGCCCTCATGTGGTGCGTGCTCATGCACGATTACCAGAAGCAACGCGTGCTCACCTTCCTCAATCCCGGCGACGACCCCCTGGGCGCGGGCTACCACATCCTGCAATCGCGCATCGCCATCGGTTCCGGCGAGCTGTGGGGCAAGGGCTACATGGAAGGCATGATGAACAAGCTCAACTTCCTGCCCGAGCGCCACTCGGACTTTGCCCTGGCCGTGTTCGGCGAAGAGTGGGGCTTTGTGGGCTGCGTGGTCCTGGTGACGCTGTTCTGCCTGTTTCTGCTGTCCATCTTCTCCACGGTGGTCCAGGCCAAGGACCGTTTCGGCAGCATGCTGGCCGTGGGGGTCTTCTTTTACTTTTTCTGGCAGATATGTATCAATATGGGCATGGTTATCGGGCTCATGCCCGTGGTGGGTATCCCCCTGCCCTTCATCAGCTACGGCGGCAGTGCCACAGTGGTGAACTTCACATTACTGGGTATCGTGCTTAATGTTTCTATGCGGCGCTTCATGTTCAAGAGCTGAGCCTGAGGCATGCCTGCCTGCACAGGCGTGCCGGGACGGAGATCTCCCACCTCCTTTCCCGGAGCACAGCCGGGAACCCGCCGCATGTCCCATCTGGATATCCCGTTGCCGGACGACCGGCCGACGACTATCCCATCCCCGCCGCCCTGCGCGCGTCCGTCATCCCCGGTAACGCGCTTACGCCCGGGGCGGCCAACGGCAATCACCGACGCCTGCCGGGGAAGGCGTCACCCCATCCAAAGGAGGTCTTCCATGCCCCAGGATTATTTCCGCGCCCTGCGTGATGTGGCCCTGGCCATCAATGCCAGCCTTGATCCCAAGGACGTGCTGCACAAGATCAGCGAGCACACGGCACAGACCATGAACTGCAAGGCCTGCACCATCCGCCTGCTGGACAGCACCGGGCACTTCCTGCTGCCCAGCGCCGCATACGGCCTCTCCGCCACCTACATGCGCAAAGGCCCCGTGGAAGTGAAACGCAGTGGCCTGGACAGCGAAGTGCTGTCCGGCAAGGCCATCCACCTGAAGGACGCCACCTCTGACGGCCGCTTCCAGTATCCCGAATCCGCCAAGGCTGAAGGCCTGGTCTCCGTGCTTTCCGCTCCCCTGAGCGTGGGCGGCAAGGTCATCGGCCTGATCCGCGTCTACTCCTCCGAAGAGCGTGAGTTCACCGCCGACGAAGACAGCTTCATGATGGCTGTGGCCGCCATCTCCGCCGTGGCCATCGAAAATGCCCGTCTGCATGACGCCCTGCGCAACAATTACGAGCTGATGGCCAAACACGCCTACTCGGTCTACGAAGACTAGCCGGCCTGCCGCACGTCCCGGCCCGCCGGGCCAGACGGCATGCGCCCCGGCATGACGGCATCAGGGGCCCTGCCCGCCGCCGTGCCGCTCCGCCCCCATCAAGACAGGAGCCCGCAAGGGCAAAGGTGAATACAATGAAAAAAGTTCGTGTCGGTATCAATGGTTTCGGCCGTATCGGCCGCCAGGTGTTCCGCGCCCTGCGCCAGACCTACGCTGATCGCGTGGAAGTGGTGGCCATCAACGACCTCTTCGACGCCACCACCAACTTCCAGCTGCTGGAGTACGACTCCGTCTACGGCCGCGCCTTCCTGGACGCCCAGGTGGACGGTCAGGAAGTGAAGGTCGGCGACTGGAACATCCACTGCTTCGCCGAGCGCGATCCCCATCAGCTGGCCTGGGGCCAGTATGACGTGGACGTGGTGGTGGAAAGCACCGGTATCTTCCGCAAGGCCTCCCAGGCGTCCGTGCACATGGACAACGGCGCCAAAAAGGTCATCATCACCGCTCCGGCCAAGGAAGAAGACATCACCATCGTCATGGGCGTGAACCACGACCAGTACGATCCCGAAAAGCACCATATCGTGTCCAACGCCTCGTGCACCACCAACTGCCTGGCGCCCGTGGCCCTGGTGCTGCAGCGCAACTTCGGCATCAAGCTGGGCAACATGACCACCATCCACTCTTACACCAACGACCAGCGCATCCTCGACATGGCCCACAAGGACCCGCGTCGTGCCCGCGCCGCCGCCTGCAACATCATCCCCACCTCCACCGGTGCCGCCCAGGCCGTGGCCAAGGTCATCCCCGAGCTGGCCGGCAAATTCACCGGCTACTCCCTGCGCGTGCCCACCCCCACGGTCTCCGTGGTGGACTTCAACGGCATCCTGGAAAAGGAAACCGACACCGAGACCCTGCTGGCCGCCCTCAAGGACGCCAGCGAGACCTACCTCAAGGGCATCCTGGGCTATAACACCCTGCCTCTGGTCTCCATGGACTTCAAGGGCGACCCGCATTCCTCCATCCTGGAAGCGCCCTACACCACCGTGCAGAACGGCAACCTGGTGAAGGTCGTTGCCTGGTACGACAACGAATGGGGCTACTCCAACCGCGTCTGCGACCTCATCTGCCTGATGCAGGAAAAGGGTCTGTAAACAATCCTCCAGAGCGGACCTCCTCTGCTCCGGCATCCCCATGAACACAAAAGGCCACCCGATTCGGGTGGCCTTTTTCATGCGCGCCATGCGCCCGGCAGCGTCAGAAGAGGGCCGCCGTCACGCAGATAGCCTGCTCCCCTACTTTTCTTTCCAGCCCAGGACGTCCGCGTCATCCTTCACGCTCCATCCACCAGACACAAAAAAATCCCCCGCAGCACCGGGGGACCATCGAACACGGTACGGACAGGGGCACCACGCTCCCTGTCCCATGACCAGAACAGCGTTTTTTGAAGGGAAAGGGGGAGCTTGAGGGGGAGAGGGGAACTTTTTCCAAGAAAAAAAGTTCCCCTCTCCCCCTCAACAGAGCATCACTCTATCCCAGGGCCTCGCGGGCCAGCTCGGAAACGGTCTTTTCCACCACCTTCTCGCCGTCGAAGACCTCGCAGATCTCCTCATGTCCGGCTTCGGCCAGACGACGCAGGGCCGGAGCATCCATAAAGTCGCGCGGCAGCTGGGCAAGGGCCCAGGCGGCCATACCACGGCAGGGGATATCCTCGTCCTCCAGTCCTTTCAGCAGCCAGGGACGGGCGATGACGGCCAGGTCCTGCCGGGCCTGCGCCAGACGACCGATGGCCCAGAAGCAGGAGCGGCGCAGCGGGCCGTGGTCGCAGAAGTTGTCGTCCCGGCCCAAGTCGATGACATAGGAGATGAGCACCCGGTGGAACTCCTTGGCCGCGCGGGGGCAGGCGGCCAGCACTTCGCCGAAGGCTTCGGGGATGCCCCAGCCGATATTGCCGGACTCCTCGTTCATGTGCCACATGAGGCGGCGCATGATGTTATGCATGTCTTCGGCGCTGCCCTCTTCCAGACCGGCCACCACCTGCCCCAGGGCCAGGGCGGCCTTGTGGCGCATGAGCGGTTCCAGCAGCAGGAAGGAGAAGAGCGGCCCCACGGCGGGCTGGCCCATGGAGCGCAGTTCAGGCAGATGGTCACGCCAGTCGGGCGCGGAAAGCAGATCTTTCAGTTGCTGTTTGACGGCACGCATACGGGCCATGGCGCAGCTCCTTGCGTTACAGGGTACAGAAGAAAGTCACCCAGAAAGGCACGCTGAAATCCAGGATCATGGCGTGCACGATGGAAACGAACACCCACTGTTTGCCCGCAAAGCGGGTGATGACCGGCAGGGTGGAATCCATGGTGGACGCGCCGCCGCACGAGATGGCGGCCAGCGGGCTGATCCAGCGTACCATGAGCGGCGTGAAAAGCAATGTGGCCAGCTCGCGCATGATGTTGGCCAGCAGGGCCACGGTGCCCAGCTCCGCGCCTTTGTACTGGGTGATGAAGATGGACGAAAGGGAATAATAGGCAAAGCCGGAACCCACGGCCAGGCATTCGCTGAGGGAATAGGCCAGCGTGATGCTGGCCAGGGCCGCCCCGGCAAAGGTGCCCACGGTGGTGGCCAGGGGCAGCAGCAACACCCGGGGCCGCAGGGTACGCAATATCTCGCCCAGACGGCGGTCGTGCCCGATGGAGATGCCCACAAGGAACATCAGCACATAGAGCACGTAGAGCGTGCCGTCGTGCTCCAGGAAATAGTCCGGTATCCAGCCCAGCCAGGCCAGCAGCACGCCCAGCACGAAACAGCCCAGGATCATCAGGCTCCCGCTCATGCCCGGCCCTCCCCGTCTTCCCGATCGTGACGCACGCTCATGGCCGCGCCCGCGTCCTCGCTGACGGTGTCAGCGGCCGCATGGCGCTGGGGCCCGGCACCGGGGAAGAAACGGCGCACGGCCACGATGCAGATAAGGCTGCCCGCCACGCAGGCCACGGTGAGCACCAGGGCCTTGCCGCCCAGCACGGGCAGGTTGGTCATCAGGGTCTCGTTGCCGCCCACGGCCACGCCGAGGGCGAAGAGCATGAGCATGATGGTGGGAGAGATGGCGCGGCCCAGCAGTTCGGGCCACTGAAAAGAGCGCAGGGCAAAGCCCAGGGCGATGCCCGTGAGCATCAGTCCGATAGCAGTGAACATGGCGTTGTTTTCAGCGTCTGGAGATCTGTTGCAGCGCCCGGCGCACAAAGGCCAGCATGGCCGCGTAGCGCTGCGGTTCATCAAGAAGGAATTCCACGTCCCAGAGCACCCAGACCAGCGTGCCGCGATGCCGCAACTGCTGGAGAGGGCGCACCCCGGCGGGCAGCCCCAGGGCGCGGGCCGCCACGGAACCCATGACCACCACGGCCCGGGCATGCAGGGCCTGCACACCGGACCAGAACACGTCGGCATTGGGCTGGTAGCGGGGCCTGTCCTCCCCCTCGGCCGGGGCCGGGGAGGCGGGCATGGCGTCAGGATCGGGCAGGCAGGCGGGCCAGAAGGTACTGGTGCCCGCCGGATAGGCCAGATCCTGCATGAGACGGCGGAAAAAGGCGCTGCGCTGCGCCTTGCCCGGGGCCTGTGCTTCGCAAAGGTCCGGGCCAAGGTTCCAGTAGGTCCAGACCACCCGTCCCTGCCGGGTGCGCGAAAGACGCTCCTGCCAGACGGCGGGCCAGACGTGGGGCGGCAGGGGCCGCCAGCTCCTGACCGGTGCGGCGGTCTCCGGGGCCTGTTCCGCAGGTTGCGGACGGGCCGGACGCCGCTGTTCCGGGGCGGACGCTGCGGGAGCAGACGCGCCGGGAGCGGAAGAAGCCGCAGGGGCATATCCCTGTCTCACGGCCTGTGCCGGTGCGGCGGGCGCACTGCCCCGGCCTTCCTGCTGCAGCTGGGAAGGCAATGGACGCACGGGACGGGGCGCCCGCGGGGCCGCAGGCTGCGGACGGCGCACGGGCGCGGCCGGGACGGCGTCCGGCATGACGCACAGGGAAAGCTCCGGGGGCAGATCCTCGGGCATGAGCAGCCAGTTGAGGCCGCGTGCCTGCCAGGGGGCCGCCAGCGGGTTTACAAGCGCAAAAGCCACGAACAAAGATCCCAGGCCACATCGGCCTTGCTCTGGTTGGGCCAGATCTCTTCATGGCCGGTACGGTCCACCACGGCCATGCTGTTGGTGGCCGCGCCGAAGCCGCTGTCGCCGCTGTTGACGCGGTTGCCCGCCAGCAGGTCGGCATCCTTGCGGGCGCGCTTGCCCCGGGCCAGCTCCAGCAGGCTGTCCATGTCGGGCGTGGTCTCGGCCGCAAAGCCCAGCACTTTCTGCCCTTCCCGCCGCTGGTGCGACAGGGTCCGCAAAATATCGGGATTGGCCGTGAAGCGGATGCTGAAGCCGTCCTGCCGCCCTTCTTTCTTGAACTTCTGCGGGCCCAGCGGTTCGGGCGAAAAGTCCGCCACCGCGGCGCAGAACAGGCCCATATCCATGCGGGGCCAGCAGTCGGACGCGGCCTCGAACATCTCGCGGGCGCTGCCCACGCCGATGCGCTCCACCCCGGCGGGCAGGTCGGGGCAACCGGGCCCGCACACGGCCGTGACCTCGGCCCCGCGCAGCCAGGCGGACGTGGCCAGCGCCGCGCCCATGGTACCGCTGCTGGGATTGGTCCAGTAGCGCACGCCGTCCCACTTTTCACGGGTGGGGCCCATGGTCAGCATGACGCGCTGTCCCGCCATATCCTGCGGCGAAAGGGCACGCAAGGCGGCCAGGAAAAGATCCTCCACCGGGGCCAGACGGCCCTGGCCGGTATCGCCGCAGGCCGTGCCGCCGCAGCCGGGCACGACGACCTGGGCTCCACGCCGCCGCAGGGTGGCCACATTGTCCTGGGTGGCCGGGTGCCGCCACATGCGCGGGTTCATGGCCGGGGCCACCACCAGCGGCCCGTCAAAGGCCAGCGCCTGCGCCGAGAGCATGTCCGACGCCGCTCCGGCCGCCAGACGCGACAGGGCGTCGGCCGAGGCCGGGGCCACCAGCATGGCCTGGGCCCGCTGGCCCGGCTCCAGATGATCGAAGACCTCGTCGCCCTCGAACATGCGGCCATAGACCGGCATGGCGCCCAGGGCCTCGAAAAGAAGAGGCGTCACGAAACGGCGCGCGCCGTCGGTGAGGGTGACGGAAACGTGGATGTCCAGGGCGTGCAGGGCGCGCAGCAGATCCAGCGCCTTATAGCAGGCGATGGAGCCGCACACGCCCAGATGCAGACGCTTGCCCGCGAAACGGCGGCTGTTGTGGAAGGGCGACGCGCTCACAGCAGACGCTCCTGCAGACCGCTGCCGCTGCTGCTGCCGCCCGAAGAGGAGCCCCAGCCCCCGCTATTGCCTACCGGAGGCGGCGTGCTGCCGCCGTCGGGCGTCTCGAAACCGCCGCCCGTGGCGGGCCCGTTGCTCTCGAAGCCGCCGCCGGAAGCACCGTCGGAGCTGCCGCCAAAGCCGCCGAAACCGCCGCTGTTCTGGCTGCCTTCGCCGCGCAGGGGCAGGAGATTCAGGGAGGAACCGTCGGCCAGCTTTTCCGAGACCCAGATCTCGGCCACGCAGCTGTAAACTGTCTGCGAATACAGACTGATCACGGCAAGGCGGTTACCGTTCTCAAAGGCCAGCATGATGCGGTCGGCCTTGCGCAGGCTCATGCGCACGTTCCAGCCCGCCCCCTGCATGTTGTTGAACAGACTCTGCGCCACCTGCATCCGGTCGGCCTGACCGTACGCGGTCTCCATGCCCTGGGGCTGGCCGTCGCTGCCGGTGGTGCGGGCGCAGTGCTGCGTGGAAAGTTCCATGCCCGCAGGCAGACTGATGCCCAAAAGCTGGCTGCTCGCGGCGGTCGGCGTGGATTCAAAGGGGTTGCTGATGCCCAGGTCCGCGCAACCGGCGGCGCTGGCCAGGAAGACCCCAAGGATCAAGGTGACAAGTAGGCGTCGCATTGGCTATACTCCTTCAACTGTCGTCCGGAAGGCCGGACAGCCCGAAAAGGATAGCCTCTCCGGCACGGACTGACAAGCGTCTCTCCGGCTGCCCGGCTGCCCCTCCCCCTGCGGAGCGGGTATGGAAAACGGCATCGCCCGGCCCTGTCCCGACGGCAGATGTTGCGGCCGCCACGCGGCCCGAAGAGAAGTGAAGGAAAAGACCCATGCCGCCTGTTTTCGTTTCCGAAGATGATTTTCTGCTGCAAAACTATACCTACGAGCTGCCTCAGGAGCAGATCGCCCAGTATCCGCCGGAACAGCGGGGCACGTCGCGCCTGCTGACCATGCGCCGCAACGGCGCCCTGGACCTGGAACACCACATGTTCAGCGACCTGCCGGACTGCCTGCCCGAAGGCGCCCTGCTGGTGGCCAACAACTCCCGCGTGCTGCAGGCCCGCCTGCTGGGCAGCCGCAGTACCGGCGGCAAGGTGGAATTCCTGCTGCTGACGCCCCTGCCGCTGGTACGGGCCGCCGCCACGCCCGTCAAGGGCCGTGAGGACACCTGGAGCGCCGAGGTCAACGGCCTGGTCCGTTCCGGGGGCAGCGTGCGCGAAGGCGAGACCCTGCACTTCGGCGCGGGCATCAGCGTGACCATCCTTGAGTGCGGCACCTTCGGCCACCGGCGTGTGCGCATGTGCTGGAAGGGCGACGTGGCCGATGCCTTTGCCGCCACCGGGCACATCCCCCTGCCGCCCTATATCAAGCGTTCCGACGCCGAAGAAGATTTCAGCCGTTACCAGACCATCTACTCCCGCGAGGAGAAGACCGGCTCCGTGGCCGCGCCCACGGCGGGCTTGCACTTTACCGACGAGCTGCGCGAGACCCTGCGCCGGCGCGGCTTCCAGTGGGCCGAAGTGACGCTCTATGTGGGCTACGGCACCTTCAGCCCCGTGCGCTGCGAGGACATCCGCAATCACCAGATGCACCGGGAATATGTGGAACTGCCCGAAGAGACGGCCAACGCCATCGCCGAGGCCAAGGCCCAGCACCGGCCCGTCATCGCCGTGGGCACCACCTCGGTGCGCACGCTGGAAGGCGTGGCCCAGGTCTGCGGCCGTGCCCAGCCCTTTGCCGGCTGGACGGACATCTTCCTCTACCCCGGCCGTCCCTTCCGCGTGGTGGACGGGATCATCACCAACTTCCACCTGCCCGAGTCCTCCCTGCTGATGCTGGTCTCGGCCTTCGCGGGCCGCAAACGCATCCTGGAAGCCTATCAGGAGGCCGTGAAGGAAGGCTATCGCTTCTTCTCCTACGGGGATGCCATGCTCATCCGGTAGGTGTTTTTTTGCGGCTGCCCGGCTCCCCGGTACGGACGAAGCCGGACGCATCCGCAACCGGCCCTTCGGGGCATGATAAGTGTCAACACCGCATGGTGCGGCACCCTGTGGCAGGATGCCGCGCCATGTGCAATCTGTATCGATCAGGGGAACAGCATGTCGCGAATTGTTTTTCTGGAAGAACGCTGCAAAGGCTGCGGCCTGTGTGTAGCGGTCTGCCCGGCGCACATCATTCGCCCCTCGGGACGGTTCAACCGCCAGGGCTATGAGGTGATGGAAACCGAAGGCCGCTGTACGGGCTGCGCCTCCTGTGCGCTCATGTGCCCGGACGTGGCCATCCGTGTCTTCAAATCCAAAAAAACGGAGAAGACCGCATGAGTCACGACCGCATTCTCATCAAGGGCAATGAAGCTGTGGCCTTTGGCGCCCTGGACGCCGGCTGCCGCTGCTATTTCGGCTATCCCATCACGCCGCAGAACGAGATCCCCGAAACCATGTCCCTCCGGCTGCCCGAATGCGGCGGCCAGTTCGTGCAGGCCGAAAGCGAAGTGGCCGCCATCAACATGCTGCTGGGCGCCGGCGCCTGCGGCATCCCGGCCATGACCTCTTCGTCCAGCTGCGGCATCTCGCTGATGCAGGAGGGCATCTCCTACATGGCGGGCAGCCATATCCCGGCCGTCATCGTCAACATGGAACGCGGCGGCCCGGGCCTGGGCGATATCGGCCCCTCGCAGGGCGACTACTTCCAGGCCGTCAAGGGCGGCGGTCACGGCGACCACCGCAATCTGGTGCTGGCCCCCTCCACCGCGCAGGAATGCTACGACATGATGTTCCGCGCCTTCGCTCTGGCCTTCAAGTACGCCAACCCGGTCATGCTGCTGGGTGACGCCATCGTGGCCCAAATCAAGGAACCCGTGCGCCGTCAGCCCCCGGCCGACGCCCTGAGCCCCGAGGCCCTGGCCGAACTGGCCGCGCCCTGGCGCATGGAAGGCTACGGCAAGCGCGGCCCCGGCGCCAAGCCCCGTCTGCTCAAGTCCGTGTACCTGGCCGAAGGCGCCCTGGCCGCCCGCAACCGCCTGCTCATGGAAAAGTACGCCGCCATGCAGGCCGAAGCCTGCGCCGAATGCTGGAACACCGACGACGCCGAGCTCGTGGTGGTGGCCTTCGGCTCCATGGCCCGCATCGCCCGCAGCGCCATCCGCAAGCTGCGTGAAGAAGGCCTCAAGGCGGGCCTGTTCCGTCCCAAGACGCTCTATCCCTTCCCGGCCGACGCCCTGCGCGCCCTGGCTCCGGGCCGCCGCTTCCTGGTCATCGAACAGAACACCGGCCAGATGGTGGAAGACGTGCGCCTGTCCCTGATGGGCGAGAACGCCAAGGTGGACTGGCACGGCGTCATGCCCGGCCTGTTCATCGGCGCCGATGCCCTGGAAGATCCCATCCGTCAGGCCTGCAAGGAGAACTAAGATGCACGCGCACGAACTTGAACAGGCCCTTGTGCCCCAGGATGGCGAGACCCTGGTCTTCGACACCAATCCCGTGCTCAACGAGCGCGTGACCCACTACTGCCCCGGCTGCCACCACGGCATCGCCCACCGTCTGGTGAGCGAGGTGCTGCACGAGCTGGGCGTGGCCGACAGGACCATCCTGGTGGCCTCCGTGGGCTGCGCCACCTTTACCTACGACTACTTCAACGTGGACGGCCTCGAAGCCCCCCACGGCCGTGCCTGCGCCGTGGCCACCGGCGTGCGCCGCGCCCGCCCCGAAAGCGTGGTCTTCACCTACCAGGGCGACGGCGACATGGGCGCCATCGGTCTGGCCGAGTCCATCCATGCGGCCAACCGCGGCGAGCTCATCACCGGCATCTTCATCAACAACACCGTCTACGGTATGACCGGCGGCCAGATGGCCCCCACCACCCTGCTGGGCCAGAAGACCACCACCAGCCCCCGCGGCCGCGACATGGCCCGCCACGAAGGCGGCCCCATCCGCATGGCCGAACTCATGGCCCAGCTCTCCGGCGTGGCCTATTCCGAACGCTGCGCCCTGGACAGCGTCAAGCATGTGCGCGCGGCCAAGAAGGCCCTGCGCAAGGCCTTCGAAGTGCAGCTGCAGGGCCTGGGCTTCGGCTTCGTGGAGCTGCTCTCCGGCTGCCCCACCAACTGGCATATGGACCCCGTCAGCGCCAACAAGCGCATCAGCGAGGCCATGATCCCTGTATTCCCTCTGGGCGTGTACAAAGACGTGACCGCCCCGGCCGAAAGCGAGGTGCAGCATGGCTAAGTATCAGGACGTCATCATCGCCGGTTTCGGCGGCCAGGGCGTCATGCTCATCGGCAACCTGCTGGCCCAGGCCGGTATGGAACACGGCCTCGAAGTGAGTTTCATCCCGGTCTACGGTGCCGAGATGCGCGGCGGTACCGCCAACTGCACCGTGGTGCTGGACGAGCATCCCGTGGGGTCGCCCCTGGTCAACACGCCCCGCTCCATCATCGTGCTCAACGAACCCTCGCTGGCCAAGTTCCAGCCCCGGCTGCACCCCGACGGCGTGCAGATCGTCAACGCCTCGCTCATCTCCGAAGGCCTGCTGGACGGCAAGCACCGCACGGTCTACATCCCGGTCAACGACATCGCCCACGAACTGGGCAATGTGAAACTGGCCAACATGGTGGCCCTGGGCGCCTGGATCAAGGCCACCGGCGCCCTGCCCCTGGAAGCCGTGCAGGAAGCCCTCAACCGCGTGGTCAGCGCCCACTACGCCAAGCTGATCCCGGTCAACGCCAAGGCCCTGCAGGCCGGCTACGACTTCGCGTAACGAACTGGACGGGGGAAGGGGCCCCCTCTGCTCGCGCGAGAGCTGTCCCCTTTCCCCGTACCCCCATCCCTCCCCAGCGCGCTTTATCGCTAGCTGTAACAGGAAACGGCCCGCATATGCGGGCCGTTTCCTGTTACAGCTATTAGCTATCCCCAAAAACTAAATTTTCTTGTAGGAGCATCCTGTTGTTTCTTCTGGCTCTCTGTTGAAAAATTTTTTACAGCACTGAGAGCATCAGTGATCTTTTTATTTTGAATATTAGACAAAATTGCTGTTCCAGAAACAGAAACGATTAGCATTCCTTTTCCACTAGTTGCTTCACTTACTTTTATATCACAACAATATACGCTATCTGCACCTTTTTTCAGGGCCTCAAGACGCATCATATTCAAAGCACATTCTTCAGCATATTTGAGCTTATCGCCGAAACAACCAGACTGCATTCCAAAAAAGTCAGTAACAGAGGCAAAAAATTCTGAAATTGGCCCTGTTCCAATTACGCTATACCCTGTAACGACACCATAATCCGTAAGTTCTGCAAGCGGTTCTTGAGCTGATATAAATACACAGGGAACAGCTTCTTTTAAAATATTCATAATATCATTTTTATCCATACTAAACTCTCTATATTTAATGTAAAATAAAATTAATCTATATTATCATTATATTCTTTTTCTCTCACGCACGGCGCCGGACCGTACTTGTTGGGGCCTTCCTGACCGCCGGCGAAGCAGAGGAAAAGCAGCAGCGTACCGGTGATGAACAGCCAGGCATAGTGCAGATAGAGCATGTAGTCCGACAGGTGGCCTTCATTGTTCATGTAGTTGGAAAGGCCGAACATGGGCAGGATGACGGTGATGGTCAGCCAGACCGTCCAGATGCCGCCGGGCAGGTTCAGGTCGTGCAGACGGCGGATGCCCACGGAGCTGAGCGGGATCATCAGCAGGGCCCAGAGCATGCCCACGATCATAGGCGAGGTGAACCACACGGCCAGCGCCCCCAGTACCAGGAAGAACAGCAGGAACCAGATGAACTCGGCCCGGCAGCTGCGACCGTAGCAGCGGGCGAATTTGCCGAAGCAGGCGGCGATGGCCGCACCGGGTTTCATGACAGTTGTTTTGCCGGACATGGTCCCTCCTTGATGACAGAGAGCAGTGGATTGACAGGATAGCCACAAGCTCTGCCCGCTACGGCAGACGCATGGAAAAAACGATTTCTACATCATCCCGCTACGGCATCGGCCTGTGGCACTGCCGTATGCAGAAGCCGCTGTATCATTTCGATATCCAGGGCATAGTCTTTGTCCATCAGAATGTGATCATAGGAATGCAGGATGCACTGCCGCAAATTGCGCTGATTTTCCTCAAGCAGGCTCTCAAGCGCAGGACATGCTTCCTTCCTGTTTTCGATCACGCTTTCATACCGGGCTATGTCCGCATATCTTTCTTTGATATAGCCCTCGCTGAACACAAGACAGACATAGGCGATTTCTTTTCTGTACTCGTCCGGGAAATCATTTTCCCAGCCAAAGGGAATATAGCATCCCTCGATGATCATGTGCCGGCGGTTCTCGATGCATGTCTTGATCATCTCCCGGACGATGGGCCACAGATAGCGTGTGAGCTCGGCATCATCGCTTTCAGGAGACAGCGCGCACCGGCCGCTCCTGATGAGCCCCATCTTCAGGTGATCCAGCGACAGGCAGGGATAGCGGTATGCCTCCAGCAGCTTCTGCGCCAGCAGGGTCTTTCCCGTATGTGTTGCCCCTGCGATCAATATGACCATCGCTCACCAACTCCGGGGATCTGCCCGTTTTCTGCTTTCCTTCCCTGGAAGAGAGGCTGATCCGCCTCCCGCACGGGGCCATGCGCCCCGCTCTTCAGCGCGGCATGCCACACGGATGCGGCCTGCCGCCCGGCAAACGCCGCTGCCTAGATGGCGGCATCCATGAGCAGGTTGTCGCGGTGGATGACCTCGGGATAGTGGGCATCGCCCAGGATGGCGGCCACCTCATGGCGCCGCAGGCCCATGATCTTGCGCAGGTCCGCCGCGCTGTAATTGGACAGGCCCACGCCCAGGCTGGCGTGGCTGTCGCTCTCGTCCAGACGGGCCACACGCACCAGCGCGCCTTTCTGGAAATTGCCCAGCACCTGGCGCACACCGCCGGGCAGCAGACTGCTGCCCTTGCTGAGCAGGGCCTCGGCCGCACCGGCATCCACCAGCACCGTGCCTGCCGGATCGGACTGGTAGGCCAGCCAGAATTTGCGCCGCGGGATGGCGTGTTCCTCGGGACGGACCCAAGTGCCCACGGCCTCACCGGCAAAGGCGCGCGCCAGCACGTCCGCTTCTCGACCGGGCAGGATGAGAGTGGGCACGCCCAGCTGGGCGGCGCGGCGCGCGGCTTGCAGCTTGGAATACATGCCGCCGGTGCCCACGCTGGTCTTGCCGCCGCACATGCGGCCCAGATCGAGGCCCGCCACGTCCTCCACGCATTCCAGGATGCCCGCATCGGGCACTTCCTGCGGGTTGGCCGCATAGACGCCCGGAGCCGAGGTCAGGTTGATGTAGAGGTCGGCGCCGATAAGGTTGACCAGCAGGCTGGCCAGACAGTCGTTGTCGCCGAATTTCAGCTCGCTGACCGAGACCGTGTCGTTCTCGTTGACGATGGGCAGCACGCCCCAGTCCATGAGCTCGGCGAAGGTGTTGCGGGCATTGAGGAAACGCTGGCGGGCGCGCAGATCGTCGCGGGTAAGCAGCACCTGCGAGGTGGGAAAATCATAGGCGCGGAAGACCTCGTCCCAGGCGCGCATGAGCTGGCCCTGTCCCACGGCGGCAGCCGCCTGACGGGCGGACAGGCCGGAGGTCTCGCCGCTGTGGCCGTGGGCGCGCAGGACGGCGCGACCGGCCGCCACGGCCCCGGAAGAGACCAGCACCAGACGGCGTTCATGCCCGTCCGGCGCGGTGCGCAGGGCGGCCATCTGACGGGCCAGGCTTTCCAGCACGGGGGTGCTCAGCCCCTGGGCATCAGTCAATACCGCACTGCCCACTTTGATGACCACCACACGGGCACGGGCCAGCGCCTGTGCTTTTTCCTGTCGCCAATCGGCCTGTCTTTCCATGATAGCTCCTGCAAGGGCTCTAAAAAATTCCTGTCCGCCTCCGGCGGACGCCGCCTGACCATAGCTCAAAGCACGACAAACAGCCAGCGTACAAACAGTTCGTGTCGCTCCAACCGAAGGGCCTGACTTCCCCCACTCCGTATGCCCTTTCAGGAAGGATCATGCGAGAACTTCGCATAATCGGAACAATCAGGACACGGCGCCCCCAGGGTCTCGATGATCCTGTCCCCTTTTTCCCGGCTGCCGGCCGGATCGGCGACCAGCTCGTCCAGCTTGCGGAGCAGGGCATCCAGCGAGGCTATCTGCGCTTTTATGTTCTTCCTGTGGGATTCGATGATGGCGACGATGTCCCCATCATGAAGGGCGCTGCCATCGTCCTTGATCGACAGCAGCTTTTCAATGTCGGCAAGCGACATGCCGTGGTTGCGGCAATGGCGGATGAAGCGCAGGCGCTCCAGATCGTTCTGATCGTAGATCCTGTAGTTTGCCGCCGTGCGCTTTGCGTTGGGCAGCAAGCCGATCTTTTCATAGTAACGGATGGTGACTGCCGGGCAGCGGGAAATTTTGGCGACCTCTCCTATCCTCATGTTCACCTCCCCGACGTGCAGGGGACGACATCGTACGAAAAGTGCTTGACCTTATAGCTGCTATAAGGATTAGCGTCAATTCAGACCTCCCGGAAGGATACGCGGATCCGCACTGCCAACATCCAGCAAGGAGCATATCCATGTCCCCTGAAGAAAACAAAGCTGTCGTCAAAAAATTCTACCAGCTCATCGAAGAGAACAACTACGATGCGCTGAAGGAGCTGTGCCACCCTGATTTCCGTTTCTACTCCCAGATAGACCATCCTCTTTCGGCCGATGAGTTCATCCGGCAGGAAAAGAACCATATGGACGCCTGCCCGGGCTTTACCATGCGCATCCACAACATGTTCGCGGAAGGTGACAAGGTGGCCTGCTATCTGGTCTATGAAGGGGTCCACACCAGACCTTTTCTCGGCCTTCCGCCCACGAACAAAAAAGTGCGCTTTTCCCTGATGTTCATGATCACCCTCAAGGACGGGAAATTCCTTGAGAAACGGGCCCACTATGACGGCGCCGACATTCTGAGACAGCACGGGATGGACATTTTGTGCCCGTCACTCGTGTAGCCTGACTGCGGGAGGCCTCCCTGCCCGTGCATGGAGGCCTCCCCCCGGAGACATGCTCATGAAACATCCCCAAACCGGCATATGTAGGGAAGGTCTTCCTTTCCTTGCCCTCGTCGCGTTCAGCGCGCTCCTGTTCGCCCTCCTGGGGCTCTGGCTACCGGCCCTGGCCTTCCTGCTCGTACTCTGGCTGTCCAGCCATTTTTTCCGTGATCCTGAACGGGTCAGCCCACAAGAGGAGCACTGCGCCCTCAGTCCGGCCGACGGCAGGATCGTGCGCATCGAGCAGGCCGACGAACCGTTCACGGGAAAGCGGCTCACCTGCATCAGCATCTTCATGAACCTGTTTGACGTGCACGTGAACCGGATGCCGGTCGATGCCCGCATCCAAGACATCCGCTATTACCCCGGCAAATTCTTCAACGCGTCCCTGGACAAAGCCTCCCGGGATAACGAACGCTGCGCCTATGCCCTGAAGACCGATGACGGGGACTTCGTCATGGTGCAGATCTCGGGCCTCATAGCCCGGCGCATCGTCAGTTATGCGGAGAGAGGCGATATGGGTAAAAAAGGGGAACGTATCGGCATGATCAAGTTCGGCTCCCGTGTCGATCTTTACCTGCCTCCGAACTACGCGCCCCGTGTCGCGGTGGGACAGAAGGTCTTCGCCGGTCAAAGCATCGTGGCGGTACGCCAACAGCCTTGCAGCCCTCTGCCCTCGGAAGACAGAAAAGGGAGCCCTTCCCCCGAAAGTCTGTTTGCCAAAGGAGCGGAATAAAATCCCCGACGTGTGATCCGCATGGTATCGACACGCCGGGCTCCTGCCGTTCCTCACGATATCATGGATGCCGGACACGGCAGCATGAGGAGCGCAGGCAGGCAATTTCTCCCCCCTATGACGGCATGGTCTTCCCGCCAAGGAGCCACAAAAAAGGACGCCGGGTATATCCGACGTCCTTTTTTATTTCTGTGGTCCGGGGCAGGAGAGCATCAGACGATGCCCGTCACCTCATGACGGATCGGCCGGCCTTCCGGCCTTTGCCCAAAGATGCCCGGGGCTTGCCCGCGCTCTCGGGAAGCAGGCAAAAAATGGCGGCCCCGCCCCCATAAAACTCTGGGGTACGGAACTACTTGTAGAACTCCAGCGAGTCCACGATACCCTGCAGGGCGGGATGGCCGGTACGGCCCACGATGCTGGCCACGCCGTGCATGCCGTCGAAGGTCCAGAGGCAGACCTCCAGCGGCAGATCGCCCGCCATGCCCTTGAGGCCGTAATAATTGCCGTTCTGCGCCACACGGGCGGCATGCAGCTTCTGCTCGTAATCGGCCGCCAGCTGTTCCGGGGTCATGGTCCCGCTGGCGGCGGTGACGATGGTGACGCTCACGGATTTGTCCGGGGCCACCAGGACCACGCCTTCGGTCACGTCCGGCACGGCGGTCACGGTCCAGCCCTCGGGGGCGACCACGCGGAAGGTCTGCTTCTCCACAGGGGCGGCCAGGGCCGTGGCGCACAGGGCCAGCAGCAGGAGGCAGGACAGAAGGATATGTTTCATGCTTCTCCTCCTGAGTGACAAAAAACGGGGCAGGAACGCGGCCTGCCAAGCGGCGGCACCGCATCCCTGCCCCGTACGCATCACTCGCGGGTGTAGATGACTTCGATGTCCTCGAATTCCTCTTCGTCCACGTTCTCGGCTTCCACGAAGTGGTGCAGGGGCTCGTGCACCTGCACTTCGTCGCGCAGCTTCCAGAGCGCGGCCACCAAGTCCTCGATGCCGATGCCGTCACGGGCCGAGATGAAGAAGACCTCGCGGCCGTCGGCGCGGGCGCGGGCCCGCAGCTCTTCCAGACGCTCTTCATCCACCAGGTCGATCTTGTTGACCACTTCGATCTGGCGGCGTTCGGCCAGTTCGGGGTCGAAGCGGCGCAGCTCCTCGTTGATGAGCTCGAAACCGGCCCAGGGATTGTCGTCGCTCACGTCCTCGATGCTGAGGATATGCACCAGGAAGCGGGTGCGCTCCACATGCTTGAGGAAACGGTGGCCCAGGCCCTGCCCTTCGTGGGCGCCCTCGATAAGGCCGGGGATGTCGGCGATGACCATGCGGCGGTCAGGATCGTATTCGTCGATCATGACGCCCAGATTGGGGGTCAGCGTGGTAAAGGGATAGGCCGCGATCTTGGGCCGCGCCGCCGAGACCTGCGAGATGAAGGTGGACTTGCCCGCATTGGGCAGGCCCAGCAGGCCAGCGTCGGCCAGGATCTTCAGTTCCAGGCGCAGTTCGCGTTCCTCGCCGGGCTCGCCGGGCTGAGCGAAACGCGGGGCGCGCATGGTGGACGTTTTGAAATGCTCGTTGCCCATGCCGCCGCGACCGCCCTGGGCGGCCACCACTTCCATGTCGGGCTCGCGCAGGTCGGCCAGCAGGTATTCCTCGCCCATCTCGTCGCGGGCATAGACCAGGGTGCCCACGGGCAGGCCCAGGATGAGGTCATCGCCCTTGCGGCCGTTGCACTGGCTGCCCATGCCGGGCTGGCCGTTGCGGGCCTCGTACTGGCGCTTGAGGCGGAAGTCATAAAGGGAAAGCAGGCGGCTGTCCGCCTTGAGGATGACGGAACCGCCCTTGCCGCCGTCACCGCCGTCCGGCCCGCCGCGGGGCACGAACTTTTCACGCCGGAAAGACACGCAGCCGTGGCCGCCCTTGCCGGCCCGGACCTGGATAGTAGCTTCGTCCACAAAACGCATGAAAAATCTCCCGGGTGTCACCACCCTGATCTTCGGGACGCCTTGCGGGCGTACCGCAGGCCGCAGGGGCCTGAAAAAAGCAAAAAAGGGAAGAAGCCCTGCGGCCTCTTCCCTTCAAAAATCACGCCTTGCCGCGCCGTTATTCGGCAACGGGGGCTTCCACATGCACGCGGGTGAGCACGCGACGCTTGCGGATGTACTTTTCAAAACGCACCACGCCGTCAACCTTGGCGAACAGGGTGTAGTCCCTGCCCATGCCCACGTTGGTGCCGGGATAGATCTTGGTGCCGAGCTGACGCACGATGATGTTGCCAGCCAGCACGTTCTGGCCGCCAAAGCGCTTCACGCCGCGTCTTTGGCCCGCACTGTCGCGGCCGTTACGCGAAGAGCCGCCTGCTTTCTTATGAGCCATGGTATACTCCTTACAAGGCAGATTGCCGTGCGTCCCCGCAGGGACACGCCGCCAAACTAGCCGTTAATGCTTTTGACGCGGATGGTGGTGCAGTCCTGACGATGACCGCGCAGCTTGCGCGAGTCGTTACGACGCCAGCGCTTGAACACCATAACCTTGGCGCCGCGGCCCTGTTCCACCACTTCGGCGGTCACGGCAGCGTTTTCCACATAGGGAGCGCCCACTTTCACGTCGGCGCCGCCAAGCATCAGCACCTTGTCCAGCTTGATTTCGCTGCCGGCTTCGCCAGCGAGCTTTTCCACAACGATCTTGGAACCTTCTTCGACGCGGTACTGTTTGCCGCCCGTTTCAATAATAGCGTACATGCTCTTAAACCTCCGAAAAGAGAGAGGCCTGTTTGCCTCATGCTACAAGAAAAGTCAAGTGATTTTTGTTCTTGGCCGCGCCACAGGCCACGCATCCAGTGGTGGGACGCGCGGTAGTCGGGGCCAGACAGAGGCGTAGGCCAGTTGCGTTGCATAGCACAGGAAGGGCCGGGAGGCAATGCTTTTTTGCCTTCCGCCGCTTTTTTTCCCGCGCCGGACGCGCTTTTCCCGCCAAAGGGGGACGGCCGCCCCCTTTGCACGCCCTGCCGCGCATTGCCAGCCCGGGGCAAAGCCGCTACAAGAAAGATCATCGTGCCGCAGGCCTCTCCGGCCTGTTCCCCGCCACTCCAACCCCCTGTTCCGCCATGACCGATGAGATCGTTTGCCGCATCGACGCCCTGAGCCACGACGGCCGCGGCCTGCACCGCCCCGAGGACGGCGGGCCTGTCATTTTCGTCGCGGGCTCCCTGCCCGGCCAGACGGTACGGGCCCGTATCATCCGCCGCCAGAAACGCTTCTGGGAGGCCCAGCGTACGGCGGTGCTGGAGGACGTGGCCCTGGCGGCGGACATTTGTCCCCACGGCGAAGATTGCGGCGGCTGTCCCTGGCAGCGTCTGCCCTATGCGGCCCAGCTGCGCTGGAAAGGCCAGCTGGTACGCGATGCCCTGGAGCGCATCGGCGGTCTGGGCCGTGATGCGGCCCTGCCCCTGCGGCCCGCCCTGGGCTCCCCGGAACAGCGGGCCTTCCGCAACAAGATGGAATTCGCCTTCGGTCCTGCCGACGGCAGCGGCCTGTGCCTGGGCCTGCGCCGACGCGGCGGCCTGCAGGTGCTGCCGGTGTCCGGCTGCGCCCTGCTGCCCGGCGAGGGGCTGGAGCTGGTCACGGCCTGCGCCGACCTGGCCGCCCGCAGCGGCCTGCCCGCCTATGTGCCCCCGCGCAGCGCCGCCGAGGAGGGCCGCCTGCGGCCCCGGGCGGACAAAAATCGCGGACGCCGCCCCCGGCGGGAACGTCCGGCTATGGAAGACTGCGGCTTCTGGCGTTTCCTGGTGGTGCGCTACGGCTGGCCCGATCCCGATCCGGCACAGGCCGCCGCGGACGATGCCCCGGGACGCCGCTGGTGGCTCACCTGCGTCACCAGTCCCGGCACGGCGGAACAGCGTCGCACCGTGGCCCGCATGGGCCGGGAACTGCTGGACGCCTTCCCGTGCGTTCAGGCCTTTGTCCATGAAGAACGTGCCACCCCTGATGCTCTGGTGGCCGGAGAGACGCGCGTGCTCTGCCTCGACCGCCGGGGCGAGGCCCTGCCGGAGGACGGAGCTCCGCTATATCTGCCCCTGGGCGGCCGCTGGTTCGGTATCGATCCCGCTTCCTTTTTCCAGGTCAACAGCCGGGCCGCCGAACTGCTGGCCGCCACGGCCGTGGATCTGCTCCTCTCCCCCCAGGCGGGCGTGACGCCCCGCCGCCTGCTGGATGTCTATTGCGGTGCGGGCGCTCCGGGCCTGCTGGCCGCGGGACACTTTGAAGACGTGCTGGGCATGGAGTACGACCGCCGCGCCGTGCTCCTTGCGGAGCGCAATGCCCGCCGTTTCGGCTTCGGCCATTGCCGCTACGAGGCCGGGGACGCCGCCCGCCTGCTGACGGCCCTGGCCCGCAAGCACGGCCCCGGCCACTGGGATCATGCCCTGCTGGACCCGCCGCGCGGCGGTGTGGCCCCGGAAGCCCTGGAGGCCCTGCTTCATCTGGCACCGGAGCGTCTGGTCTACATCTCGTGCAACCCGGCCACCCTGGCTCGCGATGCCCGGGTGCTGTCCACCGAGTATGAGCTGATGCAGGTGACCCCCCTGGATCTCTTCCCCCACAGCCCGCACGTGGAAAGCGTGAGCTGCTGGCAGCGCCGCGCCTGAGACGGCCCCCTTTTCCGGTGTCGCATGGTACGGATTTTTGACGCTTTCGGGGCTTTCGATCCTTTTTATAAAATATGTCAGATAGTTAAAAAATAATTTATTTTTCAATACGATAGAAGAATGCTTCACAGCATCTTCCGGACGGGGAGCCGGTGCAAATCCACAAATTGCATTGACGCAGCGATGCCATTGTGATAATTTGTACATTGACACGGCTTCAGGGGGTCCAAAGGATTTTGTGATCCTCACCCGCCCGTCATCACAGCCGGAGGCAGGAGAAAACGTGTCACTGAAGGACATTTTCAAACAGCAGAGCAAGGGCATGGAATCCCTTGCCACCACGGGCACCATCGGTATGCATATGGTAAGCGGCCCGCTGGTGGGTTTCGCCATAGGCTACGGACTCGACGCCTGGCTGGAGACGGGGCCCTGGCTGAAGCTGGTCTTCCTGGTCATCGGGATCATCGCCGGTTTCATGAACGTCTATGAGGATACCCAGCGCCTGCTGCGCAAGATGTCCCGCGAAGAAGAACAAAAACGTGCCGAAGCCCTGGCCGACAGGCCGGAGCGCGTCACGGTGAAGAAAAAAACGGTCGTCCCGGACAGCATCGCCCGGGCCTGTGCGGCGGAGACCGCCGCCGTCAGCCGGGAAACCGGCGGCAAGGCCCCCACGGCGCAGCTGCGCAACGGCACGACCAGCCCGGAAGCCCCCGAGGGCGAAGGCACGAAGACCGGCGGTCACGACCACAATGACGGATAATGTTAGGACCCTTGCTGAAAGATATTGACAACTGGCTCTGGCGTCGGGGTATAAGTCATCCGGTCATTCTGCCGCTGGTGCGGAATTTGATTTTGTTTACCGGCATTTGCCTTGTGATGGGCGGCGTCGGTTATGCGCACATGCCTGGCCTGTTCTGGTTTGGCGTGGGCGCGGCAATGATAACTTGGACTTTTTGGGGATTGGCCCGCTTTTTCTTGCGGCAGCCCCTTGGTGAATACAGTACGGCGTTCCTGCGCGTGGTGCTCTTGCGCTGGGGAGGCAGACTGGCCGTACTGGCCGTGGTGACCTATGTGGCCCTTGCAGTGTGCGGGGCGCCGCTGACGGCCCTGCTGGGAGGGTTGGCCGCCGCCACGGCATTGGCGCTCATTACCTACGCGTGGGCAAGCCGCGCGGCCGGAAAGCGCTAGCGCCGGATTTTTCACCTTAACCGAGCAGGAGGCATGTCTCATGGCTGGTGGTTTGCCGCATCCGGTATTACTCTCCACGTTCTGCAACATGGACCAGATCACGATCGGCGGACAGGTGGTGGAATTCAAACATGTCTTCTACTCCTGGGTCTGTATGGCCGTGCTTTTCGTGGTGGCCTATCTCGTGCGCCGTCGTCTGACCCTGGTGCCCGGAGGCATGCAGAACTTCTTTGAAGCTCTCATCGACACCATCGAGAACTTCATCTGCAACACGATGGGCGAGGCCGGCCGCCGCTTCGTGCCGCTGCTGGCCGGTATGTTCATCTACATTTTCGGCATGAACCTGCTGGGCCTGATCCCCGGCTTCGACGCCCCCACGGCCAACCTGAACACCACCGTGAGCATGGCCCTGTTCGTGCTCGTGTTCTACAACGCCCTGGGTATCATCCGCTGGAAGGCGCACTACGTGCACCACTTCACCGGGCCCTCCAAGTTCCTCATCCCGCTGATGTTCCCCCTGGAGATCGTGTCGCACCTGTCGCGTCCCGTCTCTCTGTCTCTCCGTCTTTTCGGTAACATCCGCGGTGAAGAAATCGTTATGGTGCTCTTCTTCATCATGGCTCCCATCCTGGGCACCATCCCGATTTACGCCCTGTTCCTGCTGGGCAAGACCATGCAGGCCTTTGTGTTCTTCATGCTGACCATGTTCTACATCAAGGGCGCCATCGAGGCCCCGGAACATTAATCAGCCCGCTGCCCTTACGGCAGCCCCGAATATGTGGGGAATGGTCGGAAACGACCCAACTTATACAAACTGTTGAAGGAGTGTCACATGCGCAAACTTCTGATGATCGCCCTGAACACCGTGGCCCTGCTGGGTATGGCTTCCATGGCTTTCGCCGCCAACCAGCTTGATTCCGCTTCCCTGGGTTACACCTGCCTGGCCGCCGCTCTCGGCATCGGCATCGCCGCTTTCGGTTGCGGTATCGGTATGGGTCTGGGCCTGAAGGGCGCCTGCGAAGGTATCGCCCGCAACCCTGACGTGAGCGGCAAAGTGACCGGTACCATGATCCTGGCCTTCGCCTTCATCGAATCCCTGGCCATTTACGCCCTGGTTATCAGCTTCATCCTGCTGTACGCCAACCCCTATGCGTAGGCCGTCCAGGCAGTAATGCTGCAACGGGGGGACTTCGGTCCCCCCTTTTTTTTGTCCTTGTGCAAAGCGCGGTTGTTCGCTCCTTCACGGAATTATTTCATAATGTAACAAAATATCCTTTTTTCCTCCCGGTCGTTCCAAGTGCGGCTCCTGGAAGGATATTCCTAAACTTTTTAAAATATTTTCTAAAATCGAATATTTTTCCCTCTTCCCCCATTCACACGGCCAGTAGACTGATTATATTGGCATATCATTTTGCCGGCACGGATATGCAAGGAATAAAGGTAGTATTTCCGGTGCTTGCAGATTCTTTTTTTTTCCAGTAAATTGAAAAGCCTAAATTTCACAAAAGCATCACAAGCTTGAGCAGGTATTGATTATGCCCACGGAACCCAAAAGCAAACACATCCCCCGCGCCACCATCCAGCGCCTGGCCACCTATGTGCAGGTGCTGGAAAATTTTGCGCGCGACGGCGTTGAAGTCATCTCCTCCAACCCCCTGGCCGAAGCCTGCGGGGTCAACGGCTCTCAGGTCCGCAAGGACCTGGCTTACTTCGGCGAATTCGGCATCCGCGGCGTGGGCTATCACATAACCTCCCTTATTGCGGCCATCACCTCGTCCCTGGGGGTCGATCGTGAATGGCGCATGGCGCTCGTGGGCGTCGGCAACCTGGGCAAAGCCATCCTGAACCACGGTGAATTCCGCGCCCGCGGCTTCAACATCGTGGGCATCTTCGACTGCGACCCCTTCAAGATCGGCGAGATCGTCCATGGCCTGGAAGTGCACTGCACCAAGGACCTCAAGGCCATGGTGGCCGAACAGAACATCGAGATCGGCATCATCACCACGCCGCCCGAACGCGCCCAGCGTGCGGCCCAGCACCTGATGGATGCGGGCATCACCTCCATCCTCAATTTTGCCCCGGCGCGTATCAAGACCCCGGACCATGTGCATGTGGAGTATGTGGACTTTTTCCATCATCTCTACGCCCTGGCCTTCGATCACACGAGCCAGCATCGCTAGGTCCATCCGCACAACAACTTTTCAGGGGGGGACGCCCACAGGCGCCTCCCCTTTCTTGTATCTCAGGCCTTCTCCACACCAGCCCCAGCGAAGCAAGGCTCTGACGCCGGTCCAAAGCCTGCGAACGACGCCTCCATCCCATTTCTTCCCGATCCCTCCGCCATCCTGAGCCGCTGCACATTGAACTTACAGGAAGCGTAGCAGTGGCTGCCTTTGGCCCAGCAGACCCTTGGCCGCCTGTACGTTCCACGCCTTCCTGATCTCACTGGACGTGATGCCGAGCCCGGCCGCGTGCCCACCGCGTCTACCGCAGCCACTCTGCCACGGTAGACGCGTGCTCCGGCAGGTGCTATTTTTTGTTCTCCTGCCGGGAGATCCCGGCGATCCTTTCTCACCTGCGGAGCCCATATGGATTTCAAGCAACTGGCACTGGCGGCCCGTACCTGCCGCCGTTTCGAGGAAGAACGTCCGCTGCAGATGGCGGATCTGGAATGGCTGGTGGACTGCGCCCGCCTGACCCCCTGCGCCCGTAACGCACAGCAACTGCGTTACAGCCTCGTGGGCCCCGGCGAGACCTGCCGGCGTCTGTTCGGCATGACCAAATGGGCGGCGGCCCTCAAGGACTGGGGTGGCCCCTTCCCCGGTGAGCGCCCCACGGGCTTCATCGTCATGAGCATGCCCAAGAACGCGGGCGACCTGGTCTGGCTGGATACCGGCATCGCGGCCCAGACCATCCAGCTGGCGGCCTCCAGCCGTGACTGGGGCTGCTGCATGATCGCCTCATTCGACCATACCGGCGTGAGCGAACTGGTCCAGCTTCCCGACGATCTGCGCCCCACGCTGGTCCTGGGCCTTGGCGTGGCCAAGGAAGTGCGCCGCGTGGCCGACGTGCCCGAAAGCGGCGCCCTGGGCTACTGGCGTGACGCCGAGCAGGTGCACTATGTGCCCAAGCTGGCCCTGGACAAGCTCATCCTGAACCGTTTTTAGGAACGCACAGGACACACCGGGGCCCATCTCTCTGCTGCCGAGCCCCGCAAGACGCCTGCATCAACCATGGGCAGGCCCTTCTGGCGGCCTCCGGGCACTGCGCACAGCAAAAAGGTGCCCCCTCCCGCGTCCTCCGTTCTCCACAGCAAAAAAGGCAGCGTTTCCGGAGCCAATACTCCGGGAACGCTGCCTTTTCCATCTCATCAAAACCAGACAGAGACATCCCTATCCGTTGACCGTACCCGCCGCGGCACTGTCAGCAGGCCCGCCATATCCTGCGACGCCTCCTGATAAAAGTTTTTGGAAGGGAAAGGGGGGAGCATGAGGGGGGAGAGGGAGAACCTTTTTCCAAAAAGGTGTCCCTCTCCCCCCTCATAAAAACCTTCTTATCCCCCAGTCCGTTCGCGGCGGTAGCAACGGGCCAGATCCACGAAACGGGGGGCCCATCCGGGCACTGCCGGGGCGAAGATATGACAGTAGGCGGCCCAGACCCGGCCGCTCACCAGACCATCCCGTCCGTGGCCCTCGGCATCGCGCCCCATGCCCGTGCCCTTGCGCAGGCGCAGGGCATGATCCAGACGGCCGCTGACGGCGGCAGGCTCGTAACAGAGGGAATAGTGGAACTCATGACCGCGCAGGACAGAGCCCTGGGGGAAATAGGGATTGGGCAGCACCACGTCGGCCCGCACATAGCCCAGGCCCTGCGGCTTGGGACAGAAGCGGGTCTCCACGGGAAAGATGCCGCTCATGGGCCAGCGCTGTCCGTCGCGCTCCAAAGCCGAAGCCAGGACCATGAAGCCGCCGCATTCGGCGTAGATGGGCAAGCCCCTGGCGGCCAGTGTGCCCAGCCGGGCCAGATGCGGCGAAGCGGACAGCTCCCGGGCCCAGTCTTCGGGAAAACCGCCGCCCAGATACAGGCCGTCCAGCTCCGGCCACGACGCGTCATCCAGCAGGGAAAGGCGTACCAGCTCCGCACCGGCCCGGCGCAGGGCTTCGAGGTTCTCCTCATAATAGAACCACAGGGCCCGGTCGCGCACATAGCCGATGCGCGGGGCATCCGCCCGGGGGGACTTCCCTGCTCCGGCAGCGGGGGCCGAAGCTTCGGAGCAGACCACAGGCTGCCCTTCGCCGGAAGAGGCCACAGCGCCCTCCCCGGCCCAGGCGGTCTCGTCCCAAAAATCCGGCTCTTCGGGCAGAGCGGGCAGATCGTCGGCGATGGACAGCACGCGGTCCATGTCCACATGGTCGCGCACCACATCGGCCAGTTTTTCCAGGATCTCCTGGGCCTGCGGGCTCAGATCGTCCCCGCACAGCGAGGCCAGCCCCATGTGCCGTTCCGGCAGAGGGTTCTCGCGCAGGCGGGGGATGGCCCCCAGCACGGGCACGTCCGTGTAGGTGGTGATGGCCTCACGCAAAATGCCTTCGTGCCGGGCCGAGGCCACCTGATTGAGCACCACGCCCGCCAGACGCAGGCCGGGCTCGAAATTCCGTACCCCGGCCACCAGAGCAGCAGCCGTACGGGTCATCTTGGTACAATCCAGACTGAGCAGCACAGGGCAGTCCAGCGTGCGGGCCAGTTCGGCCGTGGCGCAGGAGCCGCGCACGTCCATGCCGTCGAAAAGGCCGCGGTTGCCTTCCAGCAGGGCCAGCCGGGCCCCGCTGCGTCCCATCACATGGCGGAACAGGGCCCGCAGACGCGCGGGGGACAGGAAATAGGGGTCCAGATTGCTGGCCTGCCGTCCGGCCGCCAGCGAGAGCCAGGCCGCGTCGATATAGTCCGGGCCTTTCTTGAAGGGCTGGACGGCCAGCCCCTGCCGGGAAAAGGCCCGCGCCAGGCCCAGCGAGAGCAGGGTCTTGCCGCCGCCCCCGGACAGGGCGGAGATGCAGATACGGGCGGACGAGGCCCCGGTGCGGGGCGTGCGGGAATGGGAAGACACGGCGGGCATCCTTGGCTGACGGGAAGGCGGCAGGGCCGCAGGTATGAAAAAAGGGCACGACACCGGCCGGTGTCGTGCCCTGGGGGAGACTAGTGCTTGAAGGAACGCTGACCGGTGAAGACCATGGCCACCTGCGGGCTGGCTTCGTTGCAGGCAGCGATGACTTCGGTGTCACGCATGGAGCCGCCGGGCTGGCCGATGGCGGTGACGCCCTGGGCCATGGCGGCGTCCACGCCGTCACGGAAGGGGAAGAAACCGTCGGAGATCAGCACCGTGCCGGGCAGGCCGCCGCGGGCTTCCTGAGTACGGGCCTGGATGTCGTCCAGAGCGGCCTTGAGGGCGGCGTCGGTGGCGGCCTTCTGCTTGAGTTCGTAGAAGGAGAGGTTGTGCTCGCGGAAGGCCAGGGTATCGGCGTACTTGGTGTAGGCCTTGTGGATGGCCAGTTCCACGCAGCCCACGCGGTCCTGTTCACCGGTGCCGATGGCCACGGTGGCGCCGTTGCGGGCAAAGATGACCGAGTTGGAGGTCACACCGGCTTCCACGGCCCAGGCAAAGCGCAGGTCGGCCATTTCCTGGGCATTGGGCTTGCGGGCGGTGACGGTGACGCCGTTCTTGTCCGTGGCTTCGGCGGGCAGGAAGTCGGCATCGGTGAGGATGCGGTTCACGAAAGATTTCTGCACCACGATGCCGCCGTCGGCCAGGCTCTTGATGTCCAGGAAGGCGGACTGCGTCAGTTCGTCCAGGCGCCCCAGGCCGGGCAGTTCCATGATGCGCAGGTTCTTGCGGCCCTTGAGGATCTCCACGGCGCCTTCTTCATAGGCAGGAGCGGCCACCACTTCGAAGTAGCTGGCGGCCACCATCTCGGCGGCCTCGCGGGTGAAGGGGCGGTTGACCACCACCGCGCCGCCGAAAGCGGCGATGCGGTCGCACCAGAAGGCCTTGTCCAGGGCAGCGGCCACGCCGCCGTCGTCCCAGGCGGCGCCGCAGGGGTTGTTGTGCTTGAGGATGATGGCCGCGGGGCGCTCGCTGAGGTACTGCAGGATGTTGGCGCCGTTGTCCACGTCGGTGAGGTTGGTCTTGCCGGGGTGTTTGCCGGCCTGGATCATCTGGGCTTCGGTCATGGCCGACACGATGCCCTGACCGGGGCCACGCCAGCGCAGGCCGCCGCAGGTGATGCCACCTTCACGCAGTTCATACAGGGCAGCGGGCTGGTCGGGGTTTTCGCCGTAGCGCAGACCTTTTTCCTCGTTGTCCAGGGTCCAGACGCGCTTGTGGTACACAAGCTTTTCGTCACCCAGCAAAATGGTCATGGTCTCGGGAAAAGCGTCCTTGTGGACTTTCTTGTACATGGCCTTCAGGTCGGTCGTCATGATGCCTCCAGGTATGCCTAGCAAAAAAGGTGAAAGCGCTTCGCGGCGCGGCAATGGTGTAGCACAAAACGCCCCTCTCCACCAGTGCGTCCCCCAGGGGGGAGGAAGGCCCTCCGGCAGGCGCCTTCCCGGCCCGGAGGGGCGCCGGATTTGACGCAGGCCCGCAAATGGGCCATAACGACGGCGCGATATACGCGCTTCTGCCGGAGGAAACCATGGAAAAACTGCTCACCCGCCTTGCCCGCCAGCTGGACGCCCTCGACGAGGCGTCGCTCATGTCGCTGTGGAGCAAGTACGCCACCATCGCCAGCCGTTTCGAACCGACCCAGCGCTGGGAAGAGGCCGTCCTGGTCTTTTCCATGATCCAGGCCAAACGCTACAAGAACCAGCTGTTCAACTATTATTGGGCGCAGCAGGCCCAGCCGCATGAAGACGCCCCCGCCCCCGCGGCCCAGCCCCTGGCCCCCGACTTCGACCTGATGCAGGGCCAGGCGGAAGCTCCCGCGCAGCACCGCTGCCGCGTCCTTTCGTTCCGCCCCGCGCCGGGAGATACGGCCCCCTCCCGCAAGGACGACTGAGCCGGGCCCTTCCCGCGCTGCATCCCGCTCACAAAAAACTAACGCTTCGCCTTGTACAGCATGGGCCGGGCCGTCTTCCGCACCTCCCGGCCTGCCCCGTCCGGCGACAACCGCCAGACAGCCCTTGCCTTTTTTTGCGTGTCGTGAGAAACCTCCGCACCCCGGATACGGCATCCGGGATCGCGAACCCCGGGGGATAAGGTTTTCCTGCGCAAGCGCAGTCCCCCTCACCAGCATCGGGGATGTCCGTCACATCCCCGCACAACGCACAGGAGTGGTTCCCATGCGTGCCAACATTCTTTGTGCCGGCTTCGGGACGCGTCTGCGCCCCTTCACCTATCTGAAGCCCAAGCCCCTGCTCAACATCGGCGGTTATCCGCTGGTGGAACGTACCATCCGCCAGCTCCATGCCGACGGCGTCACCGACATCGCCCTGGTGGTCGGTTACAAGCACGAATGCTTCAACTATCTTGTGGATAAATACGGCGTCCAGCTCATCATCTCGGCGCAGTATGCCACGGCCAACAACTATTCCTCCCTTCAGCTGGTGGCCCACCGCCTGGGAGACAGCCTGGTCATCGACGGTGACACCTACATCCGCCGTCCGGTGGTGCCCCTGGTGCGTCCCGGGGTCTCGCAGTTCATCTGCCAGCAGACCCAGCAGGGCCACGAATGGGAACTGATCACCGATGCCGATGACCGCGTGGTCTCCGTGCGCAAGGATTCGCCCTCGGGCTACTGCATGTCCGGCGTCTCCTACTGGACCGAGGAGGCCGCGGCCCTCATCCGCGAGGAACTGGACAGGAGCGGCCCGGACGACTACTGGGAAGACTCCGTCATCCGCATCCTGGACCGCGTGCCCGTCTACGCCACGCGGGTGAAGATGCTGCTCTGCGAGATCGACAGCCTGAGCGACGCCCTTTCCCTGGGCCTGCTGACGCCCGACGAACTGGCCGACCAGTGCTCCGAGACCCAGATGGCCGAAAAGCTCAAGAGCCTGACCAACGATACCTATCACATCCAGCTGGACGGCAAGGGCCTGGTGCTGCGCATCCCCGGCCAGGGCACGGACAAGATCATCGACCGCAGCGTGGAAGCCGCCATGCTGGAGATGGTGAAGGATCTGGACATCACGCCCGAGTGCCACTTCTACGCGGGCGGCATCAAGACCACGGACTTCCTGGAAGGCTACCGCATCCTGAACCACGACACCCTGGACCGGTTCGAGGTGCGCGGGGTGGTGGACATCATGCGCCGCCTGCATGACATCCGCATGCCCGAAGGCTTCCGTGAAAAATACGGCCCCAGCGCCGTGCTCTCCGTGCTTTCCGAGGTCAAGCTCTACGAGCGCCAGAGCGGCGTCAACCTGCTGGCCGACCATGAACGCAGCCTGTTCTATGATTTTGCCCGCGAGATGGACAGCGACGAAAAGCGCTTCTGCCATCGCGACTTCGTGCTGGAGAACATCCTGCGCAAGGGCGACGACATCAAGCTCATCGACTTCGAGTACGCCTGCTTCTGCTCGCCCTACTGGGACTACGCCAGTTTCGTCACCGAGACCCGTCTTTCCGGCCCCCTGCTGGATGCCTTTATCGAAGCCAGCGGCGCTGACCGCACCCGCCTGCTCAAGGCCATGATCATCGTGGATTACATCTGGGGCCTGTGGGGCTTCTACCGCGAGTGCATCGACTACGGTCGTGGCCGCATCGCGGAAATGGACCGCAACCTGAAACTGCTGCAACGCGGAGAAAAACTGGCATGAAGCGCGGTTTTCTGATTTCCGTGGGCGCCTATCTTGGGATCTGGCTGGTGCTGGAAGCCCTGTTCCCCGCGCCCTCTTACGCCTACCTCGACCCCGGCACGGGCAACGTGCTGGTCTACCTGGCCATCAGCCTGGTGGGTACGGTGCTCTATTTCGTCAAGAACATCGTCTACGCCATCATGGGCAAGGCCAAGGGTGAGCGCCGTCCCGAAAAGCAGCTGCACCACGAGCGCATCCTCATGTTCTCCGAAGGCCGCAGCTACTATTACACCTTCAAGCCCGTCATCGACGCCTTCCTGCGCCGCGGCGTGCCCTTCTCCTACATCACCATGGATGTGGAAGACCCGGCCCTGACCATCGAGAACGACCTCATGAACTCGCGCTACATCGGCACGGGTTCCGCGGCCTTTGCCCGTGCCGCCGGTCGTCGTGCCGACATCATGCTCTCCACCACGCCCAACATCGGCACGCCCGGCTTCCCCATGCCGCGTCCGCGCCGTGTGACCAACCTGGCCCATATCTGCCACGGCGTGGGCGACATCGCCATGTACCAGAAAGGCTCCCTGGACCATTACGACGCCGTCCTGATGGTGGGCGACTTCATGCTGCCCAGCATCCGCAAGGTGGAAGAGCTGCGCGGCCTGCCGCCCAAGGAATGCGTCTCCCTGGGCCTGCCCTATCTGGACGAGCTGGCCGCCAAGGCCCACAAGAAGGAAGGCCGGAGCACCCCGCCCGTGGTGCTGGTGGCGCCCTCGTGGGGCAACAAGGGCTGCCTCAACATCTGCGGCCCCAACTTCCTGCTGGATCTGGCCAAGGCCGGCTATGACGTGATCCTGCGCCCGCATCCCCAGTCCCTCAAGGTGGAGACCGAGATGCTGGACACCATCCACGAGATGCTGCGCGACTACCCCAACGTCAGCTTCGATACCGAGATGGACGCCACCGCCTCCATGAGCCGGGCCGACGTCATGATCTCGGACAAGTCCTGCGTGCGCTTCGACTTCGCCTTCCTTTACGAGAAGCCCGTCATCACCCTGGACATCCCCGTGCGCAACCCCGAGCTCTACGAGGTGGCGGACCTGGGCGTCATCTGGGAAGACACCGTGGCCGCCCGTCTGGGCGAAGTGGTCTCGCCCGAGGACTTCAACAACATCGTGCCCGTGGTGGAACGCGCCCTCAAGACGCCTTCCTCCGCCATCGCCGCCTTCCGCGAGGAATCCGTGGCCTGCTGGGGCCGGAGCGGTGAAGCCATCGCCCAGTGGACCGTGGACACCCTGGCCCGCATGGACGCCGAACACGCGGCCGAAGCTGCCGCCCCCAAAACGAAATAGCACGGCCCTTGCCGGATATGCTTTCAAGGAAACGCCATGTCGCTTCTGTATGAAATATTCATCCTGCCCATCGAGATCATCTACCGGGCCATCTATCTCGGCAGCCTCCAGTTCACCCACAACTACGGCCTGAGCATCCTCGTCCTGTCCTGCATCAGCGCCGTGGCCTTCATCCCCCTGGGACGTCTGGCCGTGGGCACCCAGGCCCGGGAAAAGAAACTCCAGATGATCATGGCCCCGCAGCTGGCCCGCATCCGCAAGGAATCCAAGGGGGCCGAGCGTCAGCGCCGCATCAACAACCTCTACAAGCGCTACGCCTACCATCCGCTGCTGGCCGTCCGTTCGGCCTTCGGCGTGGCCCTGCAGATCCCCTTCCTGACCGGCGCGTACTACATGATCCTGGGGCTCACCCAGCTGCAGGGCCAGCCCTGCCTGATGATCCCCGACCTTTCGCAGCCCGACGGCCTGCTCTGGGGCGTCAACGCCCTGCCCATCGTCATGACCGTGGTCAACATCATCGCCACGCTGACCACTCCGGGCCTGACGCGCAAGGACACCCTGCAGGCCATCATCATCGCCTTCTTCTTCCTGGCGCTGCTGTACAACGCGGCCTCGGCCCTGCTCATCTTCTGGACCATGAACAACGTCTTCTTCCTGCTCCAGAACCTGCGCCTGCCCATCCGCCTGCCCCGCTTCCGTAAGCCCGGCTTTGCCCAGGGCGGCATGAACACCGTCATGGCCGCCACCATGCGCTCGGTCTACAGCCTGTCCTGCGCCGGTCTGGCCATCCTGATCTTCCTGTACGTGCCCTTCCAGTCCTACGCCAGCGACCCCAACTTCTTCGCCGCCGGTCCCCTGGACGTGCTGCTGGGCATGGTGCGCTACCTTTCGCTGACCTTCTTCGTGGTCTTCGTGCTCTGGCTCTGGTTCCCGGCCAAGGCCAAGACCATCCCGGCCTTCGTGGCCTTCTGGGCCCTGAGCCTCGCCTTCGTGAACCTTTTCGTGCTGCCCGGCCACTTCGGTGCTCTGGACGGCATCCGCTTCCTGCGCGAAGCCGCCCTCACCGGCCCCATGAGCACCTTCAAGGACGGCCTGCTGCCCGTGCTGGTGGCCCTGGGCCTGACGGCCCTGCTGTTCGCCTTCCCCAAGGTGCGCCTGCAGCTGCCGCGCGTGCTCTCCATCGCCGTGTTCTCTCTGGTGGCCCTCACGGCCTGGAACGCCCTGACCGCCGAAGAGCCCGAACAGGCCAAGACCAGCTTCACCCCGCCCGCCTATGTGGCTGACATGCAGTCCTATTCCAAGGACGGCGAGAACGTCATCGTCATCGTCATGGACATGTTCACCGGCGGCCATATCGAACGGATGCTGGACGACCCCTGGTTCACCAACGGCTTCCGCAAGGGCATGGACGGCTTCGTCTGGTACCCCGACACCATCTCCATGGCCGACGCCACGGTCATGAGCCTGCCCAGCATCTACGGCGGCCATGCCTACAGCCCGGCGGCCGTCAACGCCCGCCGCGACGTGACCTTGGAAGAGAACATCAACAGCGCCTTTGCCGTGATGCCCCGCAACTTTGCGGCCCACGGCTACGACGTCTGCATGCTCAACGGCCTGGAGTTCTTCAACCAGGACTTCTACGAGCGTCACCTCGGCAAGGTGGAGAACGTCACCACCGTGCCCCAGGTCAAGGACGACTTCCAGCTCAAGTACCACCAGGGCACCAGCCTGCGGGACTTCAGCAGCTTCTTCGCCATGCTGGGCCTGTTCCAGGCCTCGCCCAACATCATCAAGCAGAAGATCTACGACGACGGCAACTGGCATGACGCCGGCGACGGCATCCTGGTGGCCAGCATGGACGCCTGCCGCGCGGGCGACGCCTTCTTCCGCTTCGCCTTCACCTCGGGCATCACCACCGATGCCCCGCGCAGCACGGCCAAGGTCTTCTACACCATGCTGTCCCACTACATGTGGCACTACGCCCCCGACCTCAAGGACGGTCAGCCCGAGATCGTGGCCGACCCCTATCCGGCCACCGAGGGCCAGCTCTTCTTCGTCGACGGCGTGCTGCCCGAACACTACTACGCCGAGCGCCACCTGCTGCGCTACCTGATGATCTTCTTCGACCAGCTCAAGGAAGCCGGCATCTACGACAACACGCGCATCATCCTGGTCTCCGACCACGGCGAGAGCGACAGCCCCATGGTGGAGCGTACCTACAACGACGGCAAGGAATTCCCCGACGGCACCGTCTTCCAGACCGCGCCTTACGCTCCCGGCCGTCCCCACGCCCTCCTGATGGTCAAGGAACCCCATCAGCGCGGCGAGCTGCGCATCAGCGATGCCTTCATGTCCAGCGCCGACGTGCCCACCCTGGCCCTGCAGGGCGTCGGCACCTCCGACGAGTTCGAGATGCGTGACCCGGCCGCCCTGCCCAAGCCGCGCATCCTCACCCATGCCCGCGGCGGCGCGCGCTGGAGCGAACACCAGGAGAACGCCTACATCTTCGAACAGTACCGCATGGAAGGCACCCTGTTCGATGCCTCCAAGTGCACGCGTGAAGGCGCCTACCAATAACGGTCCCGCTGCTCCGGCAGCGTCATGAAAGGGGGAAGGAGCATCCCGGCAGGGATGTCCCTTCCCCCCTTTTTTTTGCGGCCCCGACCCTGTCGGAGCGCGGGTCTCATAAAATTTCCCCCATTTTTCTCCCCCGGCGGCCCCGGCATTTGACTTGTCCGCTGTTAGCGGCTAGAAAAAACTAAGGCATTGCGGCCAACGTTGTTCCCCTTAGTCGTCAGGCTACGGGGTTTTCGCGTGTGGACGACAAAACTTCAGCCTTGGCCCGCGCCATGCGGGCAGTGCAGGTGGATATATGGCAAATACGGTCATTATCGGCGCCCAGTGGGGCGACGAGGGCAAGGGAAAGATTGTGGACATGCTCAGCGCGCAGAGCGGGCTGATCGTGCGTTTCCAGGGCGGCAACAACGCCGGCCACACCATCAAGGTCCAGGGCAAGGAGACCATCCTGCACCTGATCCCCTCGGGCATCCTGCACGAGGGCAAAAACTGCCTGATCGGCAACGGTGTGGTGCTGGACCCCTTCGTCTTCCTCAAGGAAGTGGACGAACTGGCGGCCAAGGGCATCGACGTGTCCCCCAGCCGTCTGGGCATCAGCAAAAAGACCCACCTGATCATGCCCTACCACAAGAGCCTGGACAATGCCCGCGAAGCCAAGCGTGCCGGCAAGAAGATCGGCACCACCGGCCGCGGCATCGGCCCCTGCTATGAGGACAAGGCTTCCCGCGTGGGCCTGCGTGCCGGTGACCTCACCAACCCGCAGCTGGTGCGCGAAAAAGTGCATCACGCCCTGCTGGAAAAGAACGTCCTGCTGCGCGAGCTCTATAAGTACGACACCCTGGACGAGAACCAGGTCTGTGAAGAGCTGCTGGCCATCGCCCCGCGCATCACCCCCTATCTGAAGGACGCCTCCTCCGAGATCCAGAAGGCCCAGGCCGCCGGTCAGGACATCCTGTTCGAAGGCGCCCAGGGCATCCACCTGGACATCGACCACGGCACCTATCCCTTCGTGACCTCTTCCAGCACCGTGGCCAGCTCCGCCGCCGCCGGCAGCGGTGTGGGCCCCTCCGCCCTGGAGCGCGTGGTGGGCATCGTCAAGGCCTACACCACCCGCGTGGGCTCCGGCCCCTTCCCCACCGAGCTGGAAGACGACACCGGTCGCTACATCCAGACCAACGGTCATGAGTTCGGCGCCACCACCGGCCGTCCGCGCCGCTGCGGCTGGCTGGACGTGGTCATCCTGCGCGAGACCGTGCGCCTGTGCGGCCTTACCGACATCGCCCTGACCAAGCTGGACGTGCTCCAGAACCTGCCCGCCCTGCAGATCTGCGTGGCTTACGAACTGGACGGCCAGCGTCTGGAATACCCCCCGCAGGAAGAAGGCGCCCTGGGCCGCGTGAAGCCCATCTATGAAGAAATGCCCGGCTTCGAGGACGACATCAGCCAGTGCACCAGCGTCGAGCAGCTGCCCGAAAACGTGCGCGCCTACATCGCCCGCATCGAAGAGCTCACCGGCGTGCGCGTCTCCTTCATCTCCGTGGGTGCCGACCGCGCCCAGACCATCGTCCGTTAAGCGTTCGCGCTTGAGATAGATCCTGCGAGGGGGGAGAGGGAAACCTTTTTGAAAAAAGGTTCTCCCTCTCCCCCCTCGCGCTCCCCCCTCTCTTTTCCAAAAACTTTTGTCAGGGGGACGACGCGGCCACACCGGCGCTGCCTGTTCCTGCCGGGGAACAGGAGCCATAACCGGCAGCGGTGCAGGCCGTCGTACTGTCCGGCCGGTCCTTTTCCTGCCAACCATCTTTGGTGGAGCCTGAGGCGCATCAAGGCAGCCCTGCCCTGGTGCGTGACCGTCACGCTCCCGCACCGCGAGGGACGCCATGCCTCTTTTCCAGGACATCAGCACGCCGGACTTCGACCGCATCCGCGAGGTGCTCCACCGCCTGTCCGCCAACCCGCCGCAGGTCCTGCTGCTGGAAGGCGGCACCGAGCCCCAGCGCCTGGCCGCTGCCCGTTACTGGGCCGCCTGCGTCAACTGTCCGCAGCCGGGCGGCGAGGGAGGGCCCTGCCTCATCTGCCCCACCTGCATGCAGATCGATGCCGGTGAGCATCTGGATGTGCTGGCCTACGACGGCCGCATCAGCAATGCCGACGACGAGGCCCATCCCGGCCCCATCCGCGCCCTGAACATGGACAACATCCGCGAGCTCAAACAAAAACTGCGCGACGCTCCCCACGGTCAGGGCCGCCGCGTGGTGCTGCTCATGGGCGTGGAACAAAACCGCAGCAATGCGGCCAATGCCCTGCTCAAGGCGCTGGAAGAACCCTCGCCCTCCTCCTGCTTCGTCCTGCTGGCCGCCCAGCGCGAGCAGCTCCTGCCCACGCTGGTCTCGCGCTCTCTCTGCCTGACCCTGCCCTGGCCCGACAGTCTCTCCCGTGATCCGGCCCTCCAGCCCTGGGAAGAGGCCCTGGCCCTGTTCATCACCAGCGGTCGCGGTCTGTTCGAGCGCACCGGTGCCCGCAACGCCCTGGATGCCCGTCTGGCCGGGCAGATACTGCTGGCCTGCCAGAAATCCATGAGCCGGGTCATGTCCGGCAATGACGACGCCCTCTGCCCCCTGGACACGGCCCTGGCCCTGCTGCCCCGCGAGAAGCGCGTCCAGTGCTGCTTCTGGTTCAACGAGGCGCAGGAGGCCCTGGGCTTCAACGTCACGCCCGCCCGCGTGCTGGAGGCCCTGGCCGCCCGCCTGCACGTCACCCGTATGGGGAACTGACCTTTTCCCCCTCCGCTTCCTGCGTCTGCCCCGGTCTGTTCCATGGCGGCACGGCTGCTTGCAGCTCCCCTGACCGCCCGTCATGACGGATATTCGCGTCCTGTGCGGAGCACGGGACTCCATGAGCGCGTTTTGGGGAGAAAGGGGGAGCACGAGGGGGAAGGAGGCCCTTTTGTCGCGCCAGCCAAAAGGGCCTCCTTCCCCCTCGTCAACACATCTTCCCGCGTGCAAGCCATGCCATGCAAAAAGCCGCCGCCCCCAAGGGGACAGCGGCTTTTTCAACAGCGCAGAGCGACCTTTTCCCAGAAAAAAACTACTTCCAGAGGTTGCTGTACTTGACCGAGAGACCGTCGGTGCGCTCCACCAGCCGGTTGACCAGGGCGTCGATCTCCTCATAGGTCAGGGTGCCCACTTCGCGGGCCAGCAGATAGCCGAGATAGCCCTCGCCCTGGGTGAAGGTCCAGCAGATGGAGTACACGGAGCCCACGCCCGGACGGCCGGGGAATTCGGACTGCGTGCTCACCAGCAGGCGCATCTTGGGCATGTCCTTGTCCGTGAGGCTGAAGAGGTTGCTGCCGTTGAAAGCTTCCTTGAGGCGCATGCCCAGGCGGGCACCGATGCTGTCCGTCCCTTCCAGCTCAACCCAGACGGGCGTGCTGCGGGCATCGACTTTGGCGGGCTTGTCGGCCTTGGGCGCTCCGGCCTGGGGGGTGGCCGCCTGGATCACAGGGGCCGTCAGGGCCAGCATCAGGACGCACAGGGCCAGCGTGGCGATCTTTTTCATGTCCGAATCTCCTTGTTTCATGACTGCCGGGGATGGAGGGCAGTCCCATCCCTCCATCTAAGCATGTTCCTGCCCAAAATCCAAGCGCCATCCCCCGGCGCCGCCCCGGCTCCCGGCCTTGAAGGGCGCCGTCTTTGCCGTTATAGTAACGTGTTGGGGTGCGTTCCTCTCACAGGACCGCGCCCCCTGTCCCGAACATACGGCAAGAGCCTTATCCATACACATTCTACCTTTTTGCGACACAAGGAGTCGTCATGCAACGCACCCTTATCGTCAATGCCCTGGCCTCCGAGGCCCCGCAGCGCCAGATCACCGTCTGCGGCTGGATCCGCACCCGCCGCGATGCCAAGGACTTCAGCTTCGTGGAGATCAACGACGGTTCCTGCCTGACCAACATGCAGTGCATCGTGGATGCGGGCACCGCCGCCCACGAAGGCCTGGGCGATGCCAACACCGGCGCTTCCGTGGCCGTCACCGGCGAGCTGGTGGCTTCCCCCGGCAAGGGGCAGAAGTGGGAAGTGCGTGCCGAGAGCATCCGTGTGTTCGGCCTGGCCGATCCCGAATCCTTCCCCCTGCAGAAGAAGCGCCACTCCGACGAGTTCCTGCGCGGCATCGCCCACCTGCGCATGCGCACCAACAAGTACGGCGCGGCCTTCCGCATCCGCTCCGAAGCGGCGCGCGCCGTGCATGACTACTTCCACAGCCAGCACTTTTCCTGGGTGCATACGCCCATCCTCACCGGTTCCGACTGCGAGGGCGCGGGCGAGATGTTCCGCGTGACCGCCCTGCCCGCCGGTGAAAAGGATCTTTCCAAGGACTTCTTCGGCCGTCAGGCCAACCTGACCGTGTCCGGCCAGCTGGAAGCCGAAGCCCTGGCCCTGGGCCTGGGCCGCGTCTACACCTTCGGCCCCACCTTCCGCGCCGAGAACTCCAACACCCCGCGTCACGCCGCCGAGTTCTGGATGATCGAGCCCGAGATGGCCTTTGCCGAACTGGAAGACATCATGGAGCTGGGCGAAGGCCTGACCCGCCATGTGGTGGACCATGCCCTGACCCGCTGTGAAAGCGACCTCAAGCTCTTCGACAACTTCGTGGACAAGGGCCTCATCGACCGCCTGAAAGGCATGCTGGCCCAGCCCTTTGCCCGCGTGTCCTACCGCGACGCCATCCACATTCTGGAAGACAGCGGCAAGGAATTCACCTTCCCCGTGGCCTTCGGCGTGGACCTGCAGACCGAGCACGAGCGCTTCCTGGCCGAAGAACACTTCCGCCGTCCCGTCATCGTCTATGACTATCCCAAGGAGATCAAAGCCTTCTACATGCGCGGCAATGACGACGGCGAGACCGTGGCGGCCATGGACGTGCTGGTGCCCCGCATCGGCGAGCTCATCGGCGGTTCCCAGCGTGAAGAACGCCTGGACAAGCTGCTGGCCCGCATCGCCGAGATGGGCCAGAAGCCCGAAGACTACTGGTGGTATCTGGATCTGCGCCGCTTCGGCAGCGTGCCTCACGCCGGTTTCGGCATGGGCTTCGAACGCCTGCTGATGATGCTCACCGGCATCACCAACATCCGCGACGTCATCCCCTTCCCCCGCACTCCCGGCAGCCTGGAATTCTAGGCCGGGCCCTGCGGCGGCAGGCATGGCTTAAGGGGTGCCCCCTCAAGCCCCCAGCGCACTTTACCCGGGAGTGACGTGTCTCCCGCCATCCTGATGGCGCCCGGGTCCACAACAACGCAACACAGAAAAACGGTCGGCATCCTGCAAGGGATGCCGGCCGTTCTTTTTATCGGGGCAATGTCTGCCCTGTTGCTTGTTTTTTTGGGGGAGCCCCATCGTTGCTGTCGATGCCCGCAGCTTCCTGCACCGCAACGGGCACGGCCCTGCGGACCGCCATCCCGTCGCTGCTCGTGCGAGAAAGGTTCCCCCCTCTCCCCCTCCCCAGCGCCAGCGCCCTTTCCCGGGAGGGACGTGTCTCCAGCCATCCTGATGGGCCCGGACGGCAACGCCGTAAAAAATGACGGCCGGTGTCCCGGACAGGACATCGACCGCCATCATTCAAAGGCGACGCAGCCTCTAGTAGAGCTGCCGGTCCGCCAGGCCCTTCCATTCCTCATACAGGGCCGCGCCTTCCGGCAGGGCCAGCCGCAGGATGTCGAGCCCGGGCAGCCTGACCTCTTCCACCACCGAAGGTGTGCAGCCGAAGACCGTGCCGACCTCGCGCATGAAATCCTCGTCATCGAAGCCCGCCGCACGGGCCATGGCGTAATCGTTGCAGTAATAGAGCGTGGAAACGCGCGACCAGAGGATGGCGCCGAGGCACATCACGCAGGGAAAGCCCGTGGCATAGAGCGTATGGCCGCGCAGGTCCAGATGCCCCACCTTGCGCAGGGCGGCCACTTCCGCATGCATGGTACAGTCCCGGCTGGCCAGGACCTCGTTGCAGGCCACGGACACCACCCGGCCTTCCGGGTCGGTGATCAAGGCGCCGAACGGCCCGCCCCTGCCGGACAACATGCCCTCACGGGCGGCTTCGATGGCGGCCAGCATGTGCCGGCGATGGAGTGCGTCAGCATCCCGTGACATCATCATGTCCTCCTTGTTCTGTTCCGCGTCTTCCTGCCCTTTCCTGAAGGCGGGCATGCTTCAAAAAAATCCTTTTTCCCTGTGCATGTCCGGCTGCCGTGCGCCCGCGCATGCGGGCCTGCCCTCCATCTGCGGATCAGGGCAGCCTTAGCTCCACACCAGTATACACGATGGAAAGGTTTCGTTTCTCCTCCAGTCCCCATCCTCTCGGGAGACCAACACCCACGGCTGCCGGGGCGCTCCCGGCATCGTCCAGGGACCGGAGCAAACGTTTTGGGAAGGGAGAGGGGAGCACGAGGGGAGAGGGAGCACCCTTTTCCAAAAGGGTGTCCCTCTCCCCTCACCCGCCCAACATATCTCGTTACAGCCCCAGCCCGTCCAGCCGCTCGAACAGATCGGCCACCACGGCATTGGAGACCAGCAGGCCCTGCGGCGTGAGCGCCAGCCTGTCCCCGTCCGGACGGGCCAGCCCGGCGGCGACCAGCTCGCGGCACCAGTCGCCGTGGTCGGCCATAAAATCCCGCCCGCTGAGGGATGTGTATTCCGCCAGCTCGAAGCCCGCACAGGTACGCAGGGAAAGCATGAGCCGTTCCTCCAGCCGGATACGCGGTGTGATGGCCTCGGCATCATGGTCGGGGTGCCCGGCGTCGATGTCGGCCTGCCAGCGGGCCTGGTCGGGCGTGTCGGTCCAGCGGCGGCCCTCCAGGGTGGACGTGGCCGCCGGGCCCAGGCCCAGATAGTCGGCCCCCGTCCAGTAGCCCATATTGTGGCGGCTGAAAAAGCCGGAGCGGGCGTAGTTGGAGATCTCGTACTGTTCCAGGCCGTGCGCGGTCAACAGACGGATGCCTTCCAGATACATGCGCTCCTGCTCGTCATCTTCGGGCAGGGAAAGACGCCCGGCGCTCCAGTCGCGTTCCAGCGGCGTGCCCTCTTCCAGCGTCAGGCCATAGGCCGAGACATGCTCCGGTTCCAGGGCAAGGGCGTCTTCCAGCGTGGCCAGCCAGTGGGCCGCATCCTGTCCCGGCAGGCCCCACATGAGGTCCAGCCCCAGATTGCGGCAGCCCGCGGCCCGCAGATGCTCCACGGCCCGCAGCACGTCGGCGCGCCGGTGCGGCCGCCCCAGCAGGGAAAGAAAACGGTCGTCCATGCTCTGCACGCCCATGGAGATACGGTTGATGCCAGCGGCCAGATAGCCGTCCACGGCCCGGCGGGCCAGCAGGGACTCGGGATTGGCCTCCATGCTGATCTCGGCCCCGGCCGCCAGATGGAAATGCCGGTCGATGCGCTCCAGCACGGCGGCCTGGAAGGCGGGCGGCAGCAGGCTGGGCGTCCCGCCGCCGAAAAAGACGCTCTCCACCGGTCGCCTGCCCAGACGCGCGGCCCAAAGATCCAGCTCGCGCAGCAGGCTGTCCCGGTAGGCCGCCACCCGGGGCGAACTGTCGGGCGAGGCAGGGCCCAGCGGCAGGGAGTGGAAGGCGCAGTAGCGGCAACGGGAGCGGCAGAACGGGACGTGGATGTAGACGAGCATGGCGGAAAGGGACGCGGATGGGCAGGGATGACGGCACAGGCCGGAGAGAAAAGGGCCCCGGGGCGGCAAAGCGCCTCGCGGCTTGGCAAAAACGACGGCACAGCGTATATTCTGCTCCTCGCGATGGCAACCCGCCGTCGCCGTCCCGCAACGCGGGACGCCCGTTCATCTCGATGCTTCGGAGAAATCTATGGACATCCGTTTTCAATGCCTCGGCCCCGACCAGTGGAAGGCCGAGATTCTCATAGTGCCTGTCTGCCAGGGCGAGAACATGCTGGAAGCCTGCCCCGCGCTGGACAATCTGGCTCCCTGGCTGGCCATCGCGCCCGCCATGCGCGACTTCCAGGGCAAGAAGGGCCAGCAGGCCCTGCTGCACGGCCATCCCGAACTGCGCGTGCCGCGCGTGCTGGCCATCGGCCTGGGCGCCCGTGAAGACCTGACCACGGACGACATCCGCACGGCCGTGGCCACCGGTGTGCAGCGTGCCCACGAACTGGGCCTGGAATCCATCCTGCTGCTGGAACCCCAGCTGGCCACCCTGCCCGGCGGCCGTGAGCGCCTGGTGGAAGAAAGCGTCTACGCCGCCTGCCTGGCCCTGTACAAATACGATCTCAAAAAGCCCGCCAAGGACGCCCCCGCGGCTCCCCAGTGGCTGGCCGTGGCCTTTGAGGGCGATTTCGTGCCCGACGGCGGCCAGCAGGCCGCCCGCCGCGGCGAACGCGCGGCCGAGGCCGTGTGCCTGGCCCGCCGTCTGGACAACACGCCGTCCAACCTGCTCTCCCCCGCCCTGCTGGCCGAAGAAGCGCAGAAGCTGGCCGCCGATGCCGGTCTCAAGTGCACCGTGCTGGACGAAAAGGATCTGGCCGAAGCCGGCATGAACTGCCTGCTGGCCGTGGGCCAGGGCTCCGCCCGCCCGCCGCGTCTCATCGTGCTGGAGTATGCTCCCGAAGGCCATGAGCAGGAAAAGCCCCTGGTGCTGGTGGGCAAGGGCATCACCTTCGATACCGGCGGCATCTGCCTCAAGCCCGCTGCCAACATGCACGCCATGAAGGGCGACATGAGCGGGGCCGCCGCCGTGCTGGCCACGCTGGTGGCCTGCGCCGGGGACGAGCTGCCCCGCCGCGTGGTGGGCATCATGGCCTGCGCCGAGAACATGCCCGGCGGCAATGCCATGCGCCCCGGTGACGTGGTGCGCGCCGCTTCCGGCGATACCGTGGAGATCCAGAACACCGACGCCGAAGGCCGTCTGGCCCTGTGCGACGCCCTGGATTACGCCCAGAAGCAGTGGACGCCCGCGGCCGTGGTGGACATCGCCACCCTGACCGGCGCCTGCGCCGTGGCCCTGGGCACGCAGGTTGCGGGCCTGTTCTGCGATGACGACGCCCTGGCCGAGCACATCCGTGCCGCCGGTGCCGTGGGCGGTGAGAATTACTGGCCCCTGCCCCTGTGGAAGGGCTACGAAGACAACCTCAAGAGCGAGGTGGCGGACATCTGCCACATGGGCCCGCGTGAAGGCGGGGCCATCCACGCGGCGCTCTTCCTCAAGCATTTCGTGCGTGAGGGCGTGCGCTGGGCGCATCTGGACATCGCCGGCGTGGACTGGGCAACCAAGAAGACGGCGCTCTGCCCTGTGGGTTCCACGGGCTTCGGCGCCCGCACCTTGCTGGAACTGGCGCGTGGAGGCGTATAAATGAAGGTCTATCTTATCGGAGCCGGTCCCGGCGATGCCGGGCTGCTGACCCTGAAGGGCCGTGACGCGCTGGCCTGCGCGGACGTGGTGGTCTATGACGCACTGGCCAACGACTCGCTGCTGGGCCATGCCCGCCCCGATGCGGAACGCATCTACGTGGGCAAGGTGGCGGGCAATCATGCCCTGCCCCAGCACGAGATCAACGCCCTGCTGGTGCGCAAGGCCAAGGAAGGCAAGGTGGTGGCCCGCCTCAAGGGCGGTGACCCCTACATCTTCGGCCGCGGCGGCGAAGAAGCCGAGGAACTGCTGGCCGCCGGCGTGCCCTTTGAGGAAGTGCCCGGTATCAGCAGCACCATCGCGGCCCCGGCCTATGCGGGCATCCCGCTGACCCACCGCAACTTCGCCTCGTCGGTGACCATCATCACCGGCCACGAGAACCCGGACAAGCCCGGTTCCGTGCACAACTGGAAGGCCCTGGCCGCCAGCGCCTCCACCCTGGTCTTCGTCATGGGCATGAAGAACCTGCCCGACATCGCCCGGCACCTGCTGGACGCGGGCATGAATCCCGACACCCCGGCCGCTCTGGTCTACCGCGGCACCACGCCCTACCAGCGCAGCCTGGTGGCCACCATCTCCACCCTGCCCCAGGCCGCCGTGGACAACAAATTCAGCAATCCCTCGGTCATCGTGGTGGGCAAGGTCTGCTCCCTGCACGACCAGCTGGGCTGGTTCGAACAGCGTCCGCTGTACGGCCGCAGCATCGTGGTCACCCGCGCCCGCGAGCAGGCCAGCGGCCTGGCCCAGAGCCTGACCGAACTGGGCGCCAACGTCATCCAGTGCCCCACCATCGAGATCAGCCCCCTGGCCGACTACAGCGAGCTGGACGCCGCCGTGGCCCGTCTGGCCGAATACGGCTGGATCATCTTCACCTCGGTCAACGGCGTGCGCCACTTCTGGAAGCGCCTGGCCGCCTGCGGCCGTGACAGTCGCGCCATCGGCCAGTGCAAGGTGGCGGCCATCGGCCCCGCCACGGCCGACGCCCTGCGCGAACGCGGCATCGAGCCCGACTTCATCCCGGCCCGCTATGTGGCCGAGGGCGTGGTGGAAGGCCTGCTGGCCATGGGCCCTGTGGCCGGCGTCAAGATGCTCCTGCCCCGCGCCGCCAAGGCCCGCGAAGTGCTGCCTGACGAGCTGCGCAAGGCCGGGGCGCAGGTGGACGTCATCGCCGCCTACGAGACCGTGCCCGCTGCCGCCCGCAAGGACGAAGTGCTGGCCGCCATGCAGAACGGCACCCTGGACTGCGTGACCTTCGGCTCTTCCTCCACGGTGGAGAACTTCCTCTCCCTGATCCCGGCGGACGAGCTGCGCGCCCATCCTGAAGTGAAGCTGGCCGCCATCGGCCCGGTCACGGCCAAGACCCTGGCCGACAACGGCCTGCCCTGCCACATCCAGCCCGAAGCCTACACCATCCCCGCGCTGGTGGAGGCCCTGAAAGCCCACTACAGCCCGCAGAGGTAAACCATGGCCCTGAAAATCGCCATCCTGGCTTCCGGCAGCGGTACCAACGCCCAGTCCATGATCGACAAGGCCGCCCAGGGCGTGCTGGACATCGACATCCGCCTCATCGCGGGCAACCGTCCCGGCGCCAAGGTCTTCGAACGCGCCGAAAAGGCCGGCATCCCGCATGTCTGCATCGACCACAAGGCCTTTGCCGACCGCGAGAGCTTCGACCGCGAGATGGTGGCCGCCATCAAGGCGTCCGGCGCGGAATATGTGGTGCTGGCGGGCTACATGCGCCTGCTGACCAGCACCTTCCTCCAGGCCTTCCCCGGCCGGGTCATCAACATCCATCCCGCCATCCTGCCCAGCTTCCCGGGCGCCCACGGCGGCCCCGATGCCCAGGCCTACGGCGTGAAGATCACGGGCTGCACCGTGCACTTCGTGGAAGAGCTGGTGGACAGCGGCCCGGTCATCATCCAGGCCGCCGTGCCGGCCAATGCCGGTGAGGAACTGGATGACCTCATGAACCGCATCCATCCGCTGGAGCACCGCATCTACCCGCAGGCCCTGCAATGGCTGGCCGAAGGCCGCCTGCGCGTGGAAGGCCGCCAGGTCTTCCTGGCCCCGGCCGACCGCAAGACCGTGACGCCTGACGGTCCCTGGCTGGTCTGGCCGCCGCTGGAAGAAGGCTTCTAGCCATCCTGTCCATATCAGGGCGGGGGAAGGACATACGTCCTTCCCCCGCCTTTTCTTTTCCCACCCCGGGCCACGGGCCCGTTTTCCCGGGCGGGCACGCCCCCGCCCGCAGCAAGGGAGACCGCCATGAAACAGACCGCCGTCACTTTCCGCCAGGCCAAAGGACAACGCAAACTGGCCATGCTCACGGCCTATGACGCCACCGTCGCCCGGCTCATGGATGATCATGTGGACGCCGTGCTGGTGGGGGATTCGCTGGGCATGGTCATGCTGGGCCAGCCAGACACCCTGAGCGTGACCATGGATCAGATGATCCATCACTGCGCCGCCGTGTCCCGGGGGCTTACCAAGCCCCTGCTGGTCTGTGACATGCCCTTCATGTCCTACCACCTGTCGCCGCAGCAGGCCTGCGCCAATGCCGGACGCCTGGTGCAGGAAGGCCGGGCCCAGGCCGTGAAGCTGGAAGGCGGCCGCCATTTCTGCCCGCAGGTGGAAGCCATCGTGCAGGCATCCATCCCGGTCATGGGGCATCTGGGGCTCACGCCGCAATCCCTGCACAGCATGGGCGGCTACAAGGTGCAAGGCCGGGGCCGGGAAGCCGCCCAGGCCTTGCTGGACGATGCCCGGGCACTGGAACAGGCGGGGGTTTTCGCCATCGTGCTGGAATGCGTGCCCGCACCGCTGGCCGCTCTGGTCAGCCGCAGCGTCGGCGTGCCCACTATCGGTATCGGCGCAGGCCCGGACTGCGACGGCCAGGTGCTGGTCTGGCAGGACATGCTGGGCATGGTGGACGGTCTTTCGCCCAAATTCGTCAAACATTATGCCGAGCTGGGCACCGCCATGCGTCAGGCCTTCCAGACCTATGCCGACGAGGTGCGCGCGGGGACCTTCCCGGCGGCGGAACATACCTACGGCATGGACGAAAAGGAGCTGGAAAAACTGTACTGAACCGCCGCAGGCTACCGGTGTCCGTAAGGCCCCGCAGTGGCTGCCGGCTCATGAAAGGACTTTGGAATAACGAAAAAGCTCCGGCATTGCCGGGGCTTTTTTACGTCTGTTTGCCTGTGGCCGTCCTGCCGGACAACTCATCCCGCACTGCCGCCTCCCCGTACGGGAGACTGCAGCGGCCGGATACGGCCGTCATACCGGCAGCCGCTCCACCGGAAAAGAGGACTGACGCCCGGGTCTAATAGCCGCAGGCCAGGCCGTCGCCGCGCGGGTCCGTACCGCCCTGCAGGACGCCGGTCACAGGATCGATGCGGATGGCGCCCGCATGGCCCATGGTATCGGTATAGTCCTCCACCCGGCGCACGGGGTGCCCGCGCCGGGCCAGCTCGTCTGCCACGTCAGCGGGGATGCGGCCTTCCAGCTTGAGGTCGTTGCTGGACTTGCCCCAGGTGCGGCCGTACAGCCAGCGGGGCGCGTCGATGGCTTCCTGCGGAGTCATGCCGTAATCCAGCACGCGGGTGGCGATGGCGGCCTGCGTCTGGGGCTGGCCCTCGCCGCCCATGGTTCCGTAAACGAGGAAGGGCTTGCCGTCCTTGAGCAGCATGGCCGGGTTCAGGGTATGGAAGGTACGCTTGCCGGGCTCAAGGCGGTTGACGTGCGCAGGGTCGAGGGAGAAGAAGCTGCCCCGGTTCTGGAGCAGCACGCCCGTGCCCTGGGGCACGATGCCGGAGCCGAAGTCATGGTAGATGCTCTGGATCAGGGAGACGGCATTGCCCTGTCCGTCCACCACGCCCAGCCAGATGGTGTCGCCCTTGGGGTCCAGCGGCGCAAGCTTGGTGGCGGCCCTGTCCATGCGGATGCGGGCGGCCTGCCGCTTGCCGTGCCCGGCCGAGAGCAGACGATCCAGCGGGATGTCCACGAAGGCCGGGTCGGAAAGGTAGGTATCGCGGTCGAGGAAGGCCTCCTTGGTGGCCTCGATGATAAGGTGGTAATAGTCCGCGCTGCCTTCCCGTATCTGCGACAGGTCGAAGTTGTTGAGGATGTTCAGGATCTCCAGCGAGGCCATGCCCTGGGTGTTGGGCGGCAGGTTCCAGGCCCGGCAGTCGCGGTACGGCACGGAGATAGGTTCCACCCAGTCGGCCGTATGCCGGGCAAAGTCCCGTGCGGTGAGCAGGCCGCCGTTCTTTTCCAGATCCGCCGCTATGGCCGCGGCGATGGAGCCCTTGTAGAACTCGTCCGCGCCCTTGTCCGCCAGCAGGGCCAGCGTGGCCGCCAGCTCGGGCAGGCGTATGACCTCGCCCAGCTTGTAGGGCTTGCCTTCCCTGAGATAGGTGGCCGCAAAGCCCGGATAGCGTTGCAGATCGCGAAATTCCTGATCCGTGGGATCGGTGTCCACCTCGCTCCAGTAGGCCAGTGACGTACTGACGGGAAAGCCCCGCTCCGCCAGCTCGCGCGCCGTGTCCAGCAGGGAGGCGAAGGAAAGCTGCGAGCCCAGGGCCGACCGGCTGTACTTCCAGGCCTCATCCCAGCCCGAGACCACGCCCGGTACGGTATTGGCGGCCAGATAGCCGCGCGCCGGCACCTTGCTCAGCCCCCGGCTGCGGTAAAAGTCGATGGTGGCCTTTTCCCCGGCACGGCCGCTGGCATTGAGGCCCTTCATCTTGCCCGTGCGGGCATCATAGATAAGCCAGAAATTGTCGCCGCCCAGCGTGCACATCTGCGGATAGACCACGGCCAGGGTGGCGGCCGTGGCCACAGCCGCGTCGATGGCCGTGCCGCCGCGCCGCAGGATGTCCAGCCCGGCCTGGCTGGCCAGATAGTGCGGCGACGTGACCATGCCGTTGCAGCTCATGGGATTCTGTCTCTGGGAAGGTGTCATGGGCGCGCTCCCTTCCCTGCGTGCTGTCGTGGCGGCGGCGCTGCTCCGCGCGGCCGGGATGGCCGCCAGCGAGGCTGCGGCCAGTGCCGAATACAGGAACCTTCGTCTTTCCATCGTGCATCTCCTGCTCTGCCCGACGCCTTTGCCGGATGGCGGCGTCCGGGATGCCGGACATGATGCAGAAGCTGTGCCGTAAAGATTTTTCCTGTTATCTCAAACTATTGACAGAACAGACAGCAGCAGGGGCTGTTATTTTTCGACCCGAATGTGGAAAACAGCATTTTTCCACAGACCCTGCCGCTGACGGCAGGGGCTCCATCAAAAAATTATCCTGCGTATACAGGCAATTATAAAAAATATTCCCACATGTAGAAAAATCAGGGCAGCTGCGCACCGCACGGCGGCATACCCCTATCCCGCAGGCTTGCGGGGCCTTTCCCCGTCGCCGCGACGGCATCTTCCGAACGGTCGCTTTTCCCGCAAACCGCCAGGGGCGGCCCTTCCGCATGGCCCGGCAACGTCCTAGCCGGCCAGCTCCCGGCAGACCTTTTCCAGCCAGCGCACACCGGGCCAGAGCACGGCTTCGTCAAAATCGAAGCCCGGCTGATGGTGCCCGGCCGCCAGATCGGCCCCCAGAAAGGCATAGGCCGCCAGCCCGCCCTGTGCCTGTACGGCCCGCATCAGGGTCGTGGCGTCATCGCTGGCGCCCATATCGCCCTGCTCACGGATCCGGGGCAGCGGGAAACAGCCTCCGCCCCGGGCATCGGGCGGCAGTTCCCGGGCACAGCGGGCCAGCATGTCTGCAAAGGCTGCGTCGCTCGCCGCCGAGGGCGCACCGCCCACCACATCGAGCTGCCATTCCAGCCCGTGCATGGCGGCCGCGCCCGCGATGACGTCCCGGGCACGCCGCAGCATGTCGTCGTTGACCTCGCTGTTGTTGCCGCGCGTCTCGCAGGCCATGAAGGCCGAGGCAGGCACGGTGTTGCGGCTGCTGCCGCCTTCCAGACGCCCCACGCAGATGCGGCTGGTGCCGTGGCCATGACGCGGCAGGGCATGCAGGCCCAGCAGGGCCGACGCCGCGCCCTTGAGAGCGTCCCGTCCCTGTTCGGGGGCAGCGCCCGCATGGGCCGCCCGACCCGTGAAACGGACATCGAATTTGCTGGTGGCCAGAAAGGCGCCCACGCCGGTGACCAGATCGCCGCTGTGCGGGGCCCCCAGACCGATATGCACGGCCAGGAAATGCCGCGCCCCCGCCACATGGGAGACCATGGACGCCGCACCGCGCACGCCTTCCTCGGCAGGCTGGAACAGCAGGCGCACACGCTGCCGCAGGGGGGCCGCGTCCGGCGCCGTCAGCAGGGCCGCCAGCCCAAGGCCCAGAGCCATATGCCCGTCATGGGCACAGGCATGGCACAGGCCTTCATGCCGGGAGGCGAAGCCCTCGCGCACGGGCCGGTGGGAAGCCTCCTGCGCTTCCATGAGCGGCAGGGCGTCCATGTCGCAGCGCAGCACCAGCGCCAGCGGCGCGTCCGCCGGGCCCACATCGGCCACCAGGCCCGTGGTCCGGCCCATGCGCTCCAGCCAGTACGGCTCCAGCCCTTCCGCCAGCGCCCGCTGCCGGGCCCGGGCTTCGATCTCGGGCGCGGGCAGGCCCATGCGTGCGGCAGGGTCGATGACCTCTTGCCCCACACGCGGAGCAAGGCCCATGTCCGCCAGCTGCCGGGCCACGAAGCCCGTGGTCCAGAATTCCGTCCAGCCTTCTTCCGGGTGCCGGTGCAGCTCCCGCCGCCATTGGATGATCTTTTCCGCCGTCTCCATCGTCACTGCCTGAAATCCACGGGCACGCGCACACGCTGCCCGGCCTTGTTGGTGAAAAGCAACCAGCCGTGTTCCAGCCCGAAAAGGTAGAGCCGCCGCGTCAGATCCACGTCCTTGCGGCAGTAGGCGGCGATGTCGTCCAGCCGCCCTTCCTGCCACCAGCGCAGGGCCTGCAGGCCGTCGGCGCTCTTGGGCTCGTCCAGGGTCGCCTGCCCCAGATTGTCCAGGGACACGCGATACTTGAGACTGTCCTGCACCCGGCGCAAGAGGTCAAGGCCCGGCAGGGCCCGCAGATCGAAGGGTGCGAAGGCCGAAAGCACCGCGTAGTCGAAGCGGAAGGAATTGAAGCCCACCACCAGCTGCGCGGCCCGCATGCGGGCAAAGAGCTCCGGCAGGGCCTCCTGCGTATAGGTGAAGAAATCGTCGGCCCGACTGTCATAAGCCACGGCGATGCTCACGCCCATGCGGTCGGCCCTGTTCCAGCCGCCCACCTCGGCGGCGCTGCGCCGGGTCTCCACGTCAAAGACCAGATAATGTTCCGGCGGCCTGCCCACCGCGCCCACACCGGGTTCGGAGCGACCAAAGACGCTGCCCGCTCTGCCGGCAGACGCGGCAGGAGCCATGAGCCCCGGCTTTTGTACAACCGACAGGGGGGCTGTTGCCGCCGGGGATGACTGGGGCGAGGAGGCCACCTGTTTGCCGGAAGGCTTCCCGGCTGCGGCGGACGGCCAGCCCTGTGGGCTGCTGCCCATCACAGCGACATCTCCCCGGCTGTCCCCGATACGTTCCTCCTGCAAAGGAAGGCCTTCCGAGGCCACCGTCCCAGCCTTTCCGGCTCCAGCGGCGCTTGTCCGAACACCCGGCCCGGCCTGCCCCTCAGCTCCCGCCGGGGCCGGGGCGGGGGCCTGTCCGGCCCAGGCCGCCATGATGGCCGCCATGTCCGGCACGGGCGGCGGCACCGGGGCCGCGGGCTCGTCCACAGGCTTGGGCGGCAGCAGTTCCGGCGGCGGGCTGATGCGCAGGTCGGCGCACAGGGCCTCGCCCTCGGCATCCGCACCGGGCTCCAGCAGATCGCGGATCAGGCGCAGGGCCCCGGCCTTGCTGATGGGCCGGTTGCCCGAACCGCACTTGGGCGAATGCACGCAGGAGGGACAGCCGTCCTCGCAGGGGCAGGCCTCGATGACCGCCGCACAGACCTCCAGCAGCTCGCGGGCATGGCCGAAAGCCTGACGCGTCAGGCCCGCGCCGCCGGGCAGGCCGTCATAGATGAAGACGCAGGCCAGGCCGGTCTGGGGATGGAGCGGGATGGAGATACCGCCGAAGTCGTTGCGGTCGGCCATGACCAGCAGGGGCAACATGCCGATGGCCGTATGCTCGCAGGCATGGATGGAGCCCATGAAGTGCACGAAATCATCTTCAAGGCGCTGGCGGCAGCTCTCGGGGATGACGTACCACAGGCCCTCGGTCTCAAAGATCTGCGGCGGCGCTTCCAGCGGCACGATGGTCAGCAGGCGGTTGTCGCGCGTGCTGCGCTTCTCGTAGCCGGTGATGGTGTCGATGATGCGCAGGCGCCCCCGGCAGACCACGCCGCGCCCCAGGGGACGGCGTTCCAGCTCCTCGAGGATGTCCGTGCTCTTGTGGCCGCGCACCCGTGTGAACCAGTCCACTTTGGCCTGTCGGGCCCGCACCCGGCCCGCTGCCGGGTCCATCTCCTCGATGACATAGCTGCGGCCCCGGTGCAGGTAGACCGCGCCCACATGGGTCTCGCGCCAGGCCCGGAAGCCGTCCACGGAGCCGATGACCGTGCCCTCGCTGTCCTCGATGACGAAGCTTTGGCCCGTCCCGCGCAAGTCCACCAGCCGCTGCGGCCGCTTGCGGGCGGCCAGCCACTGGCTGCCGTCGGCGGAGAGCAGCAGGCGCCCCTGGCCCGCCAGGGCGCGCAGGGCCTCCTGCGCCGGGGCCGGGGCCAGCCAGAGATCACGGGCGGACAAGGGCAGCTCGGCGGCCGCGCATTCCAGATGCCGGGCAAGGATGACCTCGTTCCAGGGATTGACCACGGCCTTTTCCGCCGGGCGGCTGAAAAAGTCTTCGGGGTGGCTCATAAAATACTGGTCCAGCGCATCCTCGCCCGCCACCAGCACCACGGCCGATTCCTGCTGTGCCCGGCCCACACGTCCGCCCCGCTGCAGGGTGGACATGATGGTGCCCGGGTAGCCCACCAAAATGCAGACATCCAGCCCGCCGATGTCGATGCCCAGTTCCAGGGCGCTGGTGCTGACCACGGCCAGCAGCTCGCCCGAGGCCATACGGGCCTCGATCTGGCGGCGTTCCTCAGGCAGGAAGCCCGCGCGATAGGCGGAGATGCGGCCCGCCCACGGCCCGGAAAGGCTCCCGGCCCACAGGCTGACCAGCTCCGTCATGCGGCGGGAACGGCAGTAGACGATGGTGCGCAGCTTGCGCGCCAGCGCGGCCCGCAACAGGTCGATGGCCGCCGTGGCCGGGCTCTGGTCGGGATCGAGAAAGACGTAATGCCGTGCGCCCTGCGGCGCGCCGGACTGGTCCACCACCACGGGCGGCTGGCGGCCGGGCAGCAGGTCAAGGCCGGAGAGCGACGCGGCCAGCTCGCCGGGATTGCCCACCGTGGCCGTGCAAAAAACATAGGACGGCGTGGCGCCGTAATGGGCGGCCAGCCGGTTGAGGCGGCGGAACACACCAGCCATGTGCGCGCCGAACACGCCGCGGTAGGTGTGGGCCTCGTCCACCACGATGTGGGACAGCCCGGCCAGGAAGGGGGCCCACTGCTCATGGTGCGGCAGCAGGGCCAGATGCAGCATCTCGGGATTGCTGATGAGCACCGTGGGCGGGTCGCGGCGGATCTTGCGCCGGAAGTGGTCGCTGGTGTCGCCGTCGTAGAGGGCGGCCGTGGGCCGGGCCTCCTCGGGCCAGCCGGAGACCAGGCGCTGCAGCCCGGCCAGCTGGTCCTGGGCCAGGGCCTTGAGCGGGAAAAGATAAAGGGCGCGGGCCTCGCTGTCACGCAGATGGCGCTCCAGCACCGGCAGATTGTAGATGAGGCTCTTGCCGCTGGCCGTGGGCGTGGCCACCACCACGGAATGCCCGGCGCGAATGTGGTCCGTGGCCAGGGCCTGATGGCTGTAAAGGCCGCTCAGGCCGCGTTCCTCCAGCGTGCGCCGGATGGCCGCGGGCCAGGGCAGACGGCTTTCCGCATAGACGGCCGCCCGCGCGGGCTCGCAGCGGTGATGCCGTACCTGCGGCCCCAGCTTGTCCGAGGCCAGCAGGGCCCGGACATATTCAGCGACGCCCATGACGGGCCTCCCTGGCGATCGTGGCCCCGGCCGCCGTACCGCCTGCCGTCAAACAGGGCCGGGCATGGAGGCTCCGGCGCACGGACAGCCGGAAAAGGGCTGCCGGTGCTCCGGGCAAATCCCCGGCTCTGCGCGAGCGCAGCGGTCTCCGGGCGGGGAAGAAGGCAAGGACAGGGAGGGGCGCCGCCCCTCCCCGCCATGATCTTTCCGGTGCAGCCAAGGCTACTTGCTGTCCTTGAGGGCTTCACGGATGCGGCACACGCCGCACATGTCGCCGGACGAGGTGGGATAGCCGCAGCTGGTGCAGGGCGCCAGTTCCACGCCCTCTTCGGCCTCGCGGCGGGCGAACACCGGCCGGGCGCGGGCCAGGAAGCCCTGGTAGAAGTCCAGCTTGCGGCCGGGCATGGCCGCCTCCAGACGCTGCAACAGAGCCTTGAGCGTGCTGAAGCTGGCGCCGGGGCTGTAGGGGCAGGGGGCGTAGTGATGCTCGATCCCCATGAGGAAGGCGTAATTGGCGGTCTCGAACTCCGTCAGGCGCCACAGGGGCTTGACCTTGCGGGCAAAGCCGTCCTCGCCGTCCAGGCGCGGGCCCTGGTCCGAAAGATAGGCCGTGTCCCAGCGCAGGGTGTTGCTGAACAGGCGCGCCACCTCGTCGTCCAGGTTGTGGCCCGTGGCCAGGGCGTCGAAACCTTCGTCCAGGGCCACCTTGTTGAAGAAATGCCGTTTGATCTTACCGCAGGCCGAGCAGACGGGACGGTTGAGACGCTCCTTGACCAGCGGGATGGCCAGCCCCTCGGCGGCCAGTTCCTTGACCATGAGCTTCAGGCCGTGCTTGGCGCAAAAGCGCTCCACCACGCCGCGGGCCACGGGCGAGGATTCCGGGATGCCCAGGTCGATGTGCAGGCCGGTGACGTCATAGCCCTGCCGGGAAAGCTCCAGCATCAGGGCCAGCGAATCCTTGCCGCCCGAAAGGGCCACCAGGATGCGTTCGTCACGGGTGAAGAGCTTTTGGCCTTCGATGCCCTTTTCCACCTGACGGGCAAAGAACTTGAGGTAACAGTCGGGGCAGAAGGCGGCGTTGTGGCTGCGCAGGGCCACCACGGCCGTCGCCTTGCAGATCTTGCATTTCAATGGCGTCTTCCTTGGAAAGAGTGGATGCCCCGGCGTGCTCCGGCGGCATGTCATGGCAAAAACAGGAAAAAAGCCCGCACGGGGCCTTTCCTGTATAAAAAACATCCCGCCCGCCGTCCAGACGACGGCCGGCGGGGCGGGTGGTCATGCAGGAGCATCCGGGGGGAAGGCCCCCCCATCCCCCAAACGCGCTTCGTCAGGAGACAAGGGCATCCGTCACGGGCAACCTGCAAGCATCACAGCATATGTCTGTATGGATTGTCGCTGCATCCGTACGAGCTGGGGAAAAATGAAAAGCCATACAGGTGAAGTTCTCTTGCCGCACGTCACCTGGCTGTCGCCGACCATAAGGGGACAGCCTTTCCCGGGTAACGTACGCTGGGGAAAAGAATGGGAGTTTGCGGGAAGGGCCCTTCGCGTCGAAGCAGCGCAAGGGGCCCCTTCCCTCTGCAAATGTCTTATGACGCTAGAACGGCGTACCGGTGGCCAGCATGTGTTCCAGCAGGGCGTCACGCAGCCAGCGGGCCACGGGGCCGGGGCGGCCGGCGTCGGGGCCCTGGCCGATAGGACGGCCCTCGAAATGGCTGATGCCCACGCACAGGCTGGCGCTGGTGAAGAGCAGCATCTCGCGGGCGGTGAAGATCTCTTCGCGGCGGATGGGGCGTTCCACCACAGGCAGGCGCTGCGGCGCGATCTTGCGGGCGGCCAGCATGGAGGTGCCGGGCAGGATGCGGCGGCCTTCGGGACAGCACAGGCGGCCTTCGGCATCCACGATGCCCACATTGGCGATGGCGGCCTCGCCCAGATGGCCGTCCTCATCAAAGGTCACGGCCACGTCCATGCCCCGCTGCCGGGCCTCGGCCGCCATGAAGACATTGGGCAGATAGTTGGTGCTCTTGATGCGGGCCAGATATTCCTGCTTGGGCGGGATGGCGCTGGCAAAGGCCGTGAGGCCCTTCTCGTAAAAGGCTTCCGTGGGCAGTTCCTTGCGCAGGGCCACGATGTAGAGGCTGGACTGCGGGCACTCCTCGGGCGAGACGCCGAAACCGCCGGGCCCCCGGCCCACCAGCACGCGGATGTCGCCATGATCGGTGCCCGAAGCGCGGGCCACGTCCAGGATGCGGGTGCGCAGCTCGTCCCACGAACAGGGCGGCAGCAGGGAAAGGGCGCGGCTGCCGTCGCGCAGGCGGGCCAGGTGTTCCTCAAGGGCAAAGATGCGGCCCTCGCGGTAGCACAGGCTCTCGAACAGGGCATCGCCCCGGTGGCACATGTGGTCGTCCAGGGGCAGAAGCAGACAGCGCGCGTCACGACAAACGGCGTCCACACGCGCATCGTAAAAGGCCAGGATCTTGTCGGCCCCGGGCCGGGGCGCGGCCATCAGGGCCGCCATCCAGGCATCGGCATCCAGAATCTTCATGGCATCCCCGCGAAAGGCCCTCCCGCGCGGGAGCGGCCTGTTGTGGTTGCTGATCGGGGGCAGGGCCCCTGCCGGCGGCTGCCGCCGGTGAAACGTCTTTTTCTAGCACGAACGGCAGCGGCGGGGAATACCTCGCCCCGCTGCCGGGGATCACGCCCGTACCTGCGCTCCGCACGGAAAAAGCAGGGGGAAGGACCTGCCCCGCCACGGCGGGAACGGGCCCCTCCCCCTCTGCTGTCCGTATCCTGTCGCTGCGGACTAGGACATGAAAACGTTCTTGTCGGGCACGCGCACCAGATCGCGCTTGAGCAGTTCCTCGGCGATCTGCACGGCATTGAGGGCCGCGCCCTTGCGCACGTTGTCGGCCACGATCCAGAGGTTCAGACCGTTCTCGATGGTCTCGTCCTCGCGGATGCGGCCCACATAGGTCTCGTCGTCGCCCACGCAGTAGGCGGGCATGGGGTACATCTTTTCGCGCGGGTTGTCGAAGACGCGCACGCCGGGGGCCTGCGAGAGCAGGATGCGGCATTCCTTGGCGGTCATCTTCTTGTGGGTCTCGATGTTCACGGACTCGGCATGGCAGTAGAACACGGGCACACGCACGCAGGTGGCGGTCACCTTGACCGTGGGATCATTGAAGATCTTCACGGTCTCGTTGACCATCTTCATTTCTTCCTTGGTGTAGTCGTTCTCCAGGAAGACGTCGATGTGCGGCAGCACGTTGAAGGCGATGCGGTAAGGATAGACCTTGTTTTCGGGCTCGCGCATGTTGAACAGGTCGCGGGTCTGGCGTTCCAGTTCTTCCAGGCCCTTCTGGCCGGTACCGGACACGGCCTGATAGGTGGAGACCACGATGCGCTTGATGCCCACGGCGTCATGGATGGGCTTGAGGGCCACCAGCATCTGGATGGTGGAGCAGTTGGGGTTGGCGATGATGCCCTGATGGCCTTCCAGATGTTCGGGGTTCACTTCGGGGACGACCAGGGGGCAGCGGTCGTCCATGCGCCACTGGGAGGAGTTGTCCACCACCACGCAGCCGGCATGGGCGGCATGGGGAGCGAATTTTTCGGAAGTGCTGCCGCCGGCGGAGAAGATGGCGATGTCGATACCTTCAAAGACATCTTCCTTCAGTTCCTGCACCACCAGCTCGTCATCGCCGAAAGGCACCTTGGTCCCGGCGGAACGGGCCGAGGCGAAAGCACGCACTTCCGTGGCCGGGAACTGGCGATCGTGCAGGGTTTTCAGCATTTCACGGCCCACGGCGCCCGTGGCGCCCACAACGGCAACAGTCAACTTCTTGCTCATGCTCAATTCTCCATGCAGGGCAAATCAAAGGCTATACGGGGTCTGCAGCAGCATCATTCCGGCCCGGCCCCAAAAGAAACCTGACTATAGCGGGCATCATGGCAAAAGGGAAGATGTGACGGCGCGTCTGTACTGACAATTTTCGTGTGAAAAATTACACAGTTATCCTGCAATGCCTTGGCCCTTCGCCGCCTTTTTTGCCGACCGTGCGACATGGGGCGGCGCAACACGCTGAAATCGAAACGATTTTCCGCAGCGTTCCCGCGCCACCGCCGGACAGATATGCGGAGCATCCCTCGGCCAGGACGCCCGCCGTCCGCCTCTCTGGCGCAGGCTCTCCCCGGGGTATGGCCGAGCCTTTTTGCCTGCGCTTTTCCCGGCTTGCGGCACAGGCAGAAAAAAACGCCTTCCGCCCGCTTCTGACGGGCCCGGAATGTTGACCGTTCCGGCACAAGCTCCTATACTTGCGCGATGACACAACCTAGCTCCTGCCTACTTACGGTGCTGGATCTGGTCCCCTTCGGCCAGACCGGCCAGGAAAGCCGCTTCTTCGCCCTGCGCCTCACCCGCCCCGACTGGCCGTCGTGGCGTCCCGGCCAGTTCGTGATGGTGCGGCCCACGTCGTTCGGTCTCGAGATGCCCTGGGCCCGTCCCTTCGGCATCTGCCACATGACTTCCCGTCACCTGATCTGCTTCTTCCAGGTCGTGGGGCGCGGCACCCGTCGCATGGCCGAACTCAAGGCCGGCGACACCGTGCGCGTCTGGGGGCCCCTGGGCAACGGCTTCGCCATGGAGCCCGACACCCCCACCCTGCTGCTGGCCGGCGGCATGGGCATCGTGCCCTTCGTGGGCTATGTGAGCGAGCACCCCAAGCCGTGGAACGTGACCATGCTCTTTGGCCATCGCGAGCCGCTGAGCTGCTACCCCGTGGACAGCATCAACGAGCATGTGCCCCTGGACAGCCTGCGCGAGACCGTGCCCGGCGACCTGGACAACTTCATCTTCACCATCCAGGAACGCATGCGCGAATACGCCGAGCAGAAGGGCCTGATCCTGGCCTGCGGCCCCCTGCCCTTCCTCAAGACCGTGCACGGCTTCGCCCGTGAGCTCAACGCCCGCGTGCAGCTCTCGCTGGAAAACCGCATGGCCTGCGGCGTGGGCGCCTGCCTTGGCTGCGTGACCCGCACCACCGAGGAATGGCCCGTGGCCGACAAGCGCAACGGCCTTGTCCAGACCTGCAACCACGGCCCCGTGTTCTGGGCCAACCAGATCGAGCTCTAGGCCGGGGGACAGCATGAACCAGCACTCTATGGATCTTTCCGTCACCCTCAAGGGGCCCACGCAGAGCCTGCACCTCAAGAACCCGGTGCTCACGGCTTCCGGCACCTTTGGTTACGGCATGGAATTCGCCCCTTACGGCGACCTGACCAGCCTGGGCGGCATCATCGTCAAGGGCCTGTCCCTGCTGCCCCGCGACGGCAACCCCTGCCCGCGCATCGTGGAGACCACGGCCGGCATGCTCAATGCCGTGGGCCTGCAGAACGACGGCGTGGAAGCCTTCTGCAAGGAAAAGCTCCCCCGCCTGCCCTGGCAGCAGCTGCCCGTCATCGCCAACCTGTACGCCACCTCCCCCGCCGAATTCGGCGAGCTGGCCGCCCGCCTCAATGAAGAGGAAGGCGTGGCCGCGCTGGAAGTGAACGTCTCCTGCCCCAACGTCAAGAGCGGCGGCATCCTCTTCGGGCAGGACCCCAAGCTGGCCGCGGCCGTCACCCGCGCCGCCCGTGACGCGGCCCCCAACAAGCCGCTCATCATCAAGCTTTCGCCCAATGTCACGGACATCGCCCTCATGGCCCGCAGCGTGCAGGATGCCGGTGCGGACATGATCTCGTGCATCAACACCCTTTCGGGCATGGCCGTGGACGTGGCCCGGCGCAAGCCCCGCCTGGCCAATGTCATCGGCGGCCTGTCCGGTCCGGCCATCAAGCCCGTGGCCCTGCGCTGCGTGTGGCAGGTCTGCAAGGCCGTGGACATCCCCGTCATCGGCCTGGGCGGCATCTGCTCCGCCGAAGACGTGCTGGAGTTCATCCTGGTGGGTGCCCATGCCGTCCAGATCGGCACGGCCAACTTCATCAGCCCCGACCGCGCCTTCGAGATCGTCAAGGAACTGCCCGCCGTCTGCCGCCAGCTGGGCGTGACCAGCCTGGACGAGCTGCGCGGCTCCCTGAAGACGGCCTAACGCACGTCCGCTCCTTTTCCCGTGCGGGAGGGTACCGTAAGGCGCTCTCCCGCGCGGTGTTTTTTGTCCGGGGCACTGCGCCCCTTTCCGGCCTTGCTTCCGCCTCCCGGCGCCTGCCGGGACGGCCCGGCCAGCCCCGAAGATCCAACCGCAACAGGGTACGGCAGCCCCTGCAAGTCTGCTCCATGGAGGCCCGCGTGGCAGAACTGAGCATCATCCCCGTCAACACTGCGGAAGACCTGGACCGCTTCGTCGAACTGCCCTGGAGCATCTACACGCCGGATTCCCTCTGGGTGCCCAACCTGAAAAAGCAGGACCGCGAGCTGCTCTCGCCCGGCGAGCATCCCTTCTGGAAGACCGCCCGGCGCGAACTGTTCCTGGCCCTGCGCGACGGCCGCCCCGTGGGCCGCATCGCGGCCATCGTGGACGAAAAATACAACGCCTATGCCGACGAACGCTGCGGGGCCTTCGGCTTTTTCGAGTGCCGGGATGACCGCGAGGCCGCTCACGCCCTGCTGCAGGCCGCCTACGACTGGCTGCGCCGCCAGGGCATGGCCTTCATGCGCGGGCCCCTCAATCCGTCCACCAACTACACCTGCGCCATGCTGGTGGACGGCTTCGACGAGGCCCCCGCGCTCATGATGCCCTGGAACCCGCCCTACTACCCCGCCCTGCTGGAATCCTGGCACATGCGCAAGGAGCAGGACCTGTTCGCCTACCTCATCGAGCGCGACAAGCTGCACGTGGAGGACTGGCTCAAGGACGAGATCCGCCACCTCAAGGATCAAAAGCGCTTCACCTGCCGCGTCTCCTCCAAGGCCACCCTTACCGAGGACATCCGCATCATGCTGGACCTCTACCGCATCTCGTGGGCGGGCAACTGGGGCTTCGCGCCCCTTTCCGACGGCGAGGCCGACGTGCTGGTGAAGGAGCTCAAGGGCCTGCTCAATCCCGATTTCTTCGTCCTCTTCTTCCATGACGGCGAGCCCGCCGCGGGTATGGTGGCCCTGCCGGACTTCAATCCCCTGCTCAAGCGCCTCAACGGCAAGCTGGGCCTGAGCGCCCTGTGGCATTACTGGCAGGCGCGCGGCGAGATGCGCGGCAAGTACCGCATGATCCTCTTCGGCATCCGCGAAGAGTTCCGCCTGCTGGGCCTGCCCCTGCTCCTGCTGGACTACATGCTGGAACAGGCCCGCCGCCATCCCGAGTTCTGCCAGGTGGAAGGCTCGTGGGTGCTGGAGGACAACATGGCCGTCAATGACCTCATCGAAGACTTTTCCGGGCGGATCACCAAACGTTACCGCCTGTACCGCAAGGAGATCGTGTCATGAGCCATAGCGCCGATACTCCCCTGGGCATGCCCGCTCCCTGGCTGGACGGCAAAAAAATCGTCGTCACCGGCGGCACCGGCTTCGTGGGCCGTCACCTGCTGCCCCAGCTGGTGGCTGCCGGGGCCCGCGTCACCTGCATCACCCGCGCCACGTCCCGCCGCGACCATCTGCCCGCCGGGGTGGAGGTCGTCCGCGCCGACCTGCGCAGCGGCGCCGGGCTGGAAGAAGCCCTGCGCGGCCAGGACATCTGCATCCACATGGCCGCCCTGCTCTTCGGCCTGGGCTGGCAGGACTATCTGCGCGCCAACAGCGAGGCCGCCCGCGCCCTGGCCACGGCCTGGCAGCGTCTCGACGCGCAGGGCCAGGCCCCGCAGCGCATGGTGCTGGTCTCCAGTCTGGCCGCCAGCGGCCCCTGCGACACGCCCGCCGGCAGAGGCGACGATGCCCCCGGCGCGCCCGTGTCCGCCTACGGCTGGTCCAAGCTCATGGTGGAACAGATCCTGGGCCGTGCCCTGGGCGAGCGCATGGTCACCCTGCGGCCGCCCATCATCTACGGCTCCGGCGACCGCGGCCTGCTGCCCGTGTTCCAGGGCCTGCGCTACGGCGTGGCCGTCACGCCCGGCATGTTCCGCCGCTTCCCGGTCTCGGCCGTGCATGGCCGCGACGTGGGCCGCGCCATCGTCTGCTGCTGCCGCCCCGAAGCGCACGGCGTCTATCACGTCAATGACGGCGGCTGCTACGCCATGGCCGACTTTTACCGCGCCATGGCCCGGGCCATGGGCAAAAAGGCCTGCATCCTGCGCCTGCCCCTCTGCTTCCTGGGCCTGACCGCGCTGCTGTCCACGCTGGGCGGCAGCCTGCTGGCCGCGCTGGGACGCAAGGGCCGCGCCCCCAACTGGAATCTGGACAAATACCGCGAAGCCCGCCAGTCCGGCTGGACCTGCGACGCGTCGCGCCTGCGCGAGGAACTCGGCTATGCCCCCGCCCTCACGCTCGACCAGGGCATGCAAGAAGCCGTGGAAGGCTACAGGCGCGAGGGCCTGCTGTGAAAATAACCATCCAGGAACTGTCCAAGTCCTTCGGCGGACGGGACATCTTCAACAATTTCTCGCTGGAAGTGGACTCCGGCGTGCGTCTGTGCGTCTGCGGCCCCAACGGGACCGGTAAATCCACCCTCCTCCGCCTGCTGGCCGGTGTGGAACCCGCCGACGGCGGCCGTGTCATCCTGCCCAGGGGCTGCCGCCTGGGCTTCGTGGAACAGGAGCTTTCCGAAGAGGCCCTGGACACGCCCCTGCTGACCTATGTGCTGGACGTGCTCCATGACTGGAACGAGTTCTGGGCCGAGTGGGAAGAGGCCGCCCAGCAGAAGGACGAGGCGCGCCTGACCCAGCTCATGCACCGCCAGGCCGAGCTGGAAGCCACCCACGGCTATAATCCCGAGCACCGCGCCAAGGCCGTGCTCTCCGGTCTGGGCTTTGCCGAAAGCAAGTGGCTGCGCACCCTGCGCGAGCTCTCCGGCGGCTGGCGCGAACGCGCCAAGCTGGCCCGCGTGCTCACCGCCGGGGCCGACGTGCTGCTGCTGGACGAACCCACCAACCATCTGGACATGGAAGCCGTGGAATGGCTGGAGTCCTTCCTCATGGACTTCAAGGGCGCCCTGGTCTTCGTGGCCCACGACCGCGTGTTCATGGACCGCGTGGGCACGCACGTGCTCTATCTGGGCCTGTCCCGCCCGGTCTTCCGCAAGGCCACCTACACCCAGTTCCTCTCCCTTCAGGAGGAATACAACGCCCAGCGTGAACGCGAAGCCAAGGCCCTGCAGGACGAACTGGCCCGCAAGATGGCCTTTGTGGAACGCTTCCGTGCCAAGGCCACCAAGGCCCGTCAGGCCGGTTCACGCCAGAAGATGGCCAAAAAGCTGGAAAAAGAGCTGGAAGATTACCGTCCCGAGCCCAAGCGCAAGGAACTGAACTTCACCTGGCCCGAAGCCCCGCACATGGAAAAGGTGGCTCTGGCCGCCGCCGATCTGGCCTTCCACTTCCCGGACGGCAAGCAGATGTGGCCGCCGCTGACCTTCACCCTCTACAACGGCCAGCGCGTGGCGCTGGTGGGACACAACGGCTGCGGCAAGTCCACCCTGCTCAAGCTGCTGGCCGGGACCCTGGAACGCTGCGGCGGCAACGTGGTCACCGCGCCCCAGATGCGCCTGGGCTACTACACCCAGCACCAGATGGACACCTTGCGCCCGGACACCACCGTGCTGGGCGAGATCCGGCGCCTGTCCGACCCCCGCACCACCGAAGAAGAGCTCATGAGCGTGCTGGGCCTCTTCCTGCTGGGGCAGGAATACTTCGACCGGCAGGTGAGCAAGCTCTCCGGCGGTGAAAAGAGCCGTCTGGTACTGGCCAGCCTGTTCCTCAAGCGCTGCAACTTCCTGCTGCTGGACGAACCCACCAACCATCTGGACCTCGAAAGCCGCGAGGCCCTGGGCACGGCCCTGCAAAAATTCGACGGCACCCTGCTCATGGTGGCCCACGACCGCTGGCTGCTCTCTCAGGAGGGTGCCGAGGCCTGGGCCCTGGATGAGAAAGGCATCACCGTCTACCCCGACTTTGCCAGCTACGACACGGCCCGCCGTGCCGCGCTGGAAAGCGGCAGCGTCAGCCCCAGCCTCAATGCCTCCAACAAGGCCGAAAAGCCCGACAACGCGCCCCGCGCCAACCTCTCCCGCGAGGAGCAGAAGCGCCTCAAGCGCGAGCAGGCCGAGCGCCGCAACGCCCTGCACAAGGAGCTCAAGCCCCTGCAGCAGAAATACGCCGCGCTGGAAGGCGAGCTGGAAAAGGCCATGAACGAGCAGGCCGACGTGGAAACCCAGCTGGCCGATCCGGCCGTCTACGCCGACGGCGCCCGCTCCACCGAGCTGCTCAAGCGCTTCAACGAGCTGCGCGACCTGACCGAGCGTCTTATGGAAGACATGGCCGCCCTGGAAGAGCAGATCGCCGCCATCGAAGCCAAGCGCGCCGATATCGACAGCATGGGGGATCCGGCATGACCTCCATCGTCGTGGCCGGCGGCATCATCTGGCAGGACGACCACCTGTTGGCCGCCCTGCGCCCGCAAGGCAAGCCCATGGCCGGTTACTGGGAGTTTCCCGGCGGCAAGCTCGAACCCGGCGAGACCGCCGAACAGGCCCTTTGCCGCGAGCTGCGCGAGGAGCTGGGCATCAGCGTGCGCGCCTGCCGGCTCTGGCAGATCGTGGAGCATGATTATGCCGAGCGCGACCTGCACGTGCAGCTGCACTTCTTCCACGTCACCGCCTTTGACGGCACGCCCTGCGCCCGGGAACGTCAGGAGCTGCGCTGGGTCACGCCCGCCCAGGCCCGTGACCTGCCCTTCCTGCCCGCCGACGCCGATCTGGTGGCCGGCCTGCCCGCCTGCGCGCCGCGGTAGCGCGTCAGGCTCTGCAACAATGATTTTGTTGAGGGGGGAAGGGAACCCCTTTGGCTAGCGCACAAAGGCGGTTCCCTTCCCCCCTCAAACTCCCCCCTTCCTTCCCCAAACGCGCTTTCACGGCCTGTGTCCCTGCGGGAACACAGGCTTTTTTGTTTTTTGGGGAAAGATCCATGGAAAAGAGACCGGGAGACTGACCACACCCCTCCTCAGACACATAGCCGGGACCCCCAAAGAGCCGCCCGGCATCCGCATAGGCTTCCGGCAGAGAGCCGCCCGGCATCCCTGCCGTATTTTCTTCCACAAACCGGGCCATTGCGTCCGGGCCGGACGGCGGCTAAGATGCCACCTTGTCCCCAAAGCCTCGCCCGACGGCAGCGCACGATGCCATGCCCTGTATCCGCCAGACGGGGACCTGCCATACCGGCCTGAATAAAAGTTTTTGGAAGGGTTGGGGGGTCCGGGGGGAAGGGGGACCTTTCTCCAAAAAGGTCCCCCTTCCCCCCGCGCATCCGCCCTGCCTTCCCTGCAAAGGAACCTCGCATGAACACGCCCTATGCTGCCCGACGCGACCGCCTGCGCCAACTGATGCGCGCCCGCGGTCTGGATGCCCTGCTGGTAAGCCACGCTGCCAACCGTTTTTATCTTTCCGGCTTCGAGCTGCATGACGTGCAGCTCAACGAGAGCGCGGGACGCCTGGTCATCTGCGCGGACGGGCGGGACTGGCTCTGCACGGACGCTCGCTACAAGGATGCGGCGGCCCGTCTCTGGGACGAGGACCATATCCTCATCTACGGCCCGGATGCGGCCACGGAGATCGGCCAGCTCATGCGGCGTTGCGGCAGCCGCCTGGGCCTGGAGGCGGAGATCGTGAGCCTCAATTTCGCCCGCTCGCTGGGCCGTGCCGTGGGACGCGGCGCGCATCTGCAGGCCGCCGACGGCCTGGTGGAAGAGCTGCGCGTCATCAAGGATGCGGACGAGATCAAAGCCCTGGAGCGTTCCTTCGCCCTCAATCACGCCATGCTGCGCTGGCTGGAGGAAAGCCAGCTGCAACCGGGCCGCAGCGAAGCCGAGCTGGCCTGGGCCATCGAAAAATATTTCCGCGACAACGGCGCCTCGGAACTGGCCTTCCCGTCCATCGTGGCCGTGGACCAGAACGCGGCCCTGCCCCACGCCATCCCCGGCGAGAAGAAGCTGCCGGACAACGGCCTGGTGCTGGTGGACGTGGGCTGCCGCGTGGACGGCTATTGCTCCGACCAGACGCGCACCTTCTGGGTGGGCGATGCGCCGCACAAGGAGTTCCGCGAGACCATGAAGCTGGTGCGCGACGCCCAGCAGGCCGCCCTGGACAAGATGCGTCCGGGCCTGCCTCTGCACGAGGCCTATACGCTGGCGCGGGGCGTGTTCGAGAAGGCGGGCGTGGAGGCCTGGTTCACCCACGGTCTGGGCCACGGCGTGGGCCTGGAGACACACGAGGCCCCCAGCCTGGGCCGTCGCGGCGACAAGGTCCTGCAGGAAGGCATGGTAGTCACGGTGGAGCCCGGCCTCTACTATCCGCAATGGGGCGGCATCCGCTGGGAATACACGGTGCTCATCACGGCCGACGGCAACCGCATCCTCTAAGGAGGCACCATGTCCCTGATCTACCTTGTGGGCCCGCGGGCCTGCGGCAAGACCACGCTGGGCAAGGCCCTGTCCGAAGTGCTGGACGTGCCTTACTGCGATACGGACCACCACCTTTGCGAGCGTCTGGGCATGGACGTGGCGACCATGGTGGACCGCTGGGGCTGGGAAGGCTTCCGCAGCCGCGAAAGCGAATCCCTGCGCCTGGCCAGTGAGGAGCTGGCGGGACGTGGCGTTGTGGCCACCGGCGGCGGCATGGTGCTGGCGGAGGCCAACCGGCGCTACATGCGCGAACATGGCCGGGTCTTCTTTTTGTCCGCCCCCGTGGAGGTGCTGGCCGCCCGCCTGCGGCGCAATCCGCTGGAGGCCCAGCGCCCCAGTCTCACCGGCAAGAGCCTGGACGATGAAGTGCGCGAGGTGCTGGAAGCCCGCCTGCCCCTGTACCGGGACGCCGCCCACCACGAACTGGACGCCCGCCAGAGCATCACGGAACTGTGCCTGGCGGTGCGGACCCTGCTGCGTCATTGATCATCACGGGGAGCGCGTCACGCCCATAGCGGCCTGATGCGCTCCCCGTGCGTTTTTTGGGAGGAGACATGTCTGCTAGCCCGCTGGTGACCGTCCTGCTGCCGGTCTGGAACGGCGCTTCCCTGCCCCTGACGGCAGAGGGGGAAGAGCCCCTGCGCGTGGCCATCCGTTCCCTGGCCCGGCAGGAAGCCGCGCCGGACGCCCCCGTACCGGGCTTCGAGGTGCTGGCCGTCGATGACGGTTCCACCGACGGCACGGCGGCGCTGCTGGATGCCCTGGCGGCGGAATATCCCTGCCTGCGCGTCCTGCACCGGCCGCATGAGGGCCTGCCCGGCGCGCTCAATGCCGGTCTGGAGGCCGTCCGGGGCGCGCTCATCGCCCGCATGGACGCCGATGATGTCTGCCACCCGCAACGCCTGGCCCTGCAGGCCGCCTGGATGGCGGAACATCCCGAAACGGGCCTGCTGGCCACGCGGGTACATTTTGGCGGCGACCGCGAGACCGCGCGCGGCTTTGCCCATTTCGTGGACTGGCAGAACGGCCTGCTGGATCATGAGGCCATCAGCCGCAACCGTTTTCGCGATACGCCCGTCAGCCATCCCTCGGTCATGTTCCGGCGCGAATTGCCCCGGCTGTACGGCGGCTATGCCGACGGCTTTTTCGCCGAGGACTGGGAGTTGTGGCTGCGCTGGCTGCATGCCGGTGTGCGCATGGCCAAACTGCCGCAGGAGCTGCTGGTCTGGAACGACCCGCCGCGCCGCACCACCCGCAGCGACAGCCGCTATTGCGAGGCCGCCAACAACCAGTTGCGCGCCCTCTGGCTGGCCCGCTGGCTGGAGCGCCACAACCCCTGGCACCCGCAGGTCTATCTGCTGGGCGCGGGCAAGGTGGCCCGCCGCCGTCTGGCCCCCCTGTGGGAAAGGGGCGTGCAGGTGGCCGCTTTCGTGGACATCGATCCCAAAAAGATCGGACAGAAGGTGCACGGCGTGCCGGTCATCGGCCGGGACGGCCTGCCCGGGCCGGGACGCTGTTTTCTGCTCAACGCCCTCACCGCCCACGGCGCCGACGAGGATGCCGCCCGCTGGCTGGCTGCCGCCGGCTACGATGCGGAGCAGTGGCTGCTGGTCTGAGAGGTCCCGGATAGTCCGCGAAGCGTGAGCCGCTGTCCAAAAATTGACGGCTCCTGCCTCATTCCACCTTCTTCCGCCCTTGCGGCCACGCATTTTTCCCAAGAGATCCCGCTTTTTATTTTTTGAGATAATAGCTTAAAATTACTTGATTTTTACGAAAACATATGAAAAATATCATAAAATTGTTTGTGCAGATGCGAAGACTTTGCGAATTTTGTCACCAATACCCTTTGACATAACCCCTTGTTGAGGGTATTTTATAAAAGCTTTGAACATCACACCGTCCAGAGGGAGGATACGGTAATGTTGGACCTTAATATCACCTTGGTTTTCCAGTTGGTGAACTTCTTCATTGCACTGTACGTGCTGAACCTCCTTCTGATTCGCCCCATCCGCGAAATCATCCGTAAACGCAAAGCCGTCATGGACGATATGTCCGGCGAATCCGAATCCTACGAATACCAGGCCGAACAGCGCCTTTCCGACTATGACAACCAGCTGACCCGCGCCCGTCAGGATGCAGGCCAGAACCGCGAAAAGGCCCGCGAAGCCGGCGCCGCCGAACAGGCCAGCCTGGTGGCTGAAGCCCAGAAGCGCGCCCAGGAAATCATTGCCGAGACCCGTCGCAACCTGCAGGCCGAAGCCGATGCTTCCCTGAAGGAACTGCGCGGTCAGGTCGCCACGCTCTCCGGCCAGCTGGCCGAGCGTGTGCTGCGTGGCTAGTACGCCGTTTCTGCCACTGTGCCACGCGCGAGCTCGGTGGTTTTTCGGGCGGTCTTCGGACCGCGAGGGTAAAGAATCAAGAGAAACCCAATCAAGGGGGTGGGCTTTGAGCAAATGGAAACACGCTGGGCTGGGCTTGACGCGAGTTATGGTGCCTGTCCTTGCGCTTACGCTGCTTTTCGCCGTGGGGGCGCAGGCCTCTGAAGGGCATGACGCGCCGCGCTGGGGCGACTTTGGCTGGCGTGTGCTCAACTTCATCATCTTCGCCGGTATCCTGTGGTACTTCGTGGGCGGTCTGGCCCGCAAGTTCTTCTCCGGCCGCCGCGCCCGCATCAGCCAGGACCTCCAGGATCTGGAAGCCCGCCGCGCTGAAGCCCAGAAGCGCCTGGATGAAGTGGAAAAGCGCATCAGCAACCTTGAGTCCGAACGCAAGGCCATCCTCGATGAAAGCCTCGCTCAGGCCGAAAGCGTGAAGCAGGCCGTCGTCGAAGAAGCCAAGCGTCAGGCCGAACAGATTGTGCAACAGGCTCGTCGCACTGCCGAAAACGAAGGCCGCGCCATGCTGGCCGAAGTGCGCGCCGCCATTGCCGATGAGATTGTGGACGCAGCGGAAAAGGTCCTGGCTGAAAAGCTGACCGCCGCCGAGCATGAAAAGCTCATTACCAACTCCCTCAACAAGGTGGTGCTCCATTGACGGACGCGATAGTTGCTCGCAGATATGCCGGCGCCATATTTGCGCTGGGCAAACAACAAGGGGATGAGGCCCTCTCGCGTTACGGGAGCGATCTCGCCGCGCTGGGAGACATGCTTGCCGCCTCGCCGAAGCTGGACGCCGCGCTGAAAAGCCCGGTCATCAGCATCGATGAAAAAAAGGCTGTGATGGGCAAGCTGCTTAAGAAAATCAAGGCGGACAAAACCGTCAGCAACTTCTGCCTGCTGTTGGCCGACAAAGAGCGTCTGGCTTATCTCGGCGAGATTGTCGGCTGGTATGGCAAGTTGCTTGACGACGCCAAAGGAATTATCCGTGGTACGCTCACTACCGCCGTGGAGCTTACGGATAACAAGCGGGCCGAACTCAAGGCCGAGCTTGAAAAGAAGGCGGGGGCGAGCATTGAGCTTGCCTTTGATGTGGATGCTTCCATCCTTGGGGGCGTGGTGCTCAAGGTTGGTGATCGAGTGCTGGACGCAAGTCTGCGCGCGCAGTTGGCGATCCTTCGGGAGACATTCAAGAGGGGTGAATAGCACATGCAGATCAAAGCTGAAGAGATAAGCAAGATCATTGAAGATCAAATCAAAAACTACGAGCAGCGCGTAGAAATGAGCGAAACCGGCACCGTGTTGTATGTCGGTGACGGTATCGCCCGCGTCTACGGGGTTCAGAATGCCATGGCCATGGAACTGCTGGAATTCCCCGGCGGCGTCATGGGTATGGTGCTCAACCTCGAAGAAGACAACGTGGGTGTCGCGCTGCTCGGCTCCGATGTGGGCATCAAGGAGGGCGATCCTGTCAAGCGTACCGGCAAGATCTTCTCCGTGCCTGTGGGCGACAAGGTTATGGGCCGCGTGCTCAACCCCCTTGGCCAGCCCATCGACGGCCTCGGCCCGGTCGAAGCCGAAGAAGTCCGCCCGGTGGAAATCAAGGCCCCTGGTATCATCGCGCGTAAGAGCGTGCATGAGCCCATGCCCACGGGTCTGAAGGCCATCGACGCCATGACTCCTATCGGCCGCGGCCAGCGTGAACTGATCATTGGCGACCGTCAGACCGGTAAGACCGCCGTCTGCATCGACGCCATCCTGGCCCAGAAAGAAACCGACATTCACTGCTTCTACGTGGCCATCGGCCAGAAGAAAGCGTCTGTCGCCCTGGTGGCCGACACCCTGCGCAAGCACGGTGCCATGGAATACACCACCATCATCTCGGCCACCGCTTCCGACCCGGCTCCCTTGCAGTACATCGCGGCTTACACCGGTTGCACCATGGCCGAGTACTACCGCGACAACGGCAAGCATGCCCTGATCATCTACGATGACCTCTCCAAACAGGCTGTGGGTTATCGCCAGATGTCCCTGCTGCTCCGTCGTCCTCCCGGACGTGAAGCTTTCCCCGGCGACGTGTTCTACCTGCACTCCCGCCTGCTGGAACGCGCTGCTAAGGTGAGCGACAAGCTCGGTGCCGGTTCCCTGACCGCCCTGCCCATCATCGAAACGCAGGCCGGTGACGTGTCCGCCTACATCCCGACCAACGTGATCTCCATCACCGACGGTCAGGTGTACCTGGAACCCAACCTGTTCAACGCCGGTGTGCGTCCGGCCATTAACGTGGGTCTGTCCGTGTCCCGCGTGGGTGGCGCCGCTCAGATCAAGGCCATGAAACAGGTTGCCGGTACCATGCGTCTGGACCTGGCCCAGTACCGCGAACTGGCCGCTTTCGCCCAGTTCGGTTCCGACCTGGACAAGGCCACCAAGGCCAAACTGGAACGCGGCGCCCGTCTGGTGGAACTGCTGAAGCAGCCCCAGTACCAGCCCATGCCCGCCCAGGAACAGGTGGCTTCCATCTACGCCGCTACCCGCGGCTACATGGACGACGTGCCGGTGGATCAGATCCGTCGCTTTGAAAGTGAAATGCTGGCCTTCATGCGCGATACCCGCAAGGACGTGCTGGACGCCATCAAGGATAAGAAAGTCATTGATGAAGCTGTGGAAAAGGCGCTGAACGAGGCGATTACCGCCTTCAAGCAGGGCTACCAGGCTTAACGCCGGGGGATACCCATATGCCTTCACTCAAAGACGTAAAAATGAAAATCGTGGGGGTCGGCAAGACCAAGCAGATCACCAAGGCCATGAACATGGTGGCCTCGGCGAAACTGCGCGGCGCGCAGGCCCGCATCGAACGCTTCCGGCCGTATGCCGGCAAGTATCGCCAGGTTCTGGCCGAGCTTGCCCGCAAGGTGGAGGGCACTGCCCATCCGCTGCTGGCCGAGCATGAGGAAAAGAAAAACTGCGCCATCGTGCTGGTCACGTCCGATCGTGGTCTGTGCGGCAGCTTCAACGGCAACATCATCACCACGGCCCTGAAGCTCGCTGCTGAAAAAACCAATGCCGGTATGAAGGTCACCTTCGCCTGCATGGGCCGCAAAGGACGCGACGCTGTGCGCAAGGCCGGCTACGACATCTCGGTCTCCTACGGTGACCGTATGGGCAGCCTGGACTTTTCGCTGGCCAGCTCCATCGCGCAGGAAGTCATTCACGGCTACGAAACCTTTGCTTTTGATGAAGTCTGGATGGTGTACGGCGAGTTTGTGTCCATGGGGCATCAGCCCCCGCGCACACTGAGCCTGCTGCCCCTGGCTGCCCCTGAGGCGGAAGCGGAAGAAGGTCAGGAAGAAGCCGCCCACTGCGAGTACGTTTACGAACCGCAGGAAGAAGCCCTTCTGGCCGAGCTGCTCCCCCGCTACATCAAGGTTCAGGTCTACCGGGGAATGCTGGATACGTCTGCCAGTGAACACGCTGCGCGCATGGCCGCTATGGACAACGCGACGCGTAACTGTAACGAGATGATCAATACGTTGACCCTGCTCTACAACAAGACACGGCAGGCTTCCATCACCAGCGAACTCATCGACATCGTCGGCGGCGCAGAAGCGCTGAACGGGTAACAGGAGCCAAGCATGAGCAAAAACATTGGTAAAATCGTCCAGGTTATCGGCGCCGTCGTGGACGTTGAGTTCAGCGACGGACACCTGCCTGATATCCTGACCGCCCTGGAAATCAAAAACCCCAACAACAGCGACGCGCCTGACCTCGTCTGTGAAGTGGCCCAGCACCTCGGTGATAACGTGGTGCGTACCATCGCCATGGACGCCACCGAAGGTCTGGTGCGCGGCATGGAAGTTGTGGATACGGGCAACCCCATCATGGTGCCCGTGGGCAAGGCGGCTGTGGGACGTATCCTCAACGTTATCGGCCGTCCCGTGGACGAAATGGGCCCGGTCAACGCTGAGAAGTACTACCCCATCCACCGTCCCGCCCCCGAGTTCACCGAGCAGAACACCAAGGTGGAACTGCTTGAAACCGGCATCAAGGTCGTGGACCTGCTCGTGCCCTTCCCCAAGGGCGGCAAGATGGGTCTGTTCGGCGGCGCCGGCGTGGGCAAGACCGTTATCCTGATGGAAATGATCAACAACATTGCCAAGCAGCACGGCGGCTCTTCGGTGTTCGCCGGCGTGGGTGAACGTACCCGTGAAGGCAATGACCTGTATAACGAACTGAAAGAAGCCGGTGTTCTGGAGCGCGCTACGCTGGTTTACGGCCAGATGAACGAGCCTCCGGGAGCCCGTGCCCGCGTGGCCCTGACCGCCCTTGCCTGCGCTGAATACTTCCGCGACGAAGAAAACCAGGACGTGTTGCTCTTCATCGACAACATCTTCCGCTTCACGCAGGCCGGTTCGGAAGTGTCCGCTCTGCTGGGCCGCATGCCCTCGGCCGTGGGTTACCAGCCCACCCTGGGTACTGACCTGGGTGCCCTGCAGGAACGCATCACCTCCACCAACAAGGGTTCGATCACCTCTGTGCAGGCCGTTTACGTGCCCGCTGACGACTTGACCGACCCCGCCCCGGCTACCACGTTCTCGCATCTGGACGGTACGCTCGTGCTTTCCCGTCAGATCGCCGAACTGGGTATCTACCCCGCCGTGGACCCGCTGGACTCCACCTCCCGCATCCTCGACCCCAACGTCGTGGGTGAAGAGCACTACAGCGTGGCCCGTCAGGTGCAGATGGTGCTGCAGAAGTACAAGGAACTGCAGGATATCATCGCCATTCTGGGTATGGACGAACTGTCTGACGAAGACAAGCTCACCGTTGCCCGTGCGCGTCGTATCCAGCGCTTCCTGTCCCAGCCCTTCCACGTGGCCGAAACCTTCACCGGTACCCCCGGCCAGTATGTGAAGCTGGAAGACACCATCAAGGGCTTCAAGGGCATCCTGGAAGGCAAGTACGACCATCTCGCCGAATCCGACTTCTACATGCTGGGCAGCATCGACCAGGCCGTGGCCAAGTACGAAGCCCGCATCCAGCAGGAAGCTAAGTAAGGAGCGCCCATGAGCATGCTGCAACTGGAAGTGGTGACACCTGACAAGACCGTTGTCAGCGCTCAGGTGGAAATGGCCGTGTGCCCCGGCGTCATGGGTGAGTTTGGCGTGCTGCCGCATCACGTCTCCCTGCTCTCTGCCCTCAAGATTGGCAACCTGCGCTATACTGAAGGCGGCAAGCAGCACAACGTGTTCATCTCCGGCGGCTTTGCCGATGTGAACAACAAGGTCCTGACCGTGCTGGCGGAATCGGCCGAACTGGCCGAAGATATCGACACCGCCCGCGCCCAGGCCGCCAAGGAGCGCGCCGAAAAGCGTCTGGCCAGCCAGGCCGATGATGTGGACCATGCCAGAGCGGAAGCCGCTCTGCAGCGCGCCGTCGAGCGCCTGCATGTGGCCCAGTTGCGCTAGCGCCTCCCTGATCCGATAAACAAAGGGGCCGGAAGGAAACTTCCGGCCTCTTTTCGCGTCTTTTAGCGGATGTGCCCTTCTTGCCCATAGCTATGCAGCATATCCTTTTTCTATTATTTAACGGAAAAAGGATTCCATAGCTTGAGGCAAATACATGAAACGGGTCTACAAAAAACGCTTCACCAAGATAGGCCTGCTCATCGGTCTTCTCGCCGGGGCCTTCTGGGGCAGCAGAATCGGTATCGCCACAGGTGGCTGGGCCATAGCGGGCACCCTCCCCGTGGGCATCATCAGCGGCATCATTATGGGGCTGCTGGGCAACAAGCTGGGGACGGAACTGGACAGACGGGAGGACTGACAGCCATTGCTGACGACCCACCGTCACATCCTTCCCGATTACGGTCATGACAGCCATGTGGCCGCCCTTTCCGCTCCATGGCGGCCATTCCTCTGCGTTCTCCCTCTCCTCCCTATACCGCGTGCTGCTGGGGCATGGACTTTGCAGCCGCTTGCCGATATAATATTGCACTTTTCCGGCAGGGCCACGGCTCTGCCTCCACCTCTTCCCGCGGCTTTCGACGCGGTCACAGTCACGAGTCCCATGCCCAGTCTGGATCATATTCGCAATTTCTGCATCATCGCCCATATCGACCACGGCAAGTCCACCCTTGCCGACCGTATCCTTGAGCTGACCAAGGTCGTCAGCCAGCGCGAGGCCCGCCAGCAGTATCTGGACAAGATGGATCTGGAACGCGAGCGCGGCATCACCATCAAGGCGCAGACCGTGCGCATCCCCTATGTGGCTGCCAACGGAGAGGAATATGAGCTGAACCTCATCGACACGCCCGGACACGTGGACTTCAACTACGAAGTGTCGCGCTCCCTGGCCGCCTGCGAAGGCGCGCTGCTGGTGGTGGACGCCACCCAGGGCGTGGAGGCCCAGACCCTGGCCAACGTCTATCTGGCCCTGGACCACGACCACGAGATCGTGCCCGTGCTGAACAAGATCGACCTGCCCAGCGCCGAGGTGGACCGCGTCAAGGAAGAGATCGAGGAAGCCATCGGCCTGGACTGCACCGACGCCCTGCCCGTGTCCGCCAAGACCGGTCTGGGCGTGGACGCCGTGCTGGAAGCCATCGTCAACCGTCTGCCCGCCCCGGGCGGCGATCTGGACGCCCCCCTCAAGGCTCTGATCTTCGACTCCTGGTACGACAGCTACCAGGGTGTCGTGGTGCTCTTCCGCGTGGTGGACGGCCGGGTGAAGCTGGGCGACATGGTGCGCCTCATGAGCACCGGCAAGGAGTATGAAGTGCTGCGCCTGGGCGTGTTCTCGCCCGAGGCCACGGACGTGAAGGAACTGCACGCCGGTGAGGTGGGCTTCCTTTGCGGCAGCATCAAGTCCCTGGGCGATGCCCGCGTGGGCGATACCATCACCCTGGTGGCCAATCCGGCCACCGAGCCCGTGCCCGGCTTCAAGGAAGTGAAGCCCATGGTGTTCTGCGGCCTCTATCCCTCGGAATCCGACGATTACGAGAACCTCAAGGCCGCGCTGGAAAAGCTCCAGCTCAACGACGCCGCCTTCAGCTTCGAGCCCGAGACCTCCCAGGCCCTGGGCTTCGGCTTCCGCTGCGGCTTCCTCGGCCTGCTGCACATGGAGATCATCCAGGAACGCCTGGAACGCGAATTCGAGGTGGACCTCATCGCCACGGCGCCCTCGGTCATCTACCGGGTGGACACCACCGACGGCAAGACGCTGGAGATCGACAATCCGGCCCACCTGCCCGACTCCACCAAGATCAAGGCCCTCTACGAGCCCTATGTGAGCATGGACATCCACGTGCCCAACGAATACGTGGGCAACGTCATGAAGCTTTGCGAGGACAAGCGCGGCACCCAGAAGAACCTGCACTACCTGGCCGCCAACCGCGTGGTGGTGACCTACGAGCTGCCCTTCGCCGAGATCGTCTATGACTTCTTCGACCGGCTCAAGTCCTGCACGCGCGGCTACGCCAGCATGGACTACCAGCCCATCGACTACCGCGAGTCCGATCTGGTGCGTCTGGACATCCTGCTCAACAGCGAGCCCGTGGACGCCCTGGCCGTCATCGTGCACCGCGACCGCGCCTATACCTATGGCCGCTCGCTGGCCCTCAAGCTCAAGCGCACCATCCCGCGCCAGCTCTTCCAGGTGGCCATCCAGGCGGCCATCGGCCAAAAGATCATCGCCCGCGAAACCGTGTCCGCCTTCCGCAAGGACGTGACCGCCAAGTGCTACGGCGGTGACATCACCCGTAAGCGCAAGCTGCTGGAAAAGCAGAAGGAAGGCAAAAAGCGCATGAAGCGCATGGGCAACGTGGAGCTGCCGCAGGAAGCCTTCCTGGCCGCCCTCAAGGTGGGCGACGAATAAACCGCTTTTGTACGGACGTAAAAAGGCCACCCCGCAGGGTGGCCTTTTTTTATGCATCACGACAGGACGGCACCGGAGCCGGAGAAGCGCTCGCTGGCCGATGCCAGCCGCCATCCCGACCGGTCCGTCAGCTGGCGGCTTTCTTCTTTCCGGCCGGAGGACGGGGCATCGTGCGCCGGGCCCGGCGTTCCGCAGCGCCGAACACGCATTCTTCCCGCGCCACGGGCAGGGCCGCCTCCCGGATCTTGCGGCGCTGCCGCCAGGCTTCCAGATGCGGCTTGCCGTAGAGCACGCCCTCTCGCGCTTCCGCGGGCTCCGGCATCTTGCCGTAGGACGGGGGCAGATGCTCCGTCTCGCGGGACGAGGCTGGCAGCTGGGGGCCGCGCAGGGCCGCGGGCCGGAAGTATCTGGTGGCCCAGGTCAGGGCCAGCACGTAGGCGGCCGCGAACAGGCTGGCGGCCGTGTCCCACGGCGGGGTGGCCGAAAGGGCCAGGCGCATCATCAGCGTGCCGATGACGAAACCGGAGTTGCGGAACACCGCATGGAAGGACGGCATGTAGCGCTGCGAGATGAGGACCAGCGCGATGTCGGCGAAGATCAGCACCGTATAGATGGTCTCGAAAAAGCGCATGTCCTCGCCGGTGTGGATGTGGATCCAGGCATCCCGGATGCCGATGCCCAAAAAGATGACGAACAGCGTCAGCGAAAGCAGCTTTTTGCTGATGACGAAGCGCATGCGCATCTCCGGGCTCTGGATGTAGGCATAGCTGGAGGCCAGCTTCCCGTAGATGCCCAGGGCCACGAAGATGCCCAGGGCCCCCATCGCCGTGACCGCGATATGGATGACGGGATCGAGGTTGCCGGCGATGCTCACCGGCTCGGGCAGATGCGCCAGTTCCTTGAAGGCATTGCGCAGCAGGATCAGCGCCAGGATCTCGAACTGCTTGCCCACGGACCGCGAAAAGGACGTGGAGATGATGAAGATCAGGCTCATGACCTCCAGGCCCAGGATCAAGGTGAAGGCCAGCTGGATGGCGCTGAAATGGCTGTGGGGCGTCAGCTGGGCCAGTGCGGGCGGCAGCATGCCCTGGCGTTTGAGCTCCACGCAGCACAGGGCCGCCACGTAGATCCAAAAGATGACCAGCGCCACCTTGCGCTGGACGTGGGTACGCTCCCAATTATGGTGCAGCCAGTCAAAAATATCTGTAAGCCATTGCAGCTTGAGCAGCATGTGGAGTCTCCTTTCCGGGGATCAGGTGTGGCGCACAGCATCTTTCAAGTTCGAGAAAATGTAAAGAGGACAAGGCATGACAGGCATGACAGGAATCGTTCCTGACGCTTTTTCCCTGCCTGGTGAAGACAGCAGCCCCAGTATGGGGCCATGCTTGCCTTACGCGGAAAATCGCAGTAAAAAACAAGGTTTCTCCACTTGTGCATCCGGCCCGCCCAGGCCCGCGCACAAGGAAAATGCAGAAGACAACGAGGTACCTACGCCATGGCTCATAAGGGTCCGCACATATCCATCTCACCTGACTATGTGGTCAACCGCATCCTGCGTATCAATATCGACGACTTCGCGGAGTGGCCCGAGTCTGTGCGGCATCTGGCCATTGCCATTGCCGAAGAACTGTTCCTGGTGGCCTACAATCCCTTCATCAACGTGGAGACCGTGCGCAACAGCGTGCACGCCCGCTTCGAACGGGAATCCATGGCCCTGGCCCACTATTTCGCCAACGCCATCGGCGAAGGCATCACCATGTTCTGGTCCGCTTACGAGGCCGAACGCAGCTTCCGCGAAGAGCTGATCTCCGCCCTGCGCAACATCCTGCCCGGCGAGTGCATCCTTTCCTCGCCCTCCGCCCTGGTGGCCTCGGCCACGGACGCCACGGACCTGCGCATGGAACTGCCCCTGCTGGTGGTGGAGCCCGACAGCGCCGAGCAGGTGGCTGCCCTGGTGAAGCTGGCCAATGACATGAAGTTCGCCCTCATCCCGCGCGGCGGCGGCTCCGGCATGACCGGCGGCGCCGTGCCGGCCCGCAAGCGTACGGTCATCGTCAGCCTCACCCGTCTGACCAAGATCGGCCCCATCGACCTTGAAAATATGACCGTCACCGTGGAAGCCGGCGCCATCACCCAGAACGTCATCAAGGCCGTGGACGCGGCCGGGGCGCTCTTCTCCGTGGACCCGGCCTCCAAACAGGCCTCGTCCATCGGCGGCAACGTCTCCGAGAACGCCGGCGGCCCCAGCGCCTTCGAATACGGCACCACCCTGGACAACCTGCTCTGGTGGCGCATGGTCACCCCCACGGGCGAGATCATCAGCGTGGAACGCGAGAACCATCCCCGCCACAAGATCCTGCCTGAAGAAACGGCCGTGTTCGTGGTCAAGGACATCAGCGGCGGCGTGCGCAACGTCATCCACCTGCGCGGCGACGAGATCCGCCTGCCCGGTCTGGGCAAGGACGTGACCAACAAGGCCCTGGGCGGCCTGCCCGGCATGCAGAAGGAAGGCGTGGACGGCATCATCACCGAGGCCTGCTTCATCATCCATCCCAAGCCCAAGTTCAAGCGCGTCATGGTGCTGGAATTCTTCGGCCGCTCCATGCACCCCGCCGCCGTGGTGGTGCGCGAGCTGGTGGGCCTGCGCAACCGTATCCGCCAGGAAGGCGACTACGCCCACCTGTCCGCCCTGGAAGAATTCAACGCCAAGTACGTGCAGGCCATCGAGTACAAGCGCAAGTCCCAGAAGTACGAGGGCCTGCCCATCTCGGTCATCATCCTCCAGGTGGACGGCGACGATCCCTACCTGCTGGACAAGTGCGTCAACGATATCGTCTGCGTGGTGGAAGAACAGGACAACGTGGACATCATCGTGGCCCAGGACGACAAGGAAGGCGAACGCTTCTGGGAAGACCGGCACCGCCTGTCGGCCATCGCCAAGCGTACCTCCGGCTTCAAGCTCAACGAGGACGTGGTCATCCCCATGGACCGCATCCCGGACTTCGCCCTCTTCCTCGAGCAGCTCAACCTGGAATGCACGGCCCAAGCCTACCGCTACGCCCTGCAGGAAGTGGGGCGCCTGCCCGGTTTCCCCATGGAAGACAAGGAATTCAACCGTGAATTCTCCTTTGCCTCCAAGGTGGCGTCCGGCGACAATCCGCAGGCCGAGCTTTCCGATACCGAGCTCTGGAAGCGCGCCGAGGCCTTTTTGGCCGGCATGGGCCAGAAGTACGCCCATCTGGACAAGAAGATCGGCAAGATCCGCGATTACATGGAAGCCAGCCGCATCGTGGTGGCCAGCCACATGCATGCCGGTGACGGCAACTGCCATGTGAACATCCCGGTCAACTCCAACGACGCCCACATGCTGGAAGAAGCCGAAGAGACCGCGGCCCGCGTCATGGCCGAATGCCAGGAAATGGGCGGCGAGGTCTCCGGTGAGCACGGCATCGGCATCACCAAGATCTCCTTCCTCGGCAAGAGCAAGATGGACGCCCTGCGCGCCTTCAAAGAGCGCGTGGACCCCCGCGACGTCATGAACCCGGCCAAGCTGGTGCATCGCGAGCTGCCCGTGCGTCCCTTCACCTTCTCCTTCAACCGGCTCATCAACGACATCCACGCCAGCGGTCTGCCGGACAAGGAAAAGCTCATCAGCCTGCTGTCCACGGTGCAGGTCTGCACCCGCTGCGGCAAGTGCAAACAGGTCTGCTCCATGTGCTACCCCGAGCGCTCCATGCAGTACCATCCCCGCAACAAGAACATGGTGCTGGGCATGCTGCTGGAAGCCGTCTATTACTCGCAGGTCAACAAGGGCGCCATCGACGACAACCTGCTGCGCTGGCTGCGCGACCTGGTGGAACACTGCACGGCCTGTGGCCGCTGCCTGGCCAACTGCCCGGTCAAGATCCCGTCCGGTGAAGTGGCCCTGACCCTGCGTTCCCTGCTGGAACACGAGAACGCCGGCGGTCATCCCATCAAGAAGCGTGCCCTGGAATGGCTGGTGCATGACGTGTCGTCCCGCGTGCCCAAGGCGGCCAAGATGGCCTCGCTGGGCCAGAAGGTGCAGAACAAGCTGCTGGGCGTGGTGCCCTCCGTGTGGAAGAAGCGCATGCAGAGCCCCATCTTTGCGGGCAGCGGCCCCAAGATGGGCTACACCAACCTGTACGAATCCCTGCGCCTGCACCGCGGTTCCGTGTTCGCGCCCAAGGAAGTGACGCCGGGCATGCCCTGCGTGCTCTACTTCCCCGGCTGCGGCGGTTCGCTCTTCTATGACCGCATCGGCCTGGCCGCCATCATGCTGCTGCTGCACACCGGCTACGCCGTGGCTGTGCCGCCGCGTCATTTGTGCTGCGGCTATCCCCTGCTGGCCGCGGGCATGGATACCGAATACGAAGACAACATGGCCCAGAACCGCCAGTATCTGGCCTCCATGCTGCGCAACCTCATCAAGCAGGGCTTCGATGTGCGCTATCTGGCCACGGCCTGCGGTTCCTGCCGTGACAGCCTGGCCCGCATGAAGCTCAACGAGCAGTTCCCGCAGCTGGAACAGAAGGACGTGAGCCAGATCGTCCTGCCCCTGCTCCAGCACGAGGGCATGGAAGCCCCGGTGGCCCCCGGCACCAATGTGCTCTACCACGCGGCCTGCCACTGCGAATGGGCGGGCGTGCCCACCCTCAAGGGACAGGCCCAGCTCACCGGCGCCCTGGAACAGCTCTGCAAGGTCAAGGTCTCCACCATCCCCGGCTGCTGCGGCGAGTCCGGCATGGGCGCCGTGACCTCCCCCACCATCTACAACCTGCTGCGCGCCCGCAAAAAGGAACGCCTGGCCAAGGCCTTCGAGCCCCAGCCGCAGACCGGCGCCTGCTACGCCGGGCCCATCCTGGTGGGCTGCCCCTCCTGCAAGATCGGCATCGCCCGCTGCCTCATCCAGCTCAAGGAAAAGCACCCCGTGCTGCACGTGCTGGAATGGCTGGCCAACCAGGTGGACGGTGAGGACCGCCGCCAGCGCTTCCGCCGCCGCGCCAACGAGACCCGCGGCGATGTGCGCATCGTCCAGTGCTAGACGAAAATGATGACGATGAAATGATATGAGGGGGGAAGGGAACGTTTTCCGCTGGAGAAGTTCCCTTCCCCCTTCATGCTCCCCATCCTTCAAAACCGCCCACAAGGAGCCTGACGGCTCCTCCAGACCCTGCCCGCCGGTACGCGCTGCCGCATGACGGACAGGCCACCCAAAGAGAACGACATGGAAAGAAAGGAAGTCACCCGCATGCTGGTGGGTGTCCAGCCCCAGGGGCAGGGCACCATCCGCGTCGTAGGCGCCAAGCTGCACGGTATCGTGGTCACGGAATCCAAGCTCAACTACCACGGCTCCATCACCATCGACACCGACATTCTCGAAGCGGCCCGCCTGTTGCCGCTGGAATACGTCTATATCTGGAACAAGCACAGCGGTTCCCGCATCGAGACCTATGTGCTGCCCGGCCCGCGCGGCAGCGGCGTGGTCTGCCTCAACGGCGCCGCGGCCCGCACCTGTCAGGTGGGTGACGAGATCATCGTGGCCTCTTCCCGCGAGATCCCCGTCAGCGACTATCACGACGGCTTCTCCTGCCGGGTGCTGACCTTCGACCAGAGCGGCGAGCTGCCCAACCGGGTAGCCGAAAAGCTGGAATACCGCGTGGCCGCCAAGGACGGCGGCACGGAATTCGTCATCATGGACATGGCCACCGGCCAGGAATGGATCGGCTAGACAGTTCTTTTACCATAGGGGGAAGGGGGCGCCATCACCGCTGCCGATGCCCGGAGCGACCTGCGTCATGACGGGCAAGCCCCGGGGCCGCCTCCGGCCATCTCCAGCGGAAAAACTCCCCTTCCCCTCATGTCCTCTCCGGCCTTCCAAGTCCCCGCACAAGGAGCCCGTCCGACGGCGCTCCTCCCCTGCCCTGCTGATGGCCGCCCCGCATGCCGGAACCAAACGGCGCACCTAGGGACATCGGTCGTCCTCTTCCCGTCCCCGCTCCATAGGTGACCTACTCCCTACATCCTGCGGAAGTAGCGGGCATCCCGCCATATTTTCCATTGCCCCTCTCCCACAGTACCGGGGGACCATCAGAGGCGCGCATCCTGCCGCGCCACACCACCTGTCCATCCTTCTGAAAAAAGCGCGTTGGGGGGAGGATGGGGGGCCCGGGGGGAAGGAGGGCCCCTTGTGCGCCGGCCAAGGGTCCCTCCTTCCCCCCGGAACCAGCCACGTCCGCCCCCCTGCCCGCACTTGCGAAAGCGGCAACGGATTTTTATACTCATGTGTTGGCCGGGCGACCGCATGGCATACAACCATGTCCCGCGGCCCGGGGCCGAAAACGCCCGTCATGGCGCGAGAAGGCGCGTTCCTCCCCGCTCCGACCAAGGAGCCATGCAAACAGAAGAACGCTGTCCACGCGCCGGTCAGGGCCCGTTTTTCACTATCTCACCGCTCCAGCCGAGCAGCAGAGGATACTATGAGCTATACCAAGGAAGATGTCTGGAAATATCATGCGGAGCCCCGCCCCGGTAAGGTGGAAGTGCTGCCCTCCAAGCGGGGCGAGACCCAGGACGACCTGACCCTGGCCTACTCGCCCGGCGTGGCCGACGCCTGCCGCGCCATCGAGGCCGATCCCGCCGCCGCGGCCAGCCTCACCGCCCGCAGCAATCTGGTGGCCGTGGTCAGCAACGGCACGGCCGTGCTGGGCCTGGGCAACATCGGCCCCCTGGCGGGCAAGCCCGTCATGGAAGGCAAGGGCATGCTCTTCAAGATGTTCGCCGACGTGGACGTCTTCGACCTGGAGCTGGCCACCACCGATCCCGACGAGCTCATCAACGTGGTCAAGACCCTGGAGCCCACCTTCGGCGGCATCAACCTGGAAGACATCAAGGCCCCCGAGTGCTTCTACATCGAACAGAAGCTCAAGGAGATCATGAACATCCCCGTCTTCCATGACGACCAGCACGGCACCGCCGTCATCTCCGGCGCGGGCCTCATCAACGCGGCCCACATCGCCGGCCGCAAGATGGAAGACATGAAGGTCGTGGTGGTGGGCGCCGGTGCCGCCGGCATCGCCTGCGCCAACTTCTACGTCAGCCTGGGCGTCAAGCGCGAGAACATCTGGATGTTCGACAGCAAGGGCCTGATCCACAAGGGCCGCCAGGACAAGCTGCATCCCACCAAGGCCGCCTTCGCGCAGGAAAAGGACGCCACCCTGGCCGAAGCCATGCAGGGCGCCCATGTGTTCCTGGGCCTGTCCAAGCCCGGTCTGGTCACGCAGGACATGGTGCGCAGCATGGCCTCGCATCCCGTGATCTTTGCCTGCGCCAACCCCGTGCCCGAGATCACCTACGCCGAAGCCAAGGCCGCCCGTGACGACCTGCTCATGGGCACCGGACGCTCCGACTGCCCCAACCAGATCAACAACGTGTCCGGCTTCCCCTTCATCTTCCGCGGCGCCCTGGACGTGCAGGCCACGGAGATCAACGAAGCCATGAAGCTGGCCGCTGCCGAGGCCCTGGCCATGCTGGCCCGCGAAGACGTGCCCGAAGAAGTGAGCAAGGCCTACGGCGGCAAGAAGTTCAGCTTCGGCCCCGATTACATCATCCCCAGCCCGCTGGATCCGCGCATCATCGAATGGGTGACGCCCGCCGTGGCCCGTGCCGCCATGGAAAGCGGCGTGGCCCGCGCCCGCATCGAGGATCTGGACGCCTACCGCGCCGGTCTGCGTGAACGCGTGGCCCGCATGCGCCGTCGCGCCGACGCCGCCCGTCTGGCCAACGATTAAGACAGCGGACGATCCAGCTGTTCCGGAACGTAGAGGGGAGGCAGCCGCCTCCCCTTTTTTCATGGCCGGAACGGTCCGGCATCCCGAACATAGCCCGGCATAACGCCACAAGGCCCCCAGAAGGCACGAAAGCGTTTCTCCTGACACGGACATACCTCTTGCGTCCGGGGAGCGGACAGGGCATTCTGGGGCAAAAAAAGGAGTTCCCTCATGGCAGACATCACCGCCAAATATCTCGGCGACCTGCGCGTGGAATGCGTGCACCAACAGAGCGGTACCGTGCTCGTCACCGACGCCCCCAAGGACAACAACGGCAAGGGCGAGGCCTTCTGCCCCACCGACCTTTGCGCCACGGCCCTGGCCGCCTGCGCCATGACCATCATCGGCATCTACGGCCGGAACCACGGCGTGGACGTGACCGGCACCACCATCGAGATCAGCAAGACCATGAGCGCCAACCCGCGCCGCATCGGCAAGATCGAGATCATCTTCAACATGCCCGACCGTGAGTTCTCCGAAAAGGAAAAGACCATGATCGAACGGGCCGCCCACACCTGCCCCGTGCATCTGAGCCTGCACCCCGATACCGAGCAGGTCTTCACCTTCAAGTGGAGCCGCTAGATCCCGCACCCACGACAAACAAAAAGGGAGGACGACGTCCTCCCTTTTTTCATGCCTTGCGGCAGCCGCCGGATGCGGCGACGGACCAGATAGCTCCCCCCGGATGGCCGCCGGCGGCCGAAAGACGTCCCGGACGTTGTTTTTCCTCCCCTCCTGCCTCCTTTTGCCGACCCTCTTTTGAGGCCCGGCGGCAGGATACCGCAGCAGATCGCGGAGAGCGGGCTTTCCGGGATGGGGAACAGGAACGGCCGGTGCCGGAAACGGAAAAAGCCCGTCCCCCCAGGGGACGGGCTTTTTGCATCCATGAACGATCAGTATCAGGCTTCCGCAGGCCAGCGGCGGGAGACCTGCAAACGGCCGTCCCGACGCAGCAGGCCGCAGGCGCAGCCCGAAAGGCTGTCGGCCAGCGTCAGGGCTTCCCCGGCGGGCAGGACGGACAGACCGGTGGCCAGCGCATCGGCCTGCATGCAGGTGGCGGCCAGCACGCTCATGCTGCCCAGCACAGGGCTGCGCCCGGTGGACGGGTCCAGCAGGTGATGATGGCGCCCCTCGGCATCATAGTGCATCTCATAGCCGCCGGACGTGGCAATGGCCTGATTGTACAGCTCCAGCACCTGCGGGTAATGGCCGCGCTTTTCCGGATCTTCCACGGCCACGCGCCAGAACACGCCCGGGGCCTTGTGGCCGCGCGCCAGGATGTCGCCGCCGGCATTGATGAGATGGTTCTCGCAGCCCGCGCGCAGCAGCACGGCGGACATGGCATCCACGATATGCCCCTTGGCGATACCGTCCAGGGTCAGGCCCATGCCCTGCCGTTCCAGACGCATCCCGTCGCGACCGGCGTACACGGCCTCGGTATCCACCAGGGCCAGGGCCTCGCGCAGGTCGCTCTCGGGCAGCTCCAGCTCGCCTTCGGGATTGCTGCGGCTCTCCAGCAGGCGCACCAGGGGCAGGACCGTGGCATCGAAGGCGCCGCCGGTCAGGTGGCAGATGCCGTGGGCCCGCTGCCAGACATTGAGCAGCTCGGGCGGAACGTCACGCAGGCTGCCCTGGCTGTTGAGCACGCCCAGGGGGGCCGCCGCGTCATGCCGGGTCAGCAGGGCTTCCAGACGGCGCCCCTCGGCAAAGGCCAGATCCATGGCATCGTGGGCCTGAGTGGACGAGGAACAGGCCACGGTGATGCTCACCATGGTGCCCATGAACAGGGCCGTCTGCTGCGCGGGTGCGCCAAGGCGCGTCACGGCCCGGGCGGGCGCGGGCTCCAGGACGGAGGCCGCACCGGCCAGCAGCAGGCCGCTGCCGGCCAGCGTCCAGCGCAAAAAATCTCGGCGAGAGGTCTTAGGCATTGCAGTTCTCCTGTGCGGGGCGGTCATTCTTTCCGGTCACAGGCACGGTGCCGCCCCCAGCAGCGCCGTCGCCATCGCTGTCATCCTTCATCCTGGCCACATTGGCGGCCTCGATGCCCGTGGGGCAGGTTCGGCGCAGGATGTGGCGGGCACAGGCCTCCACGCAGGCCTCACCGCAATCGGGCCCGTAAGATACACACTTGATCTGGTCCACCACCATGCGCCCGGCCACGTTGCTCACGGCCTTGGCCGGACAGGCCTTGGCGCAGCGGCCGCAATTGATGCAGCCCGCGTCGCAGACTTCGGTCACGGCACGCAGCTTGTCGCGCGTATTGCAGAACACGGCCACACGATGGCGGCGCGGCACCAGCTCCAGCACCCCGCGCGGGCAGGCCGACACGCACATGCCGCAGCCCGTGCAGCGGGACATGTCCACGCGCACCACACCGTCCTTGACCTGCATGGCGTCAAAGGGGCAGACCTGCACGCAGTCGCCGAAGCCCATGCAGGACCAGTGGCAGGTATCGGTGCCGCCGCGCAGCATGGCCGCCGCCGCGCAGGAGGGCATGCCCTGGTACTGGTAACGCAGGGCCACGTTGCCGGCCAGCTTGTCACAGCGCCGCAGCGAGAACAGGGGTTCCGCCTCGGCCACGGTCTTGCCGGTCAGCTCGCCCACGGCGATGGCCGTATCGGCACCGCCGGCGCAGCATTTGTTGGCCGGGATGTCGGGATCGGAGACCACGGCCGCGGCGTAGCCTTCGCAGCCGGCAAAGCCGCAACCACCGCAGTTGGCCCCGGGCAGGACTTCCAGCACGGCCTCCACCCGCGGGTCTTCCTTGACGTAGAAGACGCGCGAGGCGATGGACAGCAGGATGGCGGCCACGAGCCCCAATCCGAACAGGGTGATGATGGAAACGAAAACCATATATGCCTCTCCTTGCCGCCCAGCGGCAGTCAAAAGCCCGTAGTCCGCGTTATTGCGCCATGCCCTTGAAGCCCATGAAAGCCAGCGACATCAGGCCGGCCATGATGAGGGCAATGGGCGTCCCGGCCATGGCCTTGGGCAGGCGGCAGGTATCCAGCCGCTCGCGGATGCCCGCCATGAGCAGGAGGGCCAGGGTGAAGCCCACGGCCGAGGCCCCGCCGTACAGTACGGAGGTGAGCAGGTCGTATTCCTCGCGCTGCACCAGGATGGCCACGCCCATGACGGCGCAGTTGGTGGTGATCAGCGGCAGGAAGATGCCCAGGGCCGCATACAGGGGCGGCACCATCTTCTTGAGGAACATCTCCACGAACTGCACCAGCGAGGCGATGACCACGATGAAGACGATGGTCTGCAGGTAGCCCAGGCCAAAGGGCTCCAGCACGTAACGCTGCATGAGCCAGGTGCAGGCCGTGGCCACGATGATGACGAAGATCACCGCGCCGCCCATGCCCAGGGCCACGCCTTTTTCCTTGGAGCAGCCAAGGTAGGGGCAGTTGCCCAGGTACTGGGCCAGCACGATGTTGTTGACGAAGATGGCCGAGATGAAAAGCTGGAAGATATCCATACGCGCATCCTTGCGAAAGCCCGCGGGCTACTGTTCCTGACGCTGCTGGAGCATGCTGCACGCCTTGCAGCCGCCGCAGCTGGAGGTTTCCACCACCTGGCCGCCCTTGCGGCGCGCCTGCCAGACATTGATGACGTTCATGGTGGCCAGGATGAGGCCCAGGCAGATGAAGGCGCCGGGGGCCTGCACCATGATGGCGAACGGCTGGAAGCCGTCCCACATGACCGGGTGCCCGAACCAGGTGCCGTTGCCCAGGATCTCGCGCAGCGACCCCAGGAAGGTCAGCGACATGGTGAAGCCCAGACCGATGCCCAGGCCGTCGGCCACCGAGGCGGCCACGCCGTTCTTGGCGGCGAAGGCCTCGGCGCGGGCCAGGATGATGCAGTTCACCACGATGAGCGGCACGAAGATGCCCAGCTGCTGGTAAAGCGGATAGGCATAGGCCTGCATGAGCAGTTCCACCGCCACCACCAGCGAGGCCGCGATGACGATGAAGCAGGCGATGCGCACTTTCTTGGGGATGATGCCGCGCACCATGGAAATGATCATGTTGGAGAGCACGAGCACGAAGATGACCGCCGCACCCATGCCCAGGCCGTTGTTGGCGGAGTTGGTGACCGCCAGCGTGGGACACAGACCAAGCACCAGCCGGAAGGGCGGCAGGTCCTTCCACAGCCCCTTGGTGAATTCTTGCATGACGCTGCTCATGGCCGGCTCCTTATTTGTTGCCCCAGGTCTTGAGGATTTCAGGCTTAAGGGCTTTGTAGGCCTCGGCGGCCAGGTTCACGGCCGTCACCGCACCCGAAGAGGAGATGGTGGCGCCGGAGATGCCGTCGATGCTGCCCCCCTGGCTCTTGAGGCCCACCGGCGCGGCGATGCCCCTGAACTGCCCGGTGAAGCCGGGCTCCGCGATACGCATGCCCAGACCGGGCGTTTCCTTGAGGGTGGTGGTGCCGATGCCAGCCAGCGTGTCGTTGGCCACATTGAAGCCCACCATCACGCCCACGTCACCGCCGTAGCCCTTGCCCTTGGCTTCCAGGGCCACGCCCACCAGCTTCCCGTCACGCATGGCGGGAAAGACCAGCACCCGGCCTTTCTCGGTCTCGAAGGCCTTGCGGTCGGCGATGGGCTGGTTGTCGATATCAGTGAACACCCCGGCAATGGCCGGTCCCTGCACATAGGTCAGCACCTGCTCCTCGATGACGGGCGCAGTGACCATCTTGAGGTAGGACAGGGCAAAGCCCGAAAGGCCGCACAGGGCTGACAGGACGACGATCATTCGCAGGATATCGGCCATGGCTAGCGCACTCCAAAAGGTTTGGGCCGGATGGAATCCAGCAGCGGGGCCACCAGATTGGCCAGCAGGATGGCAAAGGGCACACCGTCAAGGTAGATGCCGTACTTGCGGATGGTCATCACCAGCGCGCCGCCCAGCAGGCCGTACAGGAACATGGGCAGGGGGCGCGACGGCGCGTTGGCCGGATCGGTGATGAGGAAGAAACCGCCCAGCATGACCGAGCCCGTGCACAGGTGGAACAGGGGCGACGCGTCGGTGGCGGGGCTGTTCATGTAGAAGAGCGCGGCCAGACCGGCCACCCCGGCAAAGAAGCCCAGGGCGATCTGCCAGCGGATGATGCCGCGGGCCGCCAGCAGGGAGCCGCCCAGGAAGAGCGCCCCCACCTGCCCGGCGCCGAGTCCGTTGATCTGCTGGCCCAGCAGCAGGTCCTGCAGGGGGATGCGACCGGCATCGGCCCAGCCGAAGAACTTGAGCCGCACCAGCGGGTCCACCATGGACGCGGCGTTGAGCTGCACGGCATTGGGTTCCATAAACAGGGGGAAGGAGACGAAGAGCACGGCCCAGCCCACCACGGAGGTGTTGACCGGGTTGGCGCCCAGACCGCCAAAGGCCATCTTGCCCAGGCTGATGGCGATGAGCGGCGCCATGACCGCGATCCACCAGGGAGCGTCGGCCGGCAGCATGAAGGACAGCAGCAGGCCGGAACAGACGGCCGTGTAGTCATCAATGGCCAGCTCGCGGCCCATGAGTTTCTGACAGGCGGCCTCGGTGAGCACGGCCACGGCCACACACAGGGACATGACGCGCACGGCGGGCAGTCCCCAGGTCCAGACGGCCCCGATGACGGCAGGCAGCAGGGCCGCGAGGGTCATCAGGCTCTGGCGGCGCACGGTGCGCCCGCAATGCCAGTACGGCGGGGCGCTCATGGCCAGCAAAACGGAAGATTGAGCGGCAGCGGGCATCAGTTTTCTCCTTCCTTGGCTTCGGCGGCAGGCTGCGCCGCGGGACGCAGCTCCCGTTCTTTCAGACGGCGGGCCTCATCGGCCTGGGCCAGCTTGTGCTTGGCCAGACGGATGTATTGCAGGACCGGACGGCGGGCGATGCAGACATAACCGCACAGGCCGCATTCCAGACAGCAGTCCACATGTTCGTCGCGGCAGCGCTCGTGCAGGGCGAATTCCGCGTTGCGGCTCAGCATGCTGGGGCTCAGGCGCGCGGGACAGATCAGCACACAGGCGCCGCAGTTGATGCAGGGGCTGTGGCCTTCCATGGGCGGCACGGTACCGGCCTCCACCACGAAGACGCCCGTGGCCCCCTTGGTGATGCTGCGGTCCAGGCGGTCGATGCTCTCGCCGCGCAGCGGGCCGCCGCGTACCAGGGTGTCGCCGCTGTTGAGCTTGATGTGGGCGAATTCCAGCAGCTCGCCCAGCATGCTGCCTTCCTTGACGATATAGTTGCCGGAGTGGGTGTAGCTGCCCAGGGTGATGACCGACTCGATGAGCGGCAGGCCCGTGCGGGCCACGCGGCCCAGGCTCCAGACATTGTGGAGCCCCACCACGCCCACGCCTTCGGGGTTCTCCTTGCCGGTGACGCTCTTGACCAGCAGGGCGTTGACGCTGGCCGGATAACGGGCCGTCACGCGCACCACTTCCACGTCGTCGAAGTGCAAATGCATCTCGCGCGGCACGGCCAGCAGGATGCGTTTGGCCGGAGAAAGGCGACGCAGCACGGCCAGACCGGCCCGCAGCGTGCCCTGATGGGTCAGCAGCATGGGCTCGGCCCAGGTGACGCCGGGGTCGGGGTTGAGGCCGTTGATGATCAGGGTCTCGCACTGCTGGCCCAGGCTCTTGGTGTTCAGGCCCAGGCTCTTGAGCAGCACGGCCAGTTCCTGGCCCGTACGTTCGTCATTGATCAGGTCCACCTTCTCCACGCTGTCGGCCAGGGCGCGCAGGGCCTCGTCGGGCTCGATGGCCTCCACGAAGAGGCTGCGCTCGGTCACGTCGGTGATGCGGCCGAAGATGGGCGAGAACGCGTCCCCCTTGAGCGGCGAAGGATGCACCGCCAGGCGCATGCGCGGATAGACCAGGGCTTTCTTGGTTACGCCTTCCACGAGCTTGTAACCTTCGCGGTTAAGGCGCACACGGCGCGGTTCCGGGCCGTTGCTGTACCGTTGCGTCACCCCGTACACCAGGTGGAAACGCGGGTCCTTCAACATCTGGAATACTTCTTTCATACCCGCCTCACTACTTGGTATGGCACTGGGCACACTTGTCCTTGCCGAAGGGGCCCTTGCCGAGCTTTTCATGACAGCCCATGCACTGGCCGTGGAAGGCGTCCATACGGCCGGGGATCAGCTTGTCCGGCGTCTTTTTCACATGGCAGACCGTGCAGTCGGCATACAGGGCGTTCACCTTGCCCTTCACGGCAGCCTCATCCTTGCGCGTGGGCTTCAGCTCATGGCAGGAAGCGCAGTTCTTGGCCTTGCCGAACAGATCCTGATGGCAGGCCACGCAGCGCGCGTGCACGGCATCGGCCAGCACCGGCGGCGTACCGGGCTCGGCAGCCTTGTTGGTGGGCCGGGCCCCGGCCTCATGGCAGTTGGCGCAGCTCTGCGGTTCGGGCTCGATGTCCGTGTCGGCATGGTGGCAGGAGGTACAGTCCACGCCGAACTCCTCGCTGTGCTGCTGGTGCCCCCAGTCCTTGGCCGCCAGTTCGTAATGGTGGCAGGTCACACAGCTTTCCGCCGGATAGCTCTTGGCATGCCCCGCCTTGAAGGCATCGTCCAGGGCCACGCCGTGGCAGCTGGCACAGGCCATGGCCTTGTCGGGCGTCTTCTGCAGGCTCTCGTGGTGGCAGGTGGCGCAATCTTCCTTAAGCAGACGGCTGTGCTTCTGATGGTCGAAGACCACGGGACCGCCCGCATTGTCGAACAGGATGCGACGCGTGGCAGGTTCCTTGTCCCCCGCGACCGGGCCCGTCGGCAGCAGATAGCCGGCGATCCCCGTCACAGCCAGGACGGCCGTCAGGATGGCGATGGAAAGGTAACGTTTTTGCAATGCCTTGCCCCTCTTCCAAAAGGTGAACGGGATGGGAGCCTCCGGCGTCCGGCCGGCAGTCCGTCATGCCGGACCATCACGGAGGCGCCGCTGCGCCCTTGCCAGCTCCGCAGCCTTCATCCCTGCCGGTCTTTTTCCATGGAAAAGGCCGTTTTCAGGGTGAGCGCCAAGACCCGCTCCCCGATGACGGAGAGCGCCGGCCCGAAGGCTGCCTTCCTCAGGCTATGTCATGGAATATGTTGCAAAGGGGCGGGCCCGGGGCCCGCCCCCCGGTTGCCTACACGACGAAACGGTCGTCCCGGGCCACCTCGTCCCGTACGATCTTGAACAGCACGGGGCTCAGCAGCAGGACGCCGGTAAGGTTGGGCAGCGCCATCAGGGCGTTGCAGGTATCGGCCAGGAGCCACACGGCATCCAGGGCCAGGACGGAACCCACGCCCACCGCCAGGCAGTACACCAGGCGGAAGACCATCTGGGCCCGGTCGCCGAACAGATAGATGGCGCAGCGTTCACCATACACGCACCAGCCGAGGATGGTGGTGAAGGCGAAGAAAGTCAGGCAGATGGTGACCGCGAACTGGCCCACACCAGGCAGCGCCTGTTCGAAGGCCATGGAGGTCATCATGCTGGCGGCGGAAGAACCGGCGGTCCAGGTGCCCGTCACCAGGATCACGAAGCCCGTCATGCTGCAGACGATGATGGTATCGATGAAGACGTCGAGCATGCCGATGGAGGCCTGCACCAGCGGGGTCTCGGCCGTGGAGGCCGCGTGGGCCATGGGAGCGGTACCCAGGCCGGCTTCGTTGGAGAAGATACCGCGGGCCATGCCCTGACGGATGGCCATCATCACCGTAGCGCCCACAAAGCCGCCGGTGGCCGCCGTGGGCTGGAAGGCATCGGAGATCACCCACCAGAACACGGAGGGAACCTTTTCGATGTTCATGCCGATGATGAGCAGGCACATAAAGACATACATGATGGCCATGAAGGGCACGATCTTGCCCGCCACGGCGCCGATGCGGCGCACGCCGCCCAGCAGCACGGCCACGCACAGGCCCACCAGGATCAGGCCGCACAGCCACGTGGGCAGGCCGAAAGTACCGGAGATATTGTCAGTGATGGCCTTGGCCTGCACCATGCCGCCCGTACCGATACAGGCGCAGATGCCGAACACGGCAAAGCAGGTGCCCAACCAGACCCATTTGGGGCCCAGGCCGTTCTTGATGAAGTACATGGCGCCGCCCACCCAGTTGCCGGCGGGGGTCTTTTCGCGGAAGTGCACGGAAAGCAGCACTTCGCTGAACTTGGTCATCATGCCCACCAGGGCCGTGACCCACATCCAGAACAGGGCGCCGGGGCCGCCCACGGCGATGGCCAGGGCCACGCCCACCACGTTACCGGTACCGATATCTGCGGCCAGAGCAGTCATGAGGGCATTCCACGGCGAGATTTCGCCGTGTTCGGACTGATGGGACCGCCCCTGCCACAGGCACTTGTAAGCTCGTACCCAATTGCGGAAGGAGAAAAAGCGCAGCGCTATATTCAGATAGATGCCCGTGCCTACCAGCAGCACCAGCATGACCGGGCACCACAAAAATCCGTTAAAGGTTTCCAACAGCTTGTAAAGCTCCACTTTTCCATCCTCCCGGGGTTCGCCCCTGTCCTCTCGTTGATATCTTCCGCCCGGACAGCCCTCTGCATCCGGCCGGAATGCCCGTGCCACAGCGGATGGCACAAAAACACGCTAGCACGCTTTCAGCCCCGCTGCAAAGGGCCGGGCTCTGCTTCATGCCGGTTTTACACGGAAAAACGCGCACTTTGTTACGCAATGCACATGCTCTTGCCATGACTGTTCGCACAAACAGTCATGAGTACTTCCATATACTTTAAGAAATAACGAACAAGCCAAACAAATGAACATCATCAAACTGTATATGAATTAAAATATACTTTAATTTTTTGTGTTACTGCGTCAAAACTACATTGCAATCTAAAATAGATATGCATCCAGCATTTTTTACCATCAATGTGACAAACTTTTTCAGCCTGTACATTTTCCACAGCGACACGTCATCACATTTCCCGGCTGCCTCTGGAAAAATTTCCTGAAAAAAATTTCAAAAAATTTTTTCCTACGGCCTTTTCCCGCTGTCCCCCAAGCCGATACGCCGCCGGACGACATACTGGGGCCGCCCCTTGACCTCTTGGAACACGCGTCCGAGATATTCGCCCACGATCCCCAGAGAGCACAAGATCAGGCCGCCAAGGCACAGGGTTACGACCATCAGCGACGCATAGCCCGGCACATCCACCCCCCAGACCAGCGTCTTGAAAATAAGATATCCGGCATAGGAAAAGCCTGCCAGGGCCACGGCCATCCCCAGATAGCTCCACAGGCGCAGCGGCAGCGTACTGAAGGAAGTGATGCCATCCAGCGCAAAATTCCACAGCTTCCATCCCGGCCATTTGCTGCTGCCAGCCACACGGGCCGGACGCTCATATTCCACAATGGCACTGCGGAAGCCTACCCAGCCATACAGACCTTTGGTGAAACGTACGCGTTCAGGCAAGGCATTCAGAGCATCCACCACGACGCGATCCATGAGCCGGTAATCCCCGGCATTGGGGACGACCCGTCCCTTGGTCAACCGGCTGAACAGCCGGTAGAACAGCCCGGCGCTCACACGCTTTGCCCAGCTGTCTGCATCACGCCGGGAACGCACCCCGATGACCGTTTCATAGCCCTGTTCCCACAGACGAAGAAACTGCTTCAGCAGCGCCGGCGGATCCTGCAGATCCACATCCATGGGCACTACGGCATCCCCACGGGCCGCCTGCAATCCCGCGGCCAGAGCCAGTTCCTTGCCGAAGTTGCGCGAAAAGGAGATGCCGCGGACACGCGGATCCCGCGCATGAAGCTCTTCGATGATCTCCAGCGTCTTGTCCGTACTGCCATCATCGACAAACAGGATCTCCAGCTCATAGGGCTCGTCACGCAGGACTTCCTGCACGGCCTCGTAAAACAGCGGGATGGACTCTTCTTCATTGAGGACCGGAACGATCAGGGAAAGCAGTTTCATCTATTGTCTCCTTACAGGTCTGCGCCTATAGTGTCTTTGCCACGGACAGCACGATGATACAATCAAACTGCCATAACAACCTTTTTTCTATATGCGCCAGTCTACCGATAATTTCCTTGCTCTGAGCCTTTTCGTGCTCTTTTTTGCAAACTTCATCTATTCCGTTATCTATTTCTATAACGACTTCCCCAATGGTTACGTATGGGGAGAACTTTTTATCAAATATACTGACGGATTCGTACGAAGAGGACTGACGGGCTACCTGCTGTATCATGCCGCGAACTTTTTGAATGTCCATATCGTGTGGACAGTATTCATATCGCTTGTTTATATTCTGTTTTTTGTAAAGATATATTCTTTCATCAGGGAAAATGTAAGCTATTTCTTTACGATAGTCCTGTTCTTCTCTCCAGCCTTACTGGCATTCCTCGTCAAGGATCCTGACCTCTTCGGTCGCAAGGACATCCTCTTCCTGGCCCTGCTGGCCATCATTATGGCCAAAGCCAGTGCCATCATCATCTCACCGGGAAAACAGGGAAAGGCATGGCTGACCATCGCCCTGTGCTATCTTGTGGCCTTCCTTATCCACGAGATCACGCTGTTTTTTGCCCTGCTGCCGGCCCTGCTTGTTCTGCACGCCAATAAAAAGCATACGCCGGCCACCGTGGCGGCCATCGGTGCCGTTTTTCTGCTGAGCATCCTCTTTGCCGTCCATTTCCAGGGAACAGCGGCCATGCGCGAAGCCATGTTCCATGACTGGCAGGCGCTCATCCCGGATTTCACCACACAAGGAGGCATGCGCTTCATCGGCAAGGATATTTCTTCCCACGCCACACCCTTCCCCTGGCTCCAGAATGGCAACCTGCGCTTTTCTTATATAGCAGCCTGGCTGCTGGCCCTGCTCCCCCTGGGCCTGCTCATGTATGTCTACCGCTTCCACACGGTCTGCACGGACGTCCTGGGCCGGGGCATGACCTGGCTCGCCTATGGAGGCGCCCTCTTCCCTGCCGTGGTCCTGACCTTCATGATCAATGACTTTGGCCGGACGATCTCATACAGCTGCCTGATGTTCCTGCTTTTTGCCCTTCATATCTTGCACATCTATCGTGACCGCCACGGGGACCTGCCGGTCCGCCCCTGTTTCACACAGCTGCATTTTGCGAACACGCCTGTCCTCATCGGTAGTCTGTATTACCTGCTTTGCTGGAAGCTCTACCATTATGTTCCACTGAGCATGGAGCCCCGGATCATTTCCCTGTCGTTCTGACCATCTTTCCGGCGCTCACGGAACGCGCACCACGACAGCTACTGCAAGGCAAAGGGATGTCTCTTCCCCGGCATCCGGCGTACCGCTCCCGGCCGGGAAAGGACAACATACAAAAAGGGCAGCCCGAAGGCTGCCCTTTAATAATCAGTGTATCCCCGCTCCGGGACAGATCTGAGAAGGAACCACGCTGCGGCCCCCCTCATATCCCCGGATCATGCCGGGAACGCTCCAGCGGGAAACTCCTAGGAGCGGGCCATCTCCACCAGTTCCTTGCGAGTGAAGAGGGAGTGCAGTTCGTAGCCGGCTTCCTTCAGCTTTTCGCGGCCGCCTTCTTCACGATCCAGGATGCAGCACACGGCCACGATGTCCAGACCGGCAGCGCGCACGCGGTCACAAGCCTTGAGCAGGGAGCCGCCGGTGGTCACCACGTCTTCCAGCATGGCCACTTTGTCGCCGGGTTTGAAGTTGCCCAGACCTTCCACGAACTGGCCGGTGCCGTGGTCCTTGGCTTCCTTGCGCACCAGCAGGCCGTTGAGGGGACGGCCCAGTTCATGCGAGATGGCGGTGGTGGCGGAGACCAGCGGGTCGGCGCCCATGGTCATGCCGCCCACGCCCACCACGGGCACGTCCTTGAGCAGGTCGTTGAACAGCGTACCGATGAGCCAGGAACCTTCGGCATGCAGGGCGGTCACGCGGCAATCGAAGTAATAGTCGCTGCGACGGCCGGAAGCCAGGACGAAGTCGCCTTCACGGTAGGACTTTTCCACCAGCAGGCGGGCCAGACGACGCTTGATCTCCAGGATGGACTGCTGCACGGGAGCCTCCTAATTGCCGAAGACGCGCTTGTAGATGACGTCTTCGTATTTAAGGTAGTAGGTGGGATCGAAAAGTTCGGCCAGCTGGGCATCGCCCAGACGTTCATGCATGTCGGGATCGGCGCACACCAGTTCGGGGAAGGGCTTGCGGGTCTCCCAGCTCTGCATGGCCAGGCGCTGCACGGCCTCATAGGCCTTCTGGCGCGGCAGGCCGGTGGCGATGAGGGCGGTGAGCACGCGCTGGGAGAAGTACAGGCCGTAGGAACGCTCCATATTCTCCTTCATGCGCTCGGGCTTGACCACCAGACCGTCCAGCAGGCGGCACAGGCGGTTGAGCACGTAGTCGGCCAGGATGGTGGAGTCGGGCATGATGACGCGCTCCACGGACGAATGGCTGATGTCGCGCTCGTGCCACAGGGCCTGGTTCTCCATGGAAGCCACGGCATTGCTGCGGATCAGGCGGGCAAGACCGGCCATGTTCTCTGCGGAGATGGGGTTCTTCTTGTGCGGCATGGCCGAGGAGCCCTTCTGGCCCTTGGCGAAGCCTTCTTCCACTTCCAGCACCTCGGTGCGCTGCAGATGGCGCAGCTCCACGCACAGGCGCTCGATGCCGCCGGCCAGGATGGCCAGGGAGGTGAAGAAGTGGGCATAGCGGTCACGCTGCACGATCTGGGTGGAGTGCGGGTCCACGGCCAGGCCCAGACGGGTCAGGGCCTTTTCCTCCAGTTCGGGGGAAAGGAAGGCGTAGGTGCCCACGGCGCCGGAGATCTTGCCCACGCGCACGCTCTCGATACCCGCCTTGACGCGCTCCAGATGGCGCTGGAACTCGGCGTGGAAGCCGGTCATCTTAAGGCCGAAGCTGGTGGGTTCGGCATGGATGCCGTGGGTGCGGCCCATGCAGAGCACGCCCTTGTGCTTGCGGGCCAGGGCTTCCAGAGAAGCCAGCACCTTTTCGATGTCTTCCACGATGAGCTTGCCGGCCTGCATGAACAGATAGCCGTTGGCAGTGTCCACGATGTCGGAAGAAGTGCAGCCCAGATGGATGTAGCGGGCGTCGGGGCCCACCTTTTCTTCCAGCGAGGTGAGGAAGGCGATGACATCATGACGGGTGGTCTGCTCGATCTCAAGGATGCGGTCCACGTCGATGTCGGCCTTTTCCCGGATGGTCTTCACGGCCTCGGCGGGCACGCGGCCCAGTTCGGCCCAGGCTTCGCACACGGCCACTTCCACAGCCAGCCAGGCGCGGTAACGGTTCTCCAGGGTCCAGATGCGGCCCATGGCGGGCCGGGTGTAGCGCTCAATCATAGGTACCTCACGCGGAAGGGGTCGACGAAGAGGAGGTGGAAGAACCCGAGCCTCCGGAAGTGCTGCTGGCAGTGCTGCCGGAAGAAGTGGAACTCGTCGACGAGGAGGCGGAAGAAGAAGGGGTGGACGTGCTGTTCTCGTCCTTGATGCCCTTGCGGTAGCCGTAATCGCTGACATACCAGCCGCCGCCCTTGAGCACGAAAGACGTGTGCGACATGACCCGCGGCGAGGGGGTGCCGCAATCAGGGCAGGGCTCCTGGGCCTGCATGTCGGTCACATGGGTCCATTCTTCAAAGACTTTCTGACAGTTGGGACACTGATATTCGTAGATGGGCATAGCTATAACGCCAAGAACGGCCACGACAGCCCCTTCTTTTGTCCGGGGCCATCGGCCGTTGTGCTGAAATTCGCGGCTCCCCGCAGGGAACCGGCAATGAACTGTCCGCGGAAACTAGGCCTTGGCGGCCTTGGCTTCACGCACGCGCTGCTTCAGACGTTCAGCGCGACGATGACGGCGGCGATCCAGTTCCTTTTTACGCTCAATTTTCTTGTGAGCCATGATGTCCTCCACGGGGGTGATGCCCCCATTAATTTTTGGTAGAAAAGCATATCCCAAAGGTTCCGCAAAGTCCAGCCTGCAGAACGAAGACCACGGCCTTGCCCGCGCTCTCCCCCGTTTTGCGGTCCCGCTGTGCGCGCGAACACACCAGGGGAGGCCCCGTTGCCAGCGCCCCGCTTCTTGCCTACACTGCGCGATCATGAAGAAAGTCATCATCTATACGGACGGTTCCTGCCTGGGCAATCCCGGCCGGGGCGGCTGGGCCGCCATCCTCTGCCTGGTGGGCAGCACGGCCCGCCGCGAACTGGTGGGCGGCGCCCGCCTGACCACCAACAACCGCATGGAACTGGGCGGCGTCATCGCGGCCCTCTCCGCCCTGCGCGAAGCCTGCGAGGTGGACCTCTACACCGATTCCAAATACGTCTGCGACGCCGTGGAAAAAGGCTGGCTGGCCGGCTGGCAAAAGCGCAACTGGATCAAGAGCGACAAAAAGCCCGTGCTCAACGTGGACCTCTGGAAGCAGCTCCTGCCCCTGCTGCGCACCCACAAAGTGACCTTCCACTGGCTGCGCGGCCATACCGGGCACCGCGAGAACGAACGCTGCGACGAGCTGGCCCGCGCCTTCGCCGCCGGTCCCGACCTGCCCGAGGACACGGGCTTCACGGCCGCCCAGGCCTGATCCCGCGCCCTGCCCATGAACGATATCCTTTCCCCTGATACGCTGCATTCCCTGGCCCTGCTCTGGAAAGGCCTGCTCTGGCCCCTGCTGCGTCTGCTGCTGGGCCTGTGCGTGGGCCTGCTGCTGGCCAATCTGCTGGAAGCCCTGCGCTGGACGCGCCACCTGGCCCGTCTGGCCACCCCGCTGGCCCGGGCCGCCCATCTGCGCGACGTGGCGGGCGCGGCCTTCTCCCTGGCCTTCGTCTCCCCGGCCGCGGCCAACGGTCTGCTTTCCGAAAGCCACCAAAAAGGCGAGATCGACGGCCGGGAACTCATGCTGGCCAATCTGTTCAACAGCTTCCCGGCCTATCTGGTCCACACGCCCACCATTTTCCTGCTTACCTGGCCCGTGCTGGGCTGGCCCGCCGTGGTCTATGTGGGCCTGACCCTGCTGGCCGCCGTGGGCCGTACCGGCCTGACCATCGCCTTTTCCCGCCGCCTGCTGCCCGCACCGCCGCAGGGCTGCCTGGCCTGCACGGCCGCGACTGACGGCGAGACCGGCTGGCGCGCCGCCGCCCGCAAGGCTTGGAAGCGCTTCCGCCGCCGCGTGCCCAAGCTGGTCTGCTTCACGGTGCCCGTCTACATCATCATGTATCTGTTGCAGCGCTACGGCCTGTTCACCGCCGCCGAGGAGTGGCTGGCCATGCACATGGAATGGCTGGCCTTCCTCAAGCCCCAGGCCATGGGCATCATCGTGCTGCACCTGGCCGCCGAGCTGGGCGCGGCTCTGGGCGCCGCAGGCAGCGTGCTCCAGACCGGCGGCCTCGAGGCCCGCGACGTGGTACTGGCCCTGATGGTGGGCAACATATTGTCCACGCCCATGCGGGCCATCCGCCACCAGCTGCCCGCCTACGCCGGTTTCTACCGCCCGGCCCTGGCCCTGCGCCTGATCCTGGCCAACCAGGGCCTGCGCGCCGCCAGTATGGCCGTGGTCACCCTGCTGTACTGGTGGGTGGCGTTTTAGTAAGGAACAGGCGAGGGGGAGAAGGAAACCGTTTGGGAAAACGGTTCTCCCTCTCCCCCTCGCGCTCCCCCTTTTCCCTTCCCAAAACTTTTAACAGGGGACAGCGCGGCAAGGAGCAGGTAGTGTCCCGCAACTCCTTGCTCTCCCCGGCAACCGCGCTGCCTGACTTCAAGCATAAGGAAACGACCATGAGCGAGACTCCCCGCCACATCCACTGCGTCAAACCCGAACACACCGGTGCGCGCGTCACCGTGCGTCTCCAGCCCGAGGACCACTGGCTCTCCATCCCCCGCCCCAAGACCTCCCGCCAGCTGTTGACGGCCCTGGGGCTGGCCGAGGAATGTGCCCTGGTGGCCCGCGACGGCGAACTGCTCACCCCCGACCGCCAGATCTGGCCCAACGACGAGCTGCTGGTCCGCAAAGTCGCCAGCGTGGGCTAGGCCCGCGGAGGCCGGTCATGCCCACGCGGGGAGCCATCCTCACCTACGTCAGGAAGAAGTTCGGCACGGAACCGGAATACCCCTGGGCCCGGTATCCGCACTATGCCGTCCTGCGCCACCAGCAGGGACGGAAGTGGTACGCCCTGATCATGGACGTGCCCCCGGACCGGCTGGGCCTGGACGGAGACGGACCGGTGGAGATCATCAACCTGAAGTCCGACGGCGTCCTGGATCTGCTCATCAGCGGGACGCCGGGCATCCTGCCCGCCTACCATATGGATAAAAGGCACTGGGTCTCCATCCTTCTGGACGGGGGCATCACGCCCGAAGAGCTGTTCGCGCTCATCGACGAGAGCCACGCCCTGACCGGCGGCAGAACCGGCGCCCCCCGTCGCCACAGGATGCCCCTTGCCAAATGACATCTACGGGGCCGGGGAGGCCCCCTGCCCTTCCCGCCCCTCATATCGACATTTGACCCGTTGCATGGTACTTGCGGCAGATGTTCGATTTTGCATTCAACGCACAGCGCTTCGCTGTCTACCTGATCCCCACCCTGCTCGGCATCATCATGCATGAAGTGGCCCACGGCTGGATGGCCTCCCGCAAGGGGGACCAGACCGCCCGCTTCATGGGCCGCCTGACCCTCAATCCCGTCTCGCATTTCGACGCCCTGGGCGCGGCCGTGTTCCTGCTCACCAGCCTGGGCACGGGCTTCATCTTCGGCTGGGCCAAGCCGGTGCCGGTCAATGTGCGCAACCTGCGCGACCCCGCCCGCGACATGATGTGGGTGGCCCTGGCCGGGCCCGTGACCAACTTCCTGCTGGCCATCTGCTTTGCCCTTGTCCTGGGCGCCGTGGTGGCCATGCTGCCCAGCCCCGACATCTCGGACACCACGCGCTACTTCCTACTTATGCTGGTGGCCGGGGTGAACATCAACCTCTGCCTCGCCTGGATCAACCTGCTGCCCATCCCGCCGCTGGACGGCAGCAAGATCGTGGCCTATTTCCTGCCGCCGCGCGCCGCCTGGGCCTATATGAGCGCCGGGCGCTACGGCTTCATCATCCTGGTGCTCCTGCTGGCCACGGGCCTGTTGGGGCACATCCTCGGGCCTCTTATCGGCGGGGGCAGCGATTTGCTGCTTTCGCTTGTCGGTATCAAGTAAGTAACGGAACTTCTAAAGGAATCTTGAAATGAGCACTGTTCGTCCGCGTACGGTTTCGGGCATGCGTCCCACCGGGCCGCTCCATCTGGGTCACTACTTCGGCGTCCTCAAGAACTGGGTGGAACTCCAGCACACCGAGGAAGCCTATTTCTTCGTGGCCGACTGGCACGCCCTGACCAGCGATTATGCCGACCCCTCCAACATCGCCACCAACGTGGAAGAGATGGTCAAGGACTGGGTGGCCGCCGGGCTGGATCCCGAAAAGTGCGTCATCTTCCGCCAGAGCGCGGTCAAGGAACACGCCGAGCTGAGCCTGCTGCTCTCCATGATCACCCCCGTCTCCTGGCTGGAACGCAACCCCACCTACAAGGAACAGCAGCAGCAGATCACCAACAAGGACCTGGGCAATGCGGGCTTCCTCTGTTACCCCGTGCTCATGGCCGCGGACATCCTCATGTACCGTCCCCACGGCGTGCCCGTGGGTGAAGACCAGCTGCCCCACATGGAGCTGACCCGCGAGATCGCCCGCCGCTTCAACTACCTCTATGGCGGCAACTTCTTCCCCGAGCCGCAGGCCATGCTCACCCCCGCGGCCAAGTGCCCCGGCCTGGACGGCCGCAAGATGTCCAAGAGCTACAACAACGGCATCTTCCTGCGTGACACCATGGCCGACATCGAGCCCAAGGTGCGCGGCATGTTCACCGACCCGGCCCGCCTGCGCAAGAGCGATCCCGGCAACCCGGACGTCTGCAACCTCTTCCCCTACCATGTGCTGCTGGCCAGCCCCGAAGAGCAGGCCGAGATCCGCACCGGCTGTACCGGCGCCAGCTTCGGCTGTGTGGAATGCAAGAAGCGCTTCCTGAAGAACCTGGAAGCCTTCCTGGCTCCCCTGCAGGAACGCCGCGCCGCCCTGTCGGCCCGTCCCGGTGCCGTGGCCGAGATCCTGGCCGCCGGCAACGAACGCGCCCGCGCCTTCGCCTCCGCCACGCTGGCCGAAGTGCGCGCCAAGATGGGGCTGTAAACGCCTTGAAATGGGTAGGTATTGATTACGGCCTGGCCCGCACGGGCCTGGCCGCCACCGACCCGGAAGGCATCATGGCCTATCCGCTGACCACCATCCGCCTGGCCGACTACGCCAACCGCAAGGAATTCCTGGCGGCGCTGGCCGGGCGGATCCTCGAGGAGCGCCCCGACGCCGTGGTCATGGGCCTGCCCCTGCTCACCGACGGCACCGAGAGCATGACCACCCGGCAGGTGCGCAACGTCACCGAGCGCCTCAAGCGCCGCGTGCCCCTGCCCTTCTATTTCATGTCCGAGCTGCTCAGCTCCGAGGCCGCCGAGCGCGAACTGCGCGAGGTGGGCCGCACGGGCCGCCGCTGCAAGGCCGTGCTGGACCAGCAGGCCGCCGTGCGCATCCTGGAGTCTTTTCTTTCCCTCAGCCCTGACCAGCGGAGGCCGGCATGAAGACCGTACTGCGCATCGTGGCTGTCCTTGTCCTGCTGGCGGCGGCCGCTGCCGGCTGGGCGGGATACGAGGCCTGGACCTTCCTCAAGACGCCCCCGGCCACACCGGGGCAGGAAGCCTTCTTCGACGTGGAACCCGGCGCCAATGTGCGCCGTGTGGCCGACAAGCTGGAAGAACGCGGTCTCATCACCGATGCGCGCAAGTTCCTGCTGCTGGCCCGCTACAAAAAGTGGGACAGCCGCCTGCAGGCCGGCCGCTTTGCCCTCAATACGGGCTGGCTGCCGGAACAGGTGCTGGATACCCTGGTCAACGGCCAGCCGGTGCTGTTCCGCGTCACCGTGCCCGAAGGCCTGACCTGGTGGCAGACCGCCAAGGTGCTGGAAGACGCCGGGCTGGTGCGCTTTGAGGATTTCCGGGCCGTCATCACGGATCCGGCCTTTTTGCGCCACTACGGCATCCCCTTCGATTCGGCCGAGGGTTTCCTCATGCCGGACACCTATCTGCTCAAGAAAGCCGACGTGCCCGACAAGGCCCAGGCCCGTGCCGTGGCCGGCCGCATGGTGGACAACTTCTGGCGCAAGGGCGACGCCCTTTGGCCCGGCGGCAAGCGGCCCTCCCGCGACGAGCTGCGCCGTCTGGTGATCCTGGCGTCCGTCGTGGAAAAGGAGACCGCCTTTGCCGACGAGCGGCCGCGCGTGGCCGGCGTCTATGCCAACCGTTTGCGCATCAACATGGCGCTCCAGGCCGACCCCACGGTCATCTACGGGCTGGGGCCCAACTTTGACGGCAACCTGCGCCGCCGCCATCTGGACGACGCCAACAACATCTACAACACCTACCAGCGTCCCGGCCTGCCGCCCGGCCCCATCTGCTCGTTCGGCGCCAGTGCCCTGGCCGCGGCCATCACGCCCGAAGAGCACAAGTACCTCTATTTCGTGGCCATCACCGACGGCGGCCGCCACGCTTTTTCCACCAACCTCGACGATCATAACCGCGCCGTGCGACAGTACCTCAAGAACCGTCGTGCCCAGCGCCAGCAATAACAGGAAGGCAGGTCATGAAGTATTTGATCATGGAAGATTTTTCCGGCCAGCCCGTGCCCTTCATCTTTCCCCGCCGCGTGGACCACGCCGACATGCGCGACCAGCTCCCCTACGGGCAGGTCATCTCCGCCGGTGTGGTGGAACACGGCCCCGAGGGCTTCGTCTGCCACGGCGGCAACGCCGAACTCAATGTCAAAGCCCGGCCGGAGGAAGACGCGGCCATCATCACCGAGGCCCTGCGCGTCCGGTAAGGCCCTATCTGCGAAGGACGGGGAGGAATCTTTGAGGGGGGCCCCCTCAAACTTCCCTTTCCCCAGCGCGCTTTCATAACAGGACATCCCTCCAGCTCATGGGAGGGCATATCCCTGTCAAAAACAAACGCGCCCGCGAGAACTCCGTCTCGCGGGCGCGTTTTATTCTTTCCGGGGGAAACATCCTCCCCCCTTTATCAGGACGCCGGGGAAGGCCTTCGTGTACCGGCAGCGACCGGGAGGAGGCCCTACCCGTTGCACGATGCAGAAAGCTGCGGGCATCGACAGCGATGATGAGGGGTTTCCCCCCAAAAAAAATCACGCTCGGCGGTCAAAAAAGCCGCTGACCGTCCCTTCCACGATCCCGGCCCCGCCAAAACCGTGGGCCTCCAGCACCTGCATCACCTGCGGCCGCAGGCCGTCAGGCAGCACGGCCGCCTGCAGGACAGGCTCCGGCGTCAGGCGCAGGCGAAAATCCCCCAGGCCGGACAAGGCGGCCAGATCGGCTTCGGCAGCGGCCAGACGGGCCAGCAGGGCCGGTTCCGGGTTCATTCCATAGGCCAGCCGGGTCAGCAAACAGGGCCGGGCGGCCTGCTGCGGGTCGTCCAGGCCCCAGGCCGCGCCCAGATCACGCAACTCCTGTTTGTGGAGCCCGGCCAGCGCCAGGGGCGAGAGCACACCCGCTTCGCGCACGGCCCTCTGTCCGGGCCGGAAGGCGGTCAGATCGTCGGCATTGCTGCCGTCACAGAGGATGCGGCAACCGCCCGCGGCGGCCAGGGCGTCGCGCAGACGACGCATGAGGGCCCGCTTGCAGGCATAGCAGCGCTCCCGGCTGTTCACCGCCACTTCGGGCAGGGAAAGGGGATCGTGCCGCACTTCCAGCAGGGACAGTCCCTGCGCCCGGGCCCAGCGCCGCGCCGCCGCGCTCTCGGCCTGCGGCACATGCGGCCCCGTGGCGTGCAGGGCCAGCACATCGCAGCCCGCACGCCGCAGGGCGAAACAGAGGAAACGGCTGTCCAGCCCGCCGGAAAAGGCCACGGCCAGCGGCCAGTGCCGCAGCACGGGCAGCAGGGCCTGCCAGCGGGCTTCGGGAGCTACCACGTCAGGCGGACCTTGGCGCCCTTCTCGGCCATGACTTCCTTGCACTGGCGGATGGTGTACTGCCCGTAGTGCACGATGGAAGCGATGAGCGCCGCCGAGGCGCCGCCCTTGCTCACGGCATCGTACATATGTTCGGGCGCGCCCGCGCCGCCGGAAGCGATGACCGGGATGGACACGGCGTCCACGATGGCCCTGGTCAGGGTCAGTTCGTAGCCGTCACGGGTGCCGTCGGCGTCGATGGAGTTGACGCAGAGCTCGCCCGCGCCCAGCTCCTGGCATTTGCGCGCCCATTCGATGGCGTCGATGCCCATGCGACGGCGACCGCCCTGAATGACGATCTCGTAGCCGGAGGGGATGCTCTCGCTCACGGGCACGCGCAGCACGTCCATGCCCACCACGATGGCCTGCGAGCCGAAAGCCGCCGCGCCGTCGGCCACCAGATCGGGATTGCGCACGGCCGCGGAGTTGATGGAGACCTTTTCGGCCCCGGCATTGAGCACGGCGCGCATGTCGGCCACGGACGAGATGCCGCCGCCCACGCTGAAGGGGATGAAGATCTGCGAGGCCACGCGCTCCACCACGTCCAGGAAGATGCCGCGCTCCTCGGCCGAGGCCGTGATGTCGTAAAAGACGATCTCGTCCGCGCCTTCCTCATAATAGCGACGGGCGCTCTCCACGGGGTCGCCGATGTCCACGTTGCCCTGGAATTTGATGCCCTTGGTCAGGCGGCCGGCGCGCACGTCCAGGCAGGGGATGACTCGTTTGCTAAGCATGGCGCACCTCGTCGCAGTAATCGTAGAAATTGCGCAGCACGGTCAGGCCGGGACGACCGCTCTTTTCCAGATGGCACTGCACGGCCCACAGGCCGTCGCGGCCGTAGACCGAGCAGAACTCCTTCCCGTAGACCGTGGTGGCCATGACCAGCTCGGGCGCGGGCTCCACATAATAGCTGTGGACGAAATAGAATTCCGCACCGGGTTCGATGCCGTGCAGCAGACGGCCCGGACGCACCACATCGAGGCTGTTCCAGCCCATATGCGGCACGGGGGCGGGGCTGCCGTCCTCTTCCTTCATATGATCGGGGAAACGCACGCAGCGGCCGGGCACGATGCCCAGGGTGCGCACGTCGTTCTCTTCGCTGTGCTCCAGCAGGATCTGGCAGCCCAGGCAGATGCCCAGCAGGGGCTGGCCTTCGGCCACGGCACGGCGCAGCACGCTGTCCAGACCGGCGGAGGTCAGGGCCTCCATGGCCTGCCCGGCGGCGCCCACACCGGGAAAGATGATGCCCTGGGCCTGCTCCAGTTCCGCAGGATCGGCGGTGATGCGGCAGGGGATGCCCAGATGTTCCAGCGCGCGGCGCACGCTGGTCTGGTTGCCTGCCTTGTATTCGAGAATGGCGAGCATGAAGAAATCCTTTGCTGCACGGTGATGGGAAAGCCTGAAATATACGCGTTTCGCCCGGCACAGGCAATGTGCCCCCGGGGGACGCGCTGCGTGACCGGGCCGCAGCCCCGGCCTGCGGGGCCGGAGGGCCGCCGCATAAGCCAATTTATCACTATTTTATATAAAATAGTGATGAAAGTACCTTGAAAAATCACGCTTATTTTATTTTTATCTCTTTATTTTCCATAAGTTAGTAAAAAAATAAAACGTGACAAAAATATCCATATCAGTTTACTCTGCTTTTACCCCGTCGCACAACCTGTGGAGGTGGTCCATGTTCTTTCCCGTTTCCGGTATCGAGTGTCACCCCCTGGTGCCCGTCCTGGCGGCCATGGGCATCTCGTTCGTCACGTCCATGGGCGGCCTGTCGGGAGCCTTCCTGCTCCTGCCTTTCCAGATGAGTTTTCTGGGCTACACCAGCCCCGGCGTCAGCGCCACCAACCATCTTTTCAACGTTCTGGCCTGTCCCGGCGGCATCCTGCGCTACGCCCGCGAGGGGCGCCTGCTCTGGCCGCTGGCCCTGACCGTGGCCGTGGGCACCCTGCCCGGCATCGTGCTGGGCTCGCTGATCCGCGTCTACTGGCTGCCGGACGAGAGCCGTTTCAAGGTCTTTGCCGGTCTGCTGCTGCTCTGGATCTTCTGGCGCATGCTCCGCGACCTGCGCAGGCCCGCCGCGCCCGCCCGCAAGGGGGGCGGCATGGCCCGGATCCATGTGGAGCGATGGGACCGTTCCCGCCTGGTCTTCACGTTCGGTGAGGCACGGCACTCCGTCAGCTGCCCGCGCCTGGCGGCCCTCAGCCTGGGCATCGGTCTGGCGGGCGGCATCTACGGCATCGGCGGCGGCGCCATCCTTTCCCCCTTCCTGGTCAGCATCTTCGGCCTGCCCGTCCATGCCATCGCCGGGGCCCTGCTGCTGGGCACCTTCCTGGCCTCGCTGGCCGGAGTGCTGGGCTATGGCTTCCTGGGCCTGTTCTCCTCGCTGGACGGCATCGGCGCCGATCCCCTGCTGGGCCTGCTGCTGGGCCTGGGCGGGCTCATGGGCAGTTATCTGGGGGCGCGCTGCCAGCGCTTCGTGCCCGCGCGCCGCATCAAGTGGGGGCTGGCCCTGATCCTGCTCTTCACGTCCCTGCGTTATCTGTGGCAGGGATTCTAGCGGCCCGTACCGCCCGGCCGGCACACCGGTATGACACCCGGGACAGGAGAAGTGCGTCCCGTAAGCCTCCGGCGCCCGTTTTCCCTTGCCCTGCCGCGTGAAAAAAGCCATCCTTCCGCAGTCGGGACATGGATGCCCCTGACCGGATGCCGTCGCCCCCTTCGGGGCACGCCCGGAAAGGAGGTCGCGTCCCGCCCTACCGGCAGGCAGGGGCGCCTTGCGCCCTTCCGTCCCCACAACGTGCCAGCCCGGGGAGGCCCCACCGGAGCCATCCCCCATCGAAGGAACGTCATGAATCCCTCAGCTTCCCTGCCCATCGGCATCTTTGATTCCGGCATGGGCGGCCTGACCGTGCTCAAAGCCATCTCCGGCCGCCTGCCCGGCGAGAACCTGCTCTACCTTGGTGATACGGCCCGTCTGCCCTACGGCACCAAAAGCCGCGACACCATCATCCGCTACACGCTCAAGGCTGCGGGACGCCTGGTGGACGAAGGCGTCAAAATGCTGGTGGTGGCCTGCAATACCGCCACCTCCGCCGCCCTGCCGGAACTGCGCGAACACTTCGCGCCCCTGCCCGTCCTCGGGGTCGTGCGTCCCGGTGCCGAAGCCGCCGTGGCCGCCAGTCGCAACAAGCGCATCGTGGTCATCGCCACCGAAGCCACCATCGCCGGCGGCGCCTACCAGCAGGCCATCGCCTCCCTGTGCCCCGAGGCCCGCGTCCAGGGCAGGGCCTGCACCCTTTTCGTGCCCCTGGCCGAGGAAGGCTGGATGGACGGCCCCATCGTCGAGGGCATCGCCAGCCGCTATCTGGGCGACCTGTTCTCCCCGGAACGTCCCGACAGGCCCGACACCCTGGTGCTGGGCTGCACGCACTTTCCCCTGTTCCGCGAAGCCCTGCGCCATGTGGTAGGCGATGACGTGCGCATCGTGGATTCGGCCGAGACCGCCGCTGTGGCCGTGGAAAACCGCCTGCGCGAGCTGGATCTGCTGCGCCGGGAAGACGCCCCCGGCTCCCACCGCTTCATGACCACGGACAACGTGCTGCGCTTCATCCGTACCGGCAGCCTTTTCCTGGGGCACCCGCTCAAAAGCGCCGAAGTCAGCCTGGTGGACCTTTCCTGAGCATCCGCTGATGCGTCCCGGGGCCGCCCCGCCCGAAAGCGATGCGAAACGTATGCCGAAAAGGCTCTGATGCCCGGAAAACTTTGATATATGGGCATTTTCCATTGACACGGCCCAAGCCCATAACGTATGGATGCCCTGTCTGGTTACAGATTGAAACCCGAAACTCTTTTTTTGGAGTATAACTATGACCAAAGCTGAGCTTGTTGAAAAGATCCATGCCAAGGCCGGCCTGCCCACCAAAGCCAAGGCCGAAGAAGCCCTCGACGCCGTCGTGGCTGCGCTGCGCGAAGCCCTCGCTTCCGGCGAATCCGTGACCTTCACCGGTTTCGGCAGCTTCAAGGTGGTTGAGCGCGCCGCCCGCAAGGGTCGCAATCCCCGCACCGGCAAGGAAATCACCATCCCTGCCAGCAAGGTTGCCAAGTTCACCCCCGGCAAGGGCCTGAAGGACGCCATCAAGTAGTATTTCGCTCAGCGGATCCGGCGGCGTCCTCTTCTGGAGGGCGCCGCTTTTTTTATGGTCCGCCGGGCTCTCCGGCAGCTTGCCCTTTACGCTCCGGGCCCAAAAGTGCTATATGCTTCTGGCTGTTCTGACGGGCAGGCCCTGTGCCGTGGCCCGGCAGCCCGCAGACGAAGCACCGCCCAAGGCCATGGGCCCTGCCCGCAGGATGACTGCAGGAGACGGCGCGGTCTGCTCCGCACGGAGGGGTGGCAGAGCGGTTGATTGCGGCGGTCTTGAAAACCGCTGAAGGTTCACGCCTTCCGGGGGTTCAAATCCCTCCCCCTCCGCCACGTGCTGACACAAGGGCGTCCTGCTTCCGCAGGACGCCCTTTTTTTCATACCTGCCGGCCATGCCGGAAAACCCTTCTTGCCGAAGATGGCCGGACAGCCGCGATGCCCGCGGTCCTTCCCGGCCAAGGAGACGATATGGAACACAAGACCCTTGTGGATGCTGTGGTCACAGCCGAATGGGAAATGTTCAGCAACGTGCAGAACGTGGGCGGCAAGGCCTCCTGCCAGATGGATCCCAAGACCTTCCGCATCATGCGGTCCAGCCAGATGGACAACTGGGATGACGAACTGCTGAGCAGCTATCTGGAAGACCTGCTGAACGCCCGCCTGGAAGGCCGCAACCTGGTCACGGAAAAATACGCCCGCATGATGGAATCCACCTTCCCCGAGGAGTACGCCCAGCTGGCCGACAGCCTGCCGCCGCTGGACCCCGAAGCCATGGCCCAGGTGGACGACATCGTGGCCGCCCATGTGTCCTGGAAGGAAGATCTCGACAACCGCTTCCCCTCGCTGGCCGACAGGGGCCGCCCCCTGCGCAGCCGTGACGACCGTCCGGGCTGGGTCTCCATGGAAACCTACCTGCGCGCGGAACTGCGCACCTATTCCCCCAAGACCATCGCCCTCTATCATCGGGCCACCATGGAACGCCTGCGCAAGGGCGAGAGCGAAGCCGAACAGAACCTGCTCCATCAGGTGCAGCAGTACGGCTTCGAGGACATCGAGAGCGCGGAAAAGCATTTCCGTTCCCGCCGCTAAGGCCACCGGCAGCGCTTGGCAGCGCTCCGCCGGGATCTGGCCCGCACAGGGTGCTTCCGGCAGGGGCGCCGCCCCTCCTGGAAAGGCCCCTGTCTTCGGGGCAAGAAGAACGGAGGAACGGCTCGCCTGTTGCCGGGGCATTTGTCCGGCAGCTTTCCGGGTCCTGCCGGGGCTCGCTACGAGAGCTGCAAACCCAAAGAGCCGCCCGAATGGGTGGCTCTTTGGGTTTGTATGCCCGGCGCACGAACAAATGCCGTAAAAACGAAAAGGGATGCTTCCGAAGAAGCATCCCTTTCCTCTCTTTTCGGGGAAAAAACGGACGGCGGCTAGGCGTTGGCAGCCTTGAGCATTTCTTCCACCATGGCAAGGCTGGTCGCGTTCCGGGCATCCATGCCGCACAGACCGCGCACAGCCAGCATCAGCAGGGCAATGGGCATGCGCACTTCAGCTTTGCCGTTATGGATGATGCAGGTCTGGTCCTGCACCTTCAGGCGATAAGCCCGGCGGCTGTGTTCTTCCGCCCCGGTGCGCATGATGTAGTAGATCTGGTCCTTGTTCTCCGTCACATACAGCTTCTGGCGGCACAGCACGCCATGCTCCTCGTCATACCAGGAACACTCGGAGGAAAGGCTTCCACGAAAGCGCATGTCCTCGCCGTTATCGTGCTTGAGGCTGATATTTTCCAGCGTATCCTGCATGGCACCCTCCCCTTGAGCTGCAGCGTGACGGCAGCCACAGCGACAAAGCAGCAAGGCCAGCACGACACCGGCTGACCCTAGCATCGCAAGAAAAGCTTTGTCAATCCCGCCTCCCGGCGGCTCCAGCCCGTCATTTGCGGGGATCGGGCAGCTCCATGCCCAGGAAGCGGGCATAGCAGCGGGCCACGGCCGATTCGGGATCCATGAGCCCCAGACTGGCCCCGGAAGGCGCAGGGACCTCTTCCTTCGGGCGACCGACGGAGCGCTCCAGCACCGGGCTGGGCGCATCCAGATCCTGGTGGTCCAGCATCAGAGAGACCTTCACCGCCGTGAAAAAGTCCTCCTGCAGGAACTCATTGACCCGGCGCACGATCTCCGGCCCCATATAATAGAGCTCCTGCAGCAGCACGGCATCTTCGGCGCCGATGAGCAGCTTGTCGTCATGGTGGCCCAGCGGACGAGCCAATGGCGCCAGATCCGGTCCCAGCACGGCATCCCAGCTGCGCCACAAGCGGCTCAGCTTCGCCTGCTCCGGAGACGCGCCCAGAGAGATGAAGACCTTTTCCAGCACGCTCCCTGTCCGTGCCGGGCCGTGCCATTCCTCGAAGCGGGCCTCGTGCCCGGGTTCGGTGCTGCGTCGCCGCGTGATCCACGCCCGCGGGCGCGGGGCCTCCGCGTCTGCCTGTGCCTTCTTTGCCGTCCGGCGTTTCCTTCCGCCCGTATCCGTCGGCGGCGGCAGCACGACCAGCGCGTCTTTGCGACGTGCCGCCCGGTCTTCCTCCGCTTCCAGCCCGGCATCGAAACGGGCCTGCATGTCCGCGGCCCACTGCCGGAACGCGGCCTCGCGCCGCCCCATGCCTGTCCCGGAAGACGGTGCAGGGCAAGGAGCCCCGGCCCCAGGGGACGCTGCGGGCCGGGCTGGCCCGTTCGCCTTCCCCTCTGCGCGGTGTCCGGCAGGTGCGGAAGAAACAGCCCCCGGTACGGGAGCGGGGCTTCCCTCCGGTGTGCGCGCATCTCCAAGGGGTGCGGCTGATGTCGCTCCTCCCTGCCCACCGGCCAGCGGCATGGAAGCGTTCCCGCTGCCGGCTACCGGCGCAGCTGCCGTGCCGCCCCCACGGCGACGCCTGGGCGAGCTTTTGACTTCTGCAGGTGTGGCTTCGGGGACAAGAGCGACAGGAGACGCCGCAGCGAATGACGCCGCTGACGGTACGGGCTCAGGGAAAGGAGCGGAAGGAACCGTCTCCGTAACGTGAGCCGCCGTCCGGGCGGACGACGCTTCCCTATCCAGGGGAGGGGGAAAATCATCCCAGTCATCGTCCCCGGGCAGCACCACCAGACCGCCGCCCGATGACGAAAGGCCGTATTCCGCAGCCAGACGATCCGCTTCGGCAGCCAGCGCCGCCGCATCCATGGGACGTTCCGCAGGCTGTTGCTCCGGTACCGGCGCTGTGGTCGGCACGGCTTCCCCAGCGGATGCGGGAGTGGTCGCAGCAGTCTTCTTGCGGGCGCGCCCGCCGGAGGTAGATGCACGCCCGGCACGGGGAGCGGCCCTTTTCCCTGCGGCAGGCTGGGGCAGCCCCGCAGCAGGCACAGCGGCATCCGCAGCAGCTATATTTGAAGTAGCGAAAGGCTCCGCTACAGGTGGGGCCATCTGTGCGACAGCCTCGGACGCGGGAACCGGCCCGCTCTCGGCCACAGGCGCAGCCTTCGGACTGCCCGCACGGCGACGTTTGGGTGAACTTTTGACCTCCGCAGGTGTGGCCTCGGGGACGGGAGCGGCAGGAGCCGCCATAGCGAAGGGCGCCGCTGCCGGTACGGGCTCAGGGAAAGAAACGGAAGGAACCGTCTCCGTACCACGAGCCACCGTCCGGGCGGACGGCGCTTCCCTATCCGGAGGAGCGGGAAAATCATCCCAGTCATCGTCCCCGGGCAGCACCACCAGACCGCCGCCCGATGATGAAAGGCCGTATTCCGCAGCCAGACGGTCCGCCTCGGCAGCCAGCGCCGCCGCATCCATGGGACGTTCCGCAGGCTGTTGCTCCGGTACCGGCGCTGTGGTCGACACGGCTTCCCCAGCGGATGCGGGAGGGGTCGCAGCAGCCTTCTTACGGCCGCGCCCGCCTGAGGTGGATGGATGCCCCGCACGGGAGACGGCTCTCCGCCGTGCGCCGGAGTGAAGCTGATCCTCTCCCGGCACGGATGTCGCCGCCTCCACAGCGGCCTGGCCAACAGAAGGCCCCGCTACCGATGAGGCCATCTGTCCGACAGTCTCGGACGTGAAAGCCGGCGCTGTATCGGTCACCGGCGCGGTCTTTGTGCCGCTCGCACGACGACGCCGGGCAGATGTCTTCTTCGAAAGGATGGCAGATCCCGGCGGTACCGTGGCCGCTGTCGTGTCGGCGGGCGAGATCACCGGAGAAATTTCCGGGAACGCGGCTTTGGTGGCGGCAACGCCCTGCGATGCAGCTTCCTGTGGGACGGCGTCCGCCACTTCCCGGGGAGCCCTGTCCGACGCAGATCTCTTTTTCCGCCCGCCGTTCCGCTCGCGGGAAGACGCCGAGCCTGCCGCCTGCTGTTCCCCAAGGCCATCCGCCGATGCCTTTTCGGCCGGCGGTTCTCCCTGCGTCGCCTTTTTCCCCTTCCCGGCCGTCTTTTCCGAGCGCGCCGGAGACGGCTCAAGACCACAGGCCTCCAGCAACGAGAGGGCCGTGGCTGTGATGACGGTCACCCGCTTGCGCGACAACCGTCTTTTTGTCTCCTCCCCGGCAGCGGAAGACCGGTCGGGGGCAGCATCGGAAGGCGAGGACATGGAACTCCTTGACTATATCCAGATAGGCTGATATTTGCATCAAGCAAATTTGATACATAGATCGCAGGCGCGCCCGGCGCGCCGTACAGGGGCACGCATGGCACTGGTATATTTCAAGGCACTTTCAGACGAGACCCGTCTGCGACTGGTGCATATCTTGCTGCATTACGAACTCTCGGTCAACGAGCTGGTGCGCATTCTCGGCATGGGACAATCCCGCGTCTCGCGCCACCTCAAGATCCTGACCGAAGCGGGCCTGCTGACCTCGCGCCGGGACGGCCTGTGGGTCTTCTATGCCGCCACGCGCTGCGGCGAGGCCAGCGACTTTTTGCAGGCCATGGGGCCCTTTTTGCATACGGACACGGCCATGCGTGAGGATCTGGCCATGGCGGCCCAGATCCTGGAGGAACGCGCCCTCAAGACGCGCCAGTTCTTCAACGCCATCGCCGAGGACTGGGACGAGCTCAACCGCGAAGTGCTGGAAGATTTCGACCTGCCCGCCGCCGTGCTGGCCGCCGTGCCCGAGGGCTGCCGCGTGGCCGTGGACCTGGGCTGCGGCACCGGCGCGGTGCTGGAGCGCCTGCTGCCCGCCAGCCGGAGCCTCATCGGCGTGGACGGCTCGGCCCGCATGCTGGAGATGTGCCGCCGCCGTTTCAACCCCGTGGATCTGGCCAACGAGAACCGCATCTCCCTGCGCATCGGCGAGCTGGACCACCTGCCCCTGCGTGACCAGGAAGCGGACTTCGCCTGCATCAACCTTGTCCTGCACCACCTGTCCGACCCCGGCGAGGGCCTGCGCGAGATCCGCCGCAGCCTGACCACGGGCGGGCACCTGTTCGTGGCCGATTTCCTCCAGCACCACGACGAGACCATGCGCAGCCGCTACGGCGACCGCTGGCTGGGCTTCGACGAAGAGCGCCTGCAGGAACGCCTGCGCCAGGCCGGTTTCGAGGTCCTGTCCTGTACGCGGCAGGCCGTGGGCCGCAGCCTGTTTCTGCTGCTGGTGCAGGCACGCGCCTGTTAGGGATAGTTTCGGGGGGAAGGCCCCCCGTGCCCCATCTTCCCCCAAACGTACTTCATCCAGGAAAGCCTGCCCCCGATGGGGAGCGGCGCACCTGCCCCGGGGGGATATGGCCCGGAAAAGGCACACAAGATTTCCCGCGCGGTCTTACCGAAGGCTGCGCACCATCCCCGCACAGGGGACAACGACCATGCCGCAGACCGCCCTTTTGTGGAGCGGCCCAACATACTTCCTCAAGGAGAATGGAACGATGACCAAAGCCCTGGACCTTTCCCTGGCCTACAAAGTGGCCGACATGGCCCTGGCCGATTTCGGCAAGAAGGAAATGCAGCTTTCCGAGCGCGAGATGCCCGGCCTCATGGAGTGCATCCGCAAGTACGGTGACCAGAAGCCCCTCAAGGGCCTGCGCGTGACCGGCTCCCTGCACATGACCATCCAGACCGCCATGCTCATCAAGACCCTGCACGCCCTGGGCGCGGACATTCGCTGGGCCTCGTGCAACATCTTCTCCACCCAGGACCACGCCGCTGCCGCCATCGCCGAGCAGGGCATGGCCAAGGTCTTTGCCTGGAAGGGCGAGAGCCTGGAAGATTACTGGTGGTGCACCGAAATGGCCCTGACCTGGCCTGACGGCAAGGGCCCCGACCTGATCGTGGACGACGGCGGCGACGCCACCCTGATGATCCACAAGGGCGTGGAAGTGGAAAACGATCCCTCCCTGCTGGAAAAGACCTACGACAACAAGGAATTCCAGATCATCATGGATCGCCTGGCCCTGCGCTACAAGGAAGATCCCAACCACTGGCATGAAGTGGCCGCCAAGGTGAAGGGTGTTTCCGAAGAGACCACAACCGGCGTGCACCGCCTCTACCAGCTGGAAGCCGAAGGCAAGCTGCTCTTCCCGGCCATCAACGTCAACGACTCCGTGACCAAGTCCAAGTTCGACAACCTCTACGGCTGCCGCGAGTCCCTGGCCGACGGCATCAAGCGCGCCACCGACGTCATGGTGGCCGGCAAGGTCGTGGTCGTGGTGGGCTACGGCGACGTGGGCAAGGGCTGCGCCCAGTCCATGCGCGGCTTCGGCGCCCGCGTGCTGGTGACCGAGATCGACCCCATCTGCGCCCTGCAGGCCGCCATGGAAGGCTTTGAAGTCACCACCATGGAAGACGCCCTGGCCGAAGGCGACATCTACGTCACCTGCACCGGCAACCTGCGCGTCATCACCGGCGAACACATGGAAGGCATGAAGGACGAAGCCATCGTCTGCAACATCGGTCACTTCGACAACGAGATCGACATGCACTACCTGGAGTCCACCCCCGGCATCACCAAGCTGAACATCAAGCCCCAGGTGGACAAGTGGACCCTCAAGTCCGGCCGCAGCATCATCGTGCTGGCCGAAGGCCGCCTGGTGAACCTGGGCTGCGCCACCGGCCACGCCAGCTTCGTCATGTCCAACAGCTTCACCAACCAGACCCTGGCCCAGATCAAGCTGGCCAAGGGCGACCTGGAAAAGAAGGTCTACACCCTGCCCAAGGAACTGGACGAAGAAGTGGCCCGCCTGCACCTGGCCCGTCTGGGCGTCAAGCTGACCACCCTGACCCAGGAACAGGCCGACTACATCGGCGTGAAGATCGAAGGCCCCTACAAGCCCGACCACTACCGCTACTAGGTCACAACGGATCGTCGTCTTTGTCCGGGCCTCGTACCGGACACAGACGGCAAGCAATGATAAAAAAGGAGAGGCTCCTTGAGGAGCCTCTCCTTTTTGAAATAAAACACACGGGGCAGGGATGGGGACCGACCGGAGGCCGACCGCACGCTCCCCGTTGCGATGGAAGCGATCACGGCAGCGGGAGCAGCCACCTTTGAGGGGAGGAGGAACTCCTCCGCTCAAAAATGCCGGTGCCTCAGGCCGTATTGCTTAGGCCTTGGGCTTTTCATCCTCCACGACCACATCGGCGTCGGTCACGTCGTCCTTGCGGGGCGCGGCCGTGTTCTTGGGCGCTTCGCCCAGGTCTTCGGGGTCCACGTCCACGATGTCCTCGGCAGGCGCGTCGCCCTTCTTTTCCCCGGCTTCAAGGGCCGCGGCATCGGCGGCGGCTTCCTCAGGCGTGTAGGCGGGGCCGGGCGGCAGGGCATAGCCGCCACCATCCACGGCCTGCAAGGGTTCGATGCCCCGGTTGAGGGGGATGCTGCCCTTGCTCACCAGTACGATGCCGGTCTTTTCCAGCACCTCGCGCCGGTAGGCGTATTCCTGTTCCATGCGGCGGTGGCGGTAGATGAGCAGCAGGCGCCCCAGATAACAGGCCGCCAGCAGGGCCGCGATACTGCCCGCGATCCACGGGATGTAGGGCTTGAGCGCGGCACCGAAGGCCAGTACGGCCGAGAACATGCCGTCCACGAAGACCAGGGCCGCAGCCAGCAGCAATATGCCCAGCAGGATGACCACCGTGGGCGCGTGCTGCACACAGGCGTAAAAATAGCGCAGCCGCTTGGGCACCATGCGTTCCGAGCCGGGCTTGCCGGGCTGGCGCTCCCGCTCCAGAGTGTTGGAGACCCAAAGGCCGGAAAGATGCACGATGAGCAGCAAGGCCACCGGAGCGGCCACAGCGCCGATGGCCCAGCCCAGGATGGGGAACTGGGCTTCGGGCGGGCCGCCGGCCAGCGACGGCTTGGCGTGCATGATGCCGTAAAAGAAGGCGATACCGCCGATGATCAGCTCAAGGAAGAAGATCGCGATGAGCAGATAAATGATGGTGTCGCGATTCTCGCCCTTGTACCAGTGACGGATGGCCTCGTCCCTGCCGGCGTCGGTAGCGGCTCCGGTCTTGCCAGCGGCGGGACCGGCGGCTTTCTTGCCGGTCCCGGCGGCGCTGTTGCGCATTTCGGAAGCGTTGCTGGACGCAAAGGTGGATTCGTTATTTTTCATGTTCCCGAACATAGCCGGGCGGGGCAGCGGAGGCAAGAGCAAACCCTTGCCCCGGAAGCGCTTCTGGCTTAGTCTGCGCCAACAGGAGGACAGCATGCATATTCTCGTTACCGGAGCCGCGGGCTTCATCGGCTATCATCTCTGTGACCGTCTGCTGGCCCAGGGCCACACCGTGGTGGGCCTGGACAATCTCAACGACTATTACGACGTCCAGCTCAAGAAAGACCGTCTGGCTCAGCTGGAAGGCCGTCCCGGTTTCCGCTTCGTGCTGCAGGACATGGCCGAACGCGAAGCCATGAGCGCCCTGTTCGCGGCCGAAAAGTTCACCCATGTCATCAACATGGCGGCCCAGGCCGGTGTGCGCTACAGCCTCATCAATCCCATGGCCTACGTGGATTCCAACCTGGTGGGCTTCGCCAACCTGCTGGAAGGCTGCCGCCACAACGGCGTGCAGCACTTCGTCTTCGCGTCCTCCTCGTCGGTCTACGGGCTCAACACCAGCCAGCCCTTCTCGGAACACAACAACGTGGACCATCCCGTGAGCCTGTACGCGGCCACCAAGAAGAGCAACGAGCTCATGGCCCACTCCTACAGCCATCTGTACGGCCTGCCCTGCACGGGCCTGCGCTTCTTCACGGTCTACGGCCCCTGGGGCCGCCCGGACATGGCCCTGCAGCTCTTTGCCCACGCCATCATGAAGGACGAGCCCATCAAGGTGTTCAACGGCGGCCGCATGCGCCGCGACTTCACCTATATCGACGACATCGTGGAAGGCGTGGTGCGCCTGCTGCCCCTGGCGCCCAAGCCCGATCCGCAGTGGGATGCCGCCACCCCCGACCCGGCCACCAGTTCCGCGCCGTGGCGCATCTACAATATCGGCAACAACCAGACCGTGGAACTCAACGATTTCATCGCCGCCCTCGAAGAGGCGCTGGGCAAGAAGGCCATCCGTGACCTGCTGCCCATGCAGCCCGGCGATGTGGAAGCCACCTGGGCCAACATCGACGCTCTGTCGCAAGCCACGGGCTTTGCGCCCGTGACGCCCCTCAAGACCGGCATCGAGCGCTTTGTGGCCTGGTTCAAGGAATATTATTACGCATGAGTGACATCATCCTGCCCGCCCCTACCCCGGAACGCCCGGAGATCCTGGCCCCGGCCGGTGACGCCCAGTGCTTCACCGCGGCCCTGGCCGCCGGTGCCGACGCCGTGTACCTGGGCCTGAAGCACTTCTCGGCCCGTATGCAGGCCGAGAACTTCGGCCTTACCGACCTTTCGCGCCTCACCGACCTGGCCCACGAGGAACAGGCCCGCGTCTATGTGGCCATGAACGTGCTGGTCAAGCCGCAGGAGACCGCGGCGGCCTACCGTCTCATTCATCGTCTGGCCCGGCAGGTGCGCCCCGACGGCATCATCGTGCAGGATCTGGCCATGCTGGATCTGGCGCGGCAGGCCGGTTTCGAGGGCGAGATCAACCTCTCCACCCTGGCCAACATCACGCACCCGCAGGGCCTGCAGACCGCCAAGGACCTGGGCGCCAGCCGCGTCATCCTGCCGCGTGAGCTCTCCATCGACGAGATCCGCGCCATGGGCGAGGCCTGTCCCGAAGGGCTGGATCTGGAATGCTTCGTCCACGGCGCGCTGTGCTACTGCGTGTCGGGCCGCTGCTACTGGTCCAGCTACATGGGCGGCAAAAGCGGCCTGCGCGGCCGCTGCGTGCAGCCCTGCCGCCGCGTCTACCGTCAGGGCGGCGCCGCTGCCGCGGCCATGGCCAAACAGGCCGAACAGCAGGCCCGCGAACAGGGCCGCAACGGACGTGACGGCGGCCGCGACATGCGCCGTCCCCGTCCCCAGCGCAGCAACCCCGGCAAGGGGCGCGACGGACGCTTCTTCTCCTGTCTGGACCTTTCGCTGGACGTGCTGGCCAAGACCCTGCTGCACATCCCGCATCTGGTCTCGTGGAAGATCGAAGGCCGCAAGAAGGGCCCGCACTACGTCTATCACGTGGTCACGGCCTATCGCATGCTGCGCGACAATCCCGGCGACCCGCAGGCCCGCAAGGACGCCGAGGCCATCCTCGAAATGGCGCTGGGCCGTCCCGGCAGCCGTGCCCGCTTCCTGCCGCACAAGGACAACCTCATCCCCACCGATCCGTCGGGGCAGACCAGCTCCGGCCTGCTGGCGGGCAAAATCAATGTGACGCCCGAAGGCCAGGTGCTGCTCAAGCCCCATTTCGAGCTGCTGCCGCAGGACTATCTGCGCGTGGGCGTGGAAGACGAACGCTGGCACGCCACCCTGCCCGTGACGCGCCGCACGCCCAAGGCGGGCACCCTGATGCTGCGCCTGCCCAAGCACAAGACGCCCAAGGCGGGCACGCCGGTCTTCCTCATCGACCGCCGCGAGCCCGAACTGATGCAGATCCTCAGGGAGTGGCAGGCCCGGCTCGACCGCATGCCCACCCGGCCCAGCAAGGCCGTGGAGAGCGAGCCCCGTCTGCCCCGGCCCGTCAGGCCCGCGCCCCGGCCCGAGATGGTGGTGCGCGCCAGCATGCCGCAGGGCCGCGAGACACGCGGCTGCCGCAGCCAGAACACCGGCCTGTGGCTCTCGCCGCGCACGGCCGAGATCTCGCGTACCATCGCCCCGCGCATCTGCTGGTGGCTGCCGCCCGTCATCTGGCCCGAAGAGGAAGAGGCCATCCGCCGCCGTCTGGCCCATCTGACCCGCGAAGGCGCGCGCCACTTCGTCTGCAACGCCCCCTGGCAGCGTGACCTGTTCCCGGCGGAACTGCTGGCCCGCATGAACGACGAACCCGAGGATCCCAAGCACAGCGATGCCCTCGACCTGCTGGCCGGTCCCTTCTGCAACGTGGCCAATGCCGCCGCGCTGGGCGTGCTGGCCGACATGGGCTTCAAGGGCGCGTACATCAGCCCCGAACTGCCCGCCGACGACATCCTGGCCCTGCCCCGCCAGAGCCCGCTGCCGCTGGGCATGGTGCTGGGCGGCTTCTGGCCCGTGGGCATCAGCCGCTTCGGCCTGCTGGGCATCAAGCCCAACGAGCCGTTCATGAGCCCCAAGGGCGAGGTCTTCTGGGCCCGCCAGTACGGCGGCAATGTCTGGCTCTATCCCGGCTGGCCCCTGGATCTCACCGCCAAGCGGCAGGAGCTCCAGCAGGCAGGCTACAGCTTCTTCGCCCGCCTGGAAGAGAACCCGCCCTCCAGCCTGCCCGAGATGCGGCGCCAGGGCCTGTTCAACTGGGACGGTGCCCTGCTGTAACATAGCAAAATAAACGGAAAACGAGGGAAGGAACCCCTTTTGCCGGCGGCAAAAAAGGGTTCCCTCCCCCGTACCCCCTTCTTCCCCCAAACCCGCACATAGGAAAGACAAACGGCATTGCCCACGGGGATACCGTCTGTGCCAAAGGTATTCGATAATACCAAAGGAAATGGCTCCGGCACGTTTTCCGGTACTGTCTCCCGCGCAACCGTAAAGCATCACAGGGCCATGCCGCAGGCATGGCCCTGTTTTTTCATATGGCCGCCCTTTCAGGTGGGGACGCTTTTCCATGTTTCGCGGCAAGCCACCGGAGACGGCCCGCGAGCGCCATGTCCGTTGCAACAGAACGAACCACGGCATCGACCACAGCGCCCTCCTCCCCTCCAACAAGCCGCCATCACCACCGTACGCCCATGAACGATACCGCCATCTCGACCGCCCGAGCCCTCTTTCCCCGGGGCCTGCACCAGCCTCAGGACAGCTACCGTTTCGGCGCGGACGCCTTGCTGCTGGCGGCCTTCGCGGCGGAAAGCCTTACCTCCCTGCCGGGAACGGCCCCCCGGAAGGTAGTCGAGCTGGGCAGCGGCTGCGGCGCGGCCCTGCTGGGCCTGTGCCTGTATCTCTCGTCCGGCACGGCGGAGACGGCAGAGCACTGCCATCAGGCAGACGCGCTGCCCCGTCAATGCTCCAGCATGCAGCCTTCAGGAGCACCGTCCGTTACCGCTGACGGGCAACCGACGGGAGAAGGCTGCGGAGGAAACAACACCCTCCGCCTGGACGCCCTGGGACTGGAGCAGGATTCGGCCCTGTGCGCTGCGGCCACGGCAAACGCCCGTCTTCTGGGACTGGAAGATGTATGCCGCTTCCGGCAAGGCGACCTTGCCGACACGCATTTTTTGCGGGACTGCGGCGAGAATGCCTGCCATCTCGTTCTGGCAAACCCGCCCTATGCGCTAGGGGGCAGCGGCCGTCCCTCGGCCAGTGCCCGACGCGATGCCGCCCTGCGTGGCCCCGCCTCTCTGCACGACGGCCCGCACTCCCGCCAGCGGCGGCCCGGCCCCAAGCCCGGTACGTCTGATCCGCTGGCCGTGTTCTGCCATGCGGCCCGGCGCCTGCTGCGCCATCACGGTCTGTTCTGCTGTATCTTCCCGGCGGAGGACCTGTCCCGCCTGCTCTCCACATTGGAGCGGGAGCGTCTGGGCTGCCGCCGCATCCTGCCCCTCTGTCCCCGCGCCGGAGAAGCCGCCAAACGGGTGCTGGTGCTGGCGCGCAAGGACGCTGCCGCCCAATGTCTGCTGGAGGCCCCCCTGCCCCTGCACTACGGGCAGGGCTGGAGCCCCGAGGCCCTCGCCTTCTGCTCCTGGCTGGGCGCGGGCCACGAGGAAAAAAGATAGCGCACCATCCGTCCCTGAAAACAGGGAGCCACGACGGACAGCGGCCCGGTGTCGCGATGGCAGCCACCCGGAAGTGCCTGCATCCCCCGAGGACGGTCCGAGCTCCTCACCGCAGGTGACAGGTGCGGTCGCGGGAATGCACCGCCCTTGCCTTGCGACCGGCTTTCCATAACAATATCGGTTTCCTCATCCTGACATCGCGGAGCCTGTCCATGAATTTCATCGCCGACCTGCACATCCATTCCCGCTTTTCCCGTGCCACCAGCAAACAGCTCTCGCCCCGGCATCTGGCTGCCTGGGCCCGCTGCAAGGGCATCAACGTGCTGGGCACCGGCGACTTCACCCACCCGCAATGGCGGGACGAGCTGCGCCGGCAGCTGGTGCGCGACGAGGCCAGCGGCCTGTACCGCCTGTCCGGCCCGGCGGAGGAGCTGGACTTTTTGCAGGGGAAGACACCGCCGGATGCCGACGGGCCGCTCTTCCTGCTCCAGACCGAGATCAGCTCCATCTACAAGCGTCAGGGCAAGGTCCGCAAAGTCCACAACCTGATCTTCGTGCCCACGCTGGACGATGCCGACCGCCTTTCGCAGCGGCTGGAGCTGGTGGGCAACCTGCATTCCGACGGCCGTCCCATCCTGGGCCTGGACTCCCGCGACCTGCTGGAGATGACGCTGGATGTCTGCCCCGAGGCCGTGCTCATCCCGGCCCATGTCTGGACGCCGTGGTTCGCCCTGTTCGGCTCCAAGTCCGGCTTCGACCGGCTGGAGGACTGTTTCGACGACCTTTCCTCCCACATCTTCGCGCTGGAGACGGGCCTTTCCTCGGACCCGGGCATGAACCGCATGGTCAGCCAGCTGGACGGTTACGCACTCATCTCCAATTCCGACGCCCACTCCGGGGCCAATCTGGGCCGCGAGGCCAACTTCTTTGCGGGCGCGCCCTCCTATGACGGCATCTTCGCCGCCCTGCGGGCCGCGGCCCGTCGCCTGCCGCCCGACCGGCAGCCCCAGGACTGCCGCTTCCTGGGCACCATGGAATTCTACCCCGAAGAGGGCAAATACCATCTGGACGGCCACCGGGCCTGCAACGTAGTGCTGGAACCGCGCGAGGCCCTGGCCCTGGACAACATCTGCCCGGTCTGCGGCAAGCCCCTGACCATCGGCGTGCTGCACCGCGTCTGCGAGCTGGCCGACCGCGAAACGCCCGCCAGCCTGCTCCATGAGCCGGAGGCCCGGCCCCTGATCCCCCTGCCCGAACTGGTGGGCGAGATCCTGGGCGTGGGCAGCAGTTCGCGCAAAGTACAGGACAAGTACGCGGCCCTGCTGCGCGAGCTGGGGCCCGATCTGGACATCCTCTGCCGCATGGATGAGGAGCAGGTGCGCCGCCACTGGGAGCCGCTGGGCGAGGCCGTATCCCGCATGCGCCGGGGCCAGGTCATCCGCAAGGGCGGCTATGACGGTGAATATGGCGTGGTGCGCGTCTTCAGCCCCGAAGAAGCCGCGGAATGGCAGGGGGCGGCCCGCAGCCGCAGCCTGCTGGACGGCGCCGCGCCCCGCAAGCGCGGACGGCCCAAAAAGGTGGCGGAACCCGCCTCGCAGGCCCCGGAGCAGGAGACCGCCGCCACCGTGGCGGCCATCCGGGTGCGCCGCAAGAAGGACAGCGCCGCGCCTGCCGAAAGCGAGCCCGAGCCCGCCACGCCCGACGGACGCACGCTGGGCGGCTTTTCCCCGGCACAGGCCGAGGCCCTGACCGCCGGTCTGGAGACGGGCACGCCCGTGCTGGTGCTGGCCGGACCCGGCGCGGGCAAAACGCGCGTGCTGGTAGGCCGTCTGCAATATCTGCTGGCCCACGATGTACCGGCCTCGCAGCTGCTGGCCGTGACCTTTACCCGGCGTGCCGCGCAAGAGATGCGGCAACGCCTGCAGGCCCCGGCCGGGGATGGCGCGGCCCCTGCGGCCCTGCCCCGCTGTGACACCCTGCATGCCCTGGCCTGGAGCGTGGTGCAGCGCGAGCTGCCCTCGGCGCTGCTCCTGCCCGAAGACGCGGCCAAGGCCCTGTTCGTGGATGCCGGGCACCCGGAGAGCCGCGAAGAACGCAAGACCCTGCGTCGCCTTTGGGAGCGTTTGCAGTGGTCTCGTGAGCAGGGCCTGTCCGCCGACGAGCTCCCCGACGACCTGCGTGCCGCCGTGGCCGACTGGCAGGCCGCTCGTACCGTACGCAGCCAGAGCCCGCTGCTGGACTACGCCGACCTGCTGGAATTCTTCCTTTTCCATCTGCGCGCCCGTCAGGGCGAGGACATCCGGCCCGATCTGGAGCACAGCCTGCTGCCGCCCGTCTGCCGGGCCCTGCTGACTGCCGTCGTGACGGAACGGCACCGGCAGGCCCGGACGTCTGCCCCCTCTCCCGCGACTTCCGCCGGGCCGGACACGACGGCCGATCATCATGAAGCCCCGCACAAGGGCCACGCCGTGCCGCGCCAGATGTCCCTGCTGGGCATGGTGGCCGCCACGGCAGCCCCCGCCCCTGTTCCTGCGCCCTCCCGCCGGGCTTCGGCCCTGCCCTGGCGGCATGTGCTGGTGGACGAGGTGCAGGACCTTTCCCCGGTGCAGCTGCGCCTGATCCGCGCCCTGCTGCCCGAGGACGGCAACGGCTTTTTCGGTATCGGCGACCCTGACCAGGCCATCTACGGCTTCCGTGGCGCCAGCGGCCAGAGCGAGGACAGCCTGCGTGCACTCTGGCCATCCCTGCGCGTCTGCCGTCTGGGCCAGAGCTACCGCGCCAGCCAGGGCGTGCTGGACATGGCCCAGAGCCTGCTGCAGGGCCGCGGGCACTGCGGCGCCCTGCAAGCCATGCGCCGGGAGCAGGCCCGCCTGCATCTTTTCTCCGCCCCCGACCAGCAGGCCGAGGCCCGCTGGATCGCGGGCCGCATCCGTCAGCTGCTGGGGGCCACGGCCCATACGCTCATGGACCAGATCGCGCAGGAAGACGAGCTGGCCGGGACCCTTTCGCCGGGCGACGTGGCCGTGCTGGTACGCCTCAAGGCCCAGATACCGGTCATCCGCCGCGCACTGGAGCAGGAAGGTATCCCCTGCGCCGCGCCCGCGCAGGAGGACTGCTGGCAAGATCCTCTCTGCGCCGCCGTGCTGCGTCTGGCCATCGCCCGCGGCCAGGGCGAGGCCCCTGTCCCTGTCAGCGGCGAAGCCGAAAGCGACGATCTGCTGCCCCTGCTGGAACAGGCGCTGGATCTGGCCCCGGACGCGCCCCTGCCCGATCCCCAGGCCCTGCAGGCCCGCCTTTCCGGGCACAGCCGCCTGCCCGCCCCGCTCTGGCAGGGCACGGCCTGGAAGCAGCTTTGCCGTGCATGGCAGGACTGCGGCCAGTGGGAGGCCCTTGTGCAGCAGCTGGGCCTGCAACATGAGGCGGAACTCATCCGCGCCCGCTCGGAACAGGTGCAGATCCTGACCCTGCACGCCTCCAAGGGCCTGGAATTCCAGGCCGTGTTCCTGCCCGGGCTGGAAGAAGGCCTGCTGCCCATGCGCCGGGATCTGCTGCTGGAGAACCCGGACGACGACATGTCGCCCGCCGCGCAGGCCGCCCGCCTGGAAGAAGAGCGCCGACTGTTCTATGTGGGCTTGACCCGCGCCGCCCGTGCCCTGTATGTGAGCCACAGCGCCGGGCGCCGCCTCTTCGGCCGGGAACTGGCGCTGGAACCCTCCAGCTTCCTGCCGCTGGTGCGCGACTTCTGCCGCCAGAGCACCCTGGCCCGCCACACCAAGGCCGTGCGGGAACATCTGTCACTTTTCTAGATGGAAAGGATGTCTTGAGGGAGGGAGGAACCCCTCCACTAGCGCGAGAGGGGGTCCCCCTCCCTCAAACTCCCTCCCCTTCCCCAGCGCGCTTCGTTCGATCAGCCATTCCCGCAGAACGATCCATCATCCTGTTTCCGCATGACCGTCCTCCGTCCTGCCCTCACCGGGCAGGAAGCAGCAGCCCATGTCGCCCAGCGGCAGGCCCCGATGAAGAGGAGCACCGCCCCGCGCGCGCTGACGCCCTTGCCGGACAACGACGGAGACCTGCCATGCCTCCAAAAGAAAAGTTTTAGGGGGGATGGGGGGAGTTTGAGGGGGGAAGGGAGACCCTTTTTTAAAAGGGGCCCCTTCCCCCCTCAAGCCGTCCCCATGCCATAAAAAACGGGCCGTTCCCCGCAGGGAACGGCCCGTTCGACATCTCAAAGGATGGCAACACGCTAGCTCGCGCCGCCGTCGCCCACCACGAAGGCGTGGGGGTACAGGGCACGCAGCACGCGCATCATCTCGTCGGCCTTGCGGGAGTCTTCCCACGGGCCCACCTGCACGTTCCAAAGGTTGTTGCTGCCGAAGATCATACGGCCCTTCTGGCCGCTGCGGGTGAGGCGCTCGATGAGGCCCTGGGCGTTGTCCTTTTTGGAGAACGCACCGATCTGGACGAAGAAGTTGCCGCGCACCACATCGCCGTCTTCCACCTGGGGCACGTCGCCCAGGCTCTGGATACGCACTCGCGCCGTGCCCTTGCCGATGACGCCCAGCCGCTGGGCGGCCCCGCGCGAAAGGTCGATGACACGGTCGTCCACGAACGGCCCGCGGTCGTTGATGCGCAGGATGAGGGAACGGTGGTTCTCCAGGTTGGTCACGCGCACTTCCGTGCCCAGGGGCAGGATCTTGTGCGCAGCGCTGATGTTGTACTGGTTGAAGCGCTCGCCGCTGGCCGTCGTCTTGCCGTGGAAGCCGGGGCCGTACCAGGAGGCCACGCCCTCTTCCACGAAGCCGTGGGCCGACTTAAGCGGATAGTAGGTCTTGCCGCGCACGGTATAGGGCTTGGAGCCCGGCACGCCGCCCTTGCGCCAGGAGGTATCCTTACTGCCGCAACCGGCCAGCAGCACGGCCGCCAGCAACAGGCAGGACAAGTTCACCAGCAGACGGGGAAAGGAAAACTGTCGCTCCGTCATCATCGTCCCTCTTCCTGGAGTTGTTCCAGCTGACGCAGCAGGGTCAGGCTCTCGGCATCCAGGCGGCCCATACGGGCGGCGCATTCCAGCATGCAACGGGCCTCCTCGCTGCGACCGGCCTCCAGCAGATCCCAGGCCGCCAGCATGTACAAGCGCTGGGGCCGGCTCCCGTACAGGGCGGAAAGCAGATCGTCATACAGGTCGGCAAACACCGCCCGGGCCCGGGCTTCTTCCATGACCAGCCAGCGGGCCAGATGAGTGTTGTCCTCCTGCCCTTCCAGATAGCGCAGCAGCAGGAACAGGCCGTGCCGCAGCACATGCAGGATGCGCTGCAGCTCGCGCGCGGAGCTCTCGGCGGTCTGCTCGCCCAGCCGGCGCAACGGATCGTAGAGCTCGGCCGTCACGCCCTGATGACGTCCCAGCTGGGCCAGGCGGTTAGCGTAGTGCTGGCGCTGGAAGGCGTCCTCGCGCAGCTTGGCGCACTCGTGGAAGGCGTAGCCCACGCACCAGTCGATGAGCGCCTCCACCGGCTGCTGGCTGACCAGGCCGTCAGGATGACGACTGCCGGAATACTGCCAGAGCAGGATGGCGTCCTTGTCCGGGGTTTGGGACTGGCTGTTGCGGAACAGATGATGTGCCGTGTCCTTGAGGCGCCAGAACACGCCCTTGCGCATGGCCTCGCCCAGGAGGTCACGGATGGACGAATAGGAAACGGCGCCTTCGTGATCGAAACGGCGGCGCTGCTCTTCCAGCCCCTCATAGACCTGGCAGTAGTCACGCACCAGGTCACGCACTAAAAAGGCCTTGCGTTCCGGCGACCAGCGCCCGTTCACAGACCGGCCTCCTCCAGCAGGGCGCGGGCCACGGCCGCATCGTAGAGCTTGAGGGGGTCGGCATCGGCGTTGCGCTCCTCACGGTACAGGCGCGCCGCGTCCTCGATGACCTGCAGATCCAGCCACTGGTGGCGGTCCCAGACCTCGGGATGGTCGGACTGCCAAAGGCGGAACTGCACGCCGCCGTCCTCACCGCGCCGCACGTACATGCGGGCCCTGCGGTCCGCGGCATTGGGGAAATAGTACAAACCACGCTCGTCTTTCATGCTTTTTTCCTTGCTGGGCCGCTCCCGGCGGCACTGTGAAATACTGCCCGAACCATAGCCGCTAATGCTTTTTTTGCCAAGGCGAGCACAGGAGGCGCTCCCACACAGGACAGTGGGGTGAACTGCACGGACTGCCCGGCAAGGTGCCGGCCCTTCCACTGCACCGTGTCTATCAGGGCGGCATAGCGTATATTTTTTGAGAAGTTGATATGACATTTTTTTCACATAGTTATCCGCACCATACAAACAACATGGCTGCGCAGCCCGCATTGTGACTGTGCTGTGAAAAAGCGGTCAATCACAAGAAACAGCGGTTGTCATCGCCAAAGAAATACGCTAAAAGAAGCAGAACTGCATTGCAGCCCGCAGTGCCGGACGTCCAACAGCGTCTGCCGCTGCGCCTGCGATCCCCCGTCTGACTACGCCGGACAGGGAACAGCACCTGGGGCGGCACACATATGTGTGCAGGCCGCAAGACGAGGCCGCCCCGGCGGCGTTTTGTCGTGTGCGGTTCCGGGCTACTCCGGCCCCAAGCGTCATGACGAAGGCACATCACGCGATGTGATACAACAAACCATGTGGAGGTATGGCAATGGCGAAACATGCAACCCCCCTGTTGGACCAGCTTGAAAGCGGCCCCTGGCCGAGCTTTGTGTCCGACATTAAACAGGAAGCGGCTCACCGCGCGGCCAATCCGGACGGGCTGGACTATCAGATCCCCGCTGACGCCCCCGAAGACCTGCTCGGTGTGCTGGAACTTTCCTACGAAGAAAAGGAAACCCACTGGAAGCACGGCGGCATCGTGGGCGTGTTCGGTTACGGCGGCGGCGTTATCGGCCGTTACTGCGACCAGCCCGAAAAGTTCCCCGGCGTGGCCCACTTCCACACCATGCGTGTGGCCCAGCCCGCTGCCAAATACTACCACACCAAGTTCCTGCGTGACCTGTGCGACATCTGGGATCTGCGCGGTTCCGGTATGACCAACATGCACGGTTCCACCGGTGACATCGTGCTCCTGGGCACCCAGACCCCGCAGCTGGAAGAAGTCTTCCACGACCTGACCCACAAGCTGAACGTCGACCTCGGTGGTTCCGGCTCCAACCTGCGTACCCCCGAAGCCTGCCTCGGTCAGTCCCGCTGCGAATATGCCTGCTACAACACCCAGGACATGTGCTACCAGCTGACCCAGGACTACCAGGACGAACTGCACCGTCCCGCCTTCCCCTACAAGTTTAAGTTCAAGTTCGACGGCTGCCCCAACGGCTGCGTGTGCGCCATGGCCCGTTCCGACTTCGCTGTGGTGGGTACCTGGAAGGACGACATCAAGATCGACCAGGACGCCGTGAAAGCCTACGTGGGCGGCGAATTCAAGCCCAACGCCGGTGCTCACGCCGGTCGTGACTGGGGCAAGTTCGACATCCAGGCCGAAGTGGTGGATCGCTGCCCCTCCAAGTGCATGAGCTGGGACGGCAACAAGCTGTCCATCAAGACCGCCGACTGCGTGCGCTGCATGCACTGCATCAACACCATGCCTCGCGCTCTGCACATCGGTGACGAACGCGGCGCCAGCATCCTCGTGGGTGCTAAGGCCCCCGTGGTGGACGGCGCTCAGATGGGTTCGCTGCTGGTGCCCTTCATCTCCTGTGAAGCTCCCTACGATGAAATCAAAGAAGTCATCGAAAAGATTTGGGACTGGTGGATGGAAGAAGGCAAGAACCGCGAACGCGTGGGCGAAACCATGAAGCGTCTTTCCTTCCAGAAGCTGCTCGAAGTCACCGACACCGAAGCCGCTCCTTACCACGTCACGGCTCCCCGCTCCAACCCGTACATCTTCTTCAAGGAAGAAGAAGTGCCCGGCGGCTGGACCCGCGACCTGGCTGAATTCCGCAAACGCCATCAACGCTAGTTTAAGGGGGAGAAGAACATGGCTTTTATTTCTTCCGGGTACAATCCCGCCAAACCGATGGAAGGCCGCATTACCGACATCGGCCCCCACAAGTACGACGAATACTTCCCGCCGGTCATCAAAAAGAATTTCGGCAAGTGGCTGTACCACGAAATTCTTGAGCCCGGCGTGCTGATGCACGTGGCCGAAGGTGGCGACAAGGTGTACACCGTCCGCGTGGGCGGCACCCGCACCATGTCCATCACCCACATCCGCGAACTGTGCGACATCGCCGACAAGTACTGCGGCGGTTACCTGCGCTGGACCACTCGTAACAACATCGAATTCATGGTGGAAGACGAAGAAACCATGAAGGCCCTGCGCGACGACCTGAACAGCCGCAAGTTCGACGGCGGTTCCTTCAAGTTCCCCGTGGGCGGCACCGGCGCTGGTATCAGCAACATGGTGCACACCCAGGGCTGGGTGCACTGCCACACCCCCGCCACCGACGCCTCCGGCCCGGTGAAATGCGTGATGGACGCCATCTTTGATGACTTCAAGGACATGCGTCTGCCCGCTCCCGTGCGCATCGCCCTGGCCTGCTGCATCAACATGTGCGGCGCCGTGCACTGCTCCGACATCGGCCTGGTGGGTATCCACCGCAAGCCGCCCATGATCGACCACGAATGGGCTGACCAGCTGTGCGAAATTCCTCTGGCTGTGGCCGCCTGCCCCACCGCTGCCGTTCGTCCTACCAAGGTTGAACACAACGGTCAGAAGGTGAACTCCATCGCCATTAAGGAAGACCGCTGCATGTACTGCGGTAACTGCTACACCATGTGCCCCGCCCTGCCCATCGCTGACCACGAAGGCGACGGTATCGCCATCATGGTGGGCGGCAAGGTGTCCAACCGCATCAGCATGCCCAAGTTCTCCAAGGTCGTCGTGGGTTACATCCCCAACGAACCTCCCCGTTGGCCCAGCCTGACCAAGACGGTGAAGCACATCGTCGAAGTCTACGCCGCCAACGCCAACAAGTACGAACGTCTGGGCGACTGGGCCGAACGCATCGGTTGGGAAAGCTTCTTCAAGCTGACCGGCCTGAAGTTCACCCACCACCTGATCGACGACTTCCGCGATCCGGCTTACTACACCTGGCGTCAGAGCACCCAGTTCAAGTTCTAAGCCGAGCTTGAAAATACCCCGGCGGCGCTTTCCGGCGCCGCCGGGTTCAGGAGAAAAAAAATGGCTGACGAAAAAGACGTTGTTGTCGAATTCCTGAAGAGCAAGTCCTCCTCCAAGTCCAAGTTCTACTTCAAGGACTTCACGGACCTGTTCCCCGATAAGGGCCCCCGCGAAGTGAAGAAGATCCTCACCAAGCTGGTGAACGAAGAAGTCCTGGAATTCTGGTCTTCCGGCTCCACCACCATGTACGGCCTGAAGGGCGCTGGCAAGCAGGCCCACACCGAAGGCGAAGACTAGTCTTTTTGCCTTCGGCTTTTGAACGCCCCGACTGCAACGTCTGTGCGTTTACAAAGGCCATTGGAGCTCGACTCCTTTCTCAAGAAATGCCGCAACCTCTGTTGTGGCATTTCTTGTTTTTGTCCTTGCCAAAATCTTTCGGGCCTGCGGTATTTCCAGCCCCGGCAGCCAGTCCTGCCATCATCACGCTCCGTTACCGGCGTTTGCGGCCCCTCAATGCCGCCGTGCGCAGAATCGGCCGCATTCCCCTCTCTCCACTCTTCTTTCCAGCCTTCCTTGCGACCGTGTCGGCATCACACACCCCTTCTGCGGCATTTCCTTCCCCAGTCATGGCACCGGCACCGGCCGCCTTTTTTCCCGGTCGTGACAGTACGCCTTACGCTCGCTGTCAGACGACGAAGCTCCGCACGGACAGGGAGATTCGTCCCTCACCTCTGTCCATGAAGGAGCCCCTCCCCACGAACATGGGAGCATCGTTGCCGCTCCAACTATTTTTCGTTGAAAAAGCCTGCCGTCACCAGTAGTCTGTGGCTGCAACACGTCCAAAAGAGCCTGCCCACAATATCTTGCTGGGCACGAGGGCCACGAAAAGCGCCTTCCCCCATCAGCTCTGGATACAGCAGCCATCAGACGGAGAGACCATGCACGACCACCATCCAGCTTTTCCCCGCACCGGGGCCACAGCGGATCTGCCTGCCGAAACCCCAGCCCCCGAACAGGACATGGGACAGACCCGGGCCCTGCTTCTGGAGATGGCCCGCTGCCAGTCGCTGGACCAGATCTTCCGTCTGGTGGCGGAGACCTTCGCCGCCCGTCAGGATGTGGCCCTGTGCCGCATCTGGCTGCTGGAACAGACCGAGCCGAGCCTCTGCGCCAGCTGCCGCCATTTTTACGATTGCCGTGACCATCGCCAGTGCCTGCGGCTGGCGGCCAGTACCGGACGCTCCCGCGTGGACGGGCATGTCTGGACGGCTCTGGATGGCGAGCACAGCCGTTTTTCCCTGGGTCTGGGCAAGGTGGGACTCATCGCCCAGTCAGGCACAGCCTATCATGTGGATGCCGTCCACCCGGATATGGACTGGGTGACCTCGCCCGACTGGATACACCGGGAAGGCATCCGCACCTTCCTGGGCCAGCCGCTGGTGCACCGGGGCCGCGTGCTGGGGGTCTTCGCGGTCTTCAGCCGCGAAGTGCAGGATGCCCAGGCCATGGACCGCCTGCGCATGATCGCTGACTATCTGGCGGTCTCCATCGCCAATGCCCAGGCCTTTGAAGAGCTGACCCGCCTGAAACGGCAGCTGGAGATCGAGAACGCCTACCTGAAGAACGATGCCCTTCCCCCGGCCGCCCTAGCGCTGACGGGGGACAGCCCCTGCATGCGCACGCTGAAGGAAAAGATCCGGCAGGTGGCCTGTACGGACGTGCCCGTCCTCATCACCGGCGAAGCCGGTAGCGGCAAGGAAGCGGTGGCCGCCGAGCTGCACCGGCAAAGTTTCGTGGCCGGCGGGCCGCTGGTGCGGGTCAACTGTGCCGCCATCGCGCCCGACAGCTTCGAAGATGAATTCTTCGGCCATGCGGCCCGTATGGGCTTTCTGGAGGCCGCCTCGGGCGGGACGCTCTTCCTGGATGCCGTGGACGAGCTCCCCCTGCCTCTGCAGGCCAGGCTCCTGCGCGTCCTGCAGGACAAGGAGTTCCGGCGCGGCGGCGAAGACAGCGGACACCGGCTCAGCGTGCGTCTTGTGGCCGCCACCAGCCGCGACCTCTACGACCTGGTGCGCGCTGGGCATTTCCGCGAAGACCTTTATTACCGCCTCAACGCCTTCCCCATCCGCATCGCTCCCCTGCGTGAGCGCCCGGAAGACATCCTGCCGCTGGCCCAGGCCTTTCTGGAACATGACCGCGCCCACCTCCAGCGGCCGGAACTGGCCTTTGCCGACGACGCCCGGGGACGTCTGCAGGCCTATGCCTGGCCCGGCAATGTCCGCGAACTGCAGGAATGCCTCCTGCGCGCAGCCGCAGGCAGCACGGACGGGCTCCTGCACCTGGAGGCCCTGCCGCCGTCCCCTCCCTCGACGCCTCTCCGGCCCGTCCTGCCTGCCGACGACAACGCCATCGTCTTTACCGAGGCGGAGATGCAGGCCCTGGAGCGGACCAATATCGCCAATGCCCTGCAACGGTGCCACGGCAAGATCTATGGTGAGGACGGGGCCGCGGCCCTGCTGGGCATCAGCCCCACCACGCTCTGCTCCCGCATCAAGAAGTTCGGCCTCCGCAAACAGGACGCCTGATCCGGGCCGAAAGGCACACCGCGCCGGGGAGCCCGGCCCGACCAGCCCTCACGGCCCGAACGCCCTGCCATGCCACCCTCCAACGCCGCAGGATGGCGGCGCATTCTCGCACGGTTCTGACTGTGCCGGAGCCCTGCGCCCTTTGCCCCTCCTCTAATCAACGATTTTTCGTTAAAATAATACCGAGAGCATAATTTTTACTGTCTAAAAACGAAAATTCCTCTTTTTCTATTGCCAAGTACAACGATTTTTTGTTACCAAGAAGCCATGCCGTGGCTGAAAAGGCCATCTTTACCCCCGAGGATGCGCCATTTTTCAGCATTTGGTAAAATATTCAACGATTATTCGTTGAAATATGCACTCATGGAGGTATGGCAATGCCGAAACATGCGACTCCCCTGCTGGACCAGCTCGAAAGCGGCCCCTGGCCGAGCTTTGTGTCCGACATCAAACAGGAAGCCGCCGCCCGTGCGGCCAATCCCAAAGGACTCGACTATCAGATCCCCGCTGATGCCCCTGAAGACTTGCTGGGCGTCCTGGAACTTTCCTACGAAGAAAAGGAGACCCACTGGAAGCACGGCGGCATCGTGGGCGTGTTCGGTTACGGCGGCGGCGTCATCGGCCGTTACTGCGACCAGCCCGAAAAGTTCCCCGGCGTGGCCCACTTCCACACCATGCGTGTGGCCCAGCCCGCCGCCAAGTACTACAACACCCAATTCCTGCGCGACCTGTGCGACATCTGGGACCTGCGCGGTTCCGGCATCACCAACATGCACGGTTCCACCGGTGACATCGTGCTCCTGGGCACCCAGACCCCGCAGCTGGAAGAGATCTTCCACGATCTGACCCACAAGCTGCATAACGACCTCGGCGGTTCCGGCTCCAACCTGCGCACCCCCGAAGCCTGCCTCGGCCAGTCCCGCTGCGAATACGCCTGCTACAACACCCAGGACATGTGCTACCAGCTGACCCAGGACTACCAGGACGAACTGCACCGTCCCGCCTTCCCCTACAAGTTCAAGTTCAAGTTCGACGGCTGCCCCAACGGCTGCGTGTGCGCCATGGCCCGTTCCGACTTCGCTGTGGTGGGTACCTGGAAGGACGACATCAAGATCGACCAAGATGCCGTGAAAGCCTACGTGGGCGGCGAATTCAAGCCCAACGCCGGTGCTCACGCCGGTCGTGACTGGGGCAAGTTCGACATCCAGGCCGAAGTGGTGGATCGCTGCCCCTCCAAGTGCATGAGCTGGGACGGCAACAAACTGTCCATCCGCACCGCCGACTGCGTGCGCTGCATGCACTGCATCAACACCATGCCCCGCGCCCTGCACATCGGTGACGAACGCGGCGCCAGCATCCTGGTGGGCGCCAAGGCCCCCGTGGTGGACGGCGCCCAGATGGGTTCGCTGCTGGTTCCCTTCATCTCCTGTGAAGCGCCGTATACCGAGATCAAGGAAGTCATCGAAAAGATCTGGGATTGGTGGATGGAAGAAGGCAAGAACCGCGAACGCGTGGGCGAGACCATGAAGCGTCTTTCCTTCCAGAAGCTGCTCGAAGTCACCGACACCGAGGCCGCTCCGTACCACGTCACGGCTCCCCGCTCCAACCCGTACATCTTCTTCAAGGAAGAGGAAGTGCCCGGCGGCTGGAACCGCGACCTGGCCGAATTCCGCAAACGCCATCAACGCTAGTGTAAGGGAGAAAGACCATGGCTTTTATTTCTTCCGGCTACAATCCGGCCAAGCCCATGGAAGGGCGCATCACCGATATCGGTCCCCGCAAGTACGATGAGTTCTTCCCGCCGGTCATCAAAAAGAATTTCGGCAAGTGGCTGTACCACGAGATCCTCGAACCCGGCGTGCTGATGCACGTGGCCGAGGGCGGCGACAAGGTGTACACCGTCCGCGTGGGCGGCACCCGCACCATGTCCATCACCCACATCCGCGAGCTGTGCGACATCGCCGACAAGTACTGCGGCGGCTACCTGCGCTGGACCACCCGCAGCAACATCGAGTTCATGGTGGAAGACGAAGACACCATGAAGGCCCTGCGCGACGAGCTCAACAGCCGCAAGTTCGACGGCGGCTCCTTCAAGTTCCCCGTGGGCGGCACCGGTGCCGGTGTCAGCAACATGGTGCACACCCAGGGCTGGGTGCACTGCCACACCCCCGCCACCGACGCTTCCGGCCCTGTGAAATGCGTCATGGACGCCATGTTCGAGGACTTCAAGAACATGCGCCTGCCCGCGCCCGTGCGCATCTCCCTGGCCTGCTGCATCAACATGTGCGGCGCCGTGCACTGCTCCGACATCGGCCTGGTGGGCATCCACCGCAAACCGCCCATGATCGACCACGAGTGGGCCGACCAGCTGTGCGAGATTCCTCTGGCCGTGGCCGCCTGTCCTACCGCTGCCGTCCGCCCCACCAAGGTGGAACACAACGGCAAGAAGGTGAACTCCATCGCCATCAAGCAGGACCGCTGCATGTACTGCGGCAACTGCTACACCATGTGCCCCGCCCTGCCCATCGCTGACCACGAAGGTGACGGCATCGCCATCATGGTGGGCGGCAAGGTGTCCAACCGCATCAGCATGCCCAAGTTCTCCAAGGTGGTCGTGGGCTACATCCCCAACGAGCCGCCGCGCTGGCCCACCCTGACCAAGACGGTGAAGCACATCGTCGAAGTCTACGCCGCCAACGCCAACAAGTACGAACGTCTGGGCGACTGGGCCGAACGCATCGGCTGGGAAAGCTTCTTCAAGCTGACCGGCCTGAAGTTCACCCACCACCTGATCGACGACTTCCGCGACCCGGCGTACTACACCTGGCGCCAGAGCACCCAGTTCAAGTTCTAGGCCGGTCTTGAAAACGCCCCGGCGGCGCGCCGCAGTGTCGCCGGGGCCAGGAGAAAAAACATGGCTGACGAAAAAGACATCATCGTCGAATTTCTGAAGGGCAAATCCGCTTCCAAGTCCAAATTCTACTTCAAGGACTTCACGGAGCTGTTCCCCGACAAGGGCCCCCGCGAAGTGAAGAAGATCCTCACCAGGCTGGTGAATGAGGAAGTGCTGGAATTCTGGTCTTCCGGCTCCACCACCATGTACGGCCTCAAGGGGGCCGGAAAACAGGCCCATACCGAGGGCGAAGATTAACTACCGGGCGGTCGTGCCTCCCGCACCGGCAACAGTCCGCAGCCCACGCAGTCGGGACCGCGACGGACGAGATATTATACGGTATGCCGCCAAATACCGTTCAGGAGCATGTGCTCTGCCTTACCCCACAGAAATGCCGCGAGCCATCGCGGCATTTCCGTTTCCCGCACGGATGCAACGCCTGTTCGGCGAGGGTAAGGGGCCCTACCCTGCGTATCGTCCCCGGCGGCCTGCGTACGGAAGCGCCCCGGTGTTTCCCGTCCCGCTTTCCGGCGGCGGAAGGCTGGGCAAGGGCCTGCACCAGTCCCTCCGCCTCCTGTCTGCCTGAGCGGCCCTTGTACGCGCGTGCTGAGGACATCCTCTGTACCGGGCTGAACGTTCCCGCCTCCCCATGCCCGCCCCTCCTGCGCCCGCATCACATCCCACCGTCTTGAATCCTCCGCCCGCCCCGCCTACACTGCGGCCATATGCCGCGACCTGCCGCCCTTCACGGCTTCCCGTGCGGGCATCAGGCGGCCGCGAGCCCCTCGAGATCGCGCACTCCCTGCGCGCCCGTTACGGAGGTCTGTCATGGGCGTCACTTTTTCCCTCAATGACGAAGAACGGCAATGGCTCTCCCGGCTGGCCCGGGAAAGCATCACCACGGCCCTTGAAGGCCGGGAGGCCAGCCCGCCTCCCCTGCCGTCCGCGCTGGCCGGAGGGGCGCTGGCTCAATCCCTGGGCTCCTTCGTGACCCTGAACAAGGATGGCGACCTGCGGGGCTGCATCGGCAACATGGTGGGGCGGGAGCCGCTCTGGCAGAACGTCTGGCGCATGGCCCGCGCCGCCGCCTTCGAGGACCCCCGCTTCCCTGCTCTGGATGCGGCGGAATGGCCGCACTGCCACCTGCATATTTCCGTGCTGGGCCCCCTGAGCCCCTGCCCGGACCCGGCGCGGATCATCATCGGCCGTCACGGCCTGCTGCTGCGCCTGGGCATGCGCCAGGGCGTCTTCCTGCCGCAGGTGCCCGTGGAACAGGGCTGGGATCTGGGGCAATATCTGGAACATCTCTGCCGCAAGGCCGGTCTGCCCGCAGGCAGCTGGCGTGATCCGCAGGCCCTGCTCTTCTGGTTCGAGAGCCTGGTCTTCGAGGCCTGAACCAAAGAGCTCTCTGAGGGGAGAAGGAGGCATCCCTGCCTGTTGCCGCGCCCCTTCGCAGCAACAGGCGGAGGACAAAATGGCCCGCTCACGCCAGCACGAAGAGGACCCAACCCTCGCGCGTTTTCTCCGGGGAAATGTCTCCATAGAGGACCGGCGGGACTGCCCTCTTGATTTTTTCACGCCGGGGACGGCATCCCGCCACCGTGTCCGACAGCGGATGCCCCACGGTTGCGGCCTTCTCGAACCCTGCGAGCCTCTATCCTTCCCCTGAGCTATCGGCCCACAGACGAAAAACCGCCGCCTGAAACATCCCAGCCGACATACGGGAAGGCGTGCAGTCCGCCAAGCCCAAAACAAAAGGGACGTTCCCTGTTCGGGAGCGTCCCTTGTTCTTTGCTGTGCCTGTGCCCTCTTTCCCTGCCTGCAGGAGTGCATTGGGAAAAGATGAAAACCGGAAGGAACAGCCCCCTTTCCTGCGCCGGACAGGGGGCTCCTGGAAAATTTTGTCTCTACGACGTGGGCGGCACGATGGGGTCGCCGTACATCTTCCAGGTCAGCGGGCGGTAGATGGAGATCAGGGCCATGGCGAAGATGATGGTCACCTGAACCAGACTGGCCCAAAGCTCTTCCGGCAGGATGCAGGAGCGCACGAAGCGCAAGGGCCAGTCCAGCCCCATGGGCGTGAGCCATTCGATGCAGCGGTCACCCACGGGCAGCCAGAAAAAGGTGCCCCAGAAACCGGCGCAAAAACTGATGATCCACTTGAAAGTGACCCAGGCGAATTTGAAGAAGCCCAGCGAAGTGAAGATGGAATAGAACAGGCCGGTAAGCACACAGCCGATGAGCCCGGGCATGACCACCCAGGAATCCACGATATAGCGACAGTATTCCACCAGCTTCACGGTCGCCGGATCGTCCATGCCCAGTTTGAGGAAGCCGAGGGCCTGCATGGAAAAGGCGCCGCCCGCCCAGGCCAGGGCCGCCAGCAGGTGCAGAGCCTTCATGCCCTTGATGATATGGTTGTCACGTGCGCTCACGCCCTTGCCGCGCGAGCCGTAATTCCTGACCCGTTCGCTGAACACCATGACATCCTCCCACACGCCCCCTGCGGGGCTGCTCCGCGGTGCGCCCTTCCCGGGGCAGCCGCTCTTTTGACGCTACCCAGCGGAGCCTGTTTTTTCAAGCCCCCGCAGGATGGCTGCCGAGGGACGCAGGCAGCCGGGCACGCTTCGAAGCCGCCCGTCCATGTGCCGTGCTCCCGGTCACAGGAAGTCCCTTCTCCCTGCCGGGCCTTTAGAAACGATCCGCCGGGCCATGGTAATAAAAAGCCGCCCTGCGCCTCCATCAGGCACCGGGCGGCCTCACAGCGCGGGGAAAGCCCCTTGGGCACAAGGTCGGCTACAATTCCAGCAAGGCCCGCCAGCGGGGCAGCTCGGGCTGTAATTCCAGATAGTCGTCCGGCAGGGCGGGCGGCGCGGCCTGGGCCAGGGCCCGTTTCACATCGTCCAGGCTGCCGGTACGCAGCAGACCGGGGACATCCTGCAAGGGGCACAGGTCGAAGCCGTCCGAGGGCAGCATGACCATGACGGGCAGCTTTTTGAGGGCCGCTTCCAAGACCACGGTGGTGGAAGCGGACGACCAGACCACGGTACCGGGCACCAGATGGGTGGCAATGGGGCCGTCGGCAAAACGCAGGCACCCGGCCTGGGCCCCCAGCTCGTGACGCAGGTCGGCCTCCACGGAAAGATAGGGATGCGGCTTGACCACGATCTCCCAGCCGTCCAGCAGGCCCGCGTGCACGGCCCGGGCCAGCAGGCGCACATGGTCGGCGGTCTCGTCGGCAAAAAAGCCGGTCACCACCAGCAGGCGGTGGTGCGTCTGGCCTTCCTGGGGCGGCACGGCGGACTTGCGGGCATCGACAAGGTACATGTAGCGCAGGGCCTCCACCAGCTCCAGACGCTCCTGCGGCACACCGGCAGCCTGCCACTGCCGCAGGGCCCCCTGCCCGTTGGCGCAGATGCGGTCGGGCTGGAAGACCGCGCAGGCGCTGTCCGTGAAGGTGGCCGGATCGTCGAAATAGCGGAAGTCCGTGGGCCGGATGGTGGAGTGCTGCGCCCCGTACACGGGCCCGCCCGCGCCGGGCGTGGTGTGGGCGGCATGGGTCAGCATGCGTTCCCAGGGGCAGTTCTCCAGGGGGAAGGTGAACCAGCGCTGGGGCCCGGCGGCCTTCACATAATTGTCGATGCCGCGCTGCTGCAGGCAGCGCTCCAGACAGCGCCAGCCCCGGAAGGTCTCGGCCCAGTCCTCGGCCATATAGGCCCAAAAGTTCAGGCGGGAGCCCTCGAAACGGCAAAGCTCGCGCATGGAGGCCTCCAGACGGCGGCTGGTCCAGGCCAGACGCAGATAGCGCTTCCAGGCGGCCCGCAGGTCGGCGGTCGTGAGGAATTCCTCCAGATAGTGGAAGCTCACGCCGTCCTGCCGTGCGGCCCGCAGACGGTCCCGCATCCTGATGCAGCCGGCCAGGTCCATCTGCGGCGACGGGAAGCGGATGAACAGCCAGCGCACGGGCGTTCTGGCCGCCGCCGCGCACAGGGCGTCGTGCAGGCCCTCCCAGTAACGGGAGCGGAAGCGGCCCGCTGCCGCGGCTTCCATGTCCACATTGGGGAAATAGGTAGCGATGGTGCCCGTGGTCACATGCGCGGGCGGCAGGGTGGGCAGGGCCCCCCCCTTGGGCCGGAGGGGCAGGCGTACCCGGAACCACCAGTGGAGGAAGCGTCCGGCCGCGCGCAGCAGGGAGGGACAGGCCTCATAGATACGGCGCAACCGGCTGCGGTAGCGTCCGTCACGGCACTTGGGATCGTGATAGTCCGCGAACTGCCGCCCCGTGGCCTGGCAGAGCGCCAGCAGGGTCTCGCACAGCCGGTCGTCGCCGCCCACCAGACGCAGGGCCGTGAAGCCGCCCTCGTCCAACAGATGCTCCAGGGTGCGCAGCTTGTAGATCTCGTAAAGCAGGGGCGTCATCTTGGGATGGCGCTCATAGAGCAGCGAACACCACCACATGGACAGCTTTTCCCCGGCCTGGAAATGCTCGTGCAACAGCGCCCCCTCCACGGGCCTGAGGCCCGTCCGGCAGGCCCATGTGGCGTGCTCGCGCCGGATCTCCGTCAGCCGGGCATCGCACAGGGCAGGCAGCGAGATGTGGTCGCCGGGCACGTCCCGCAGGTTCCAGTGGGCCACGGCGGCGGACGTCTCCAGATGGAAGGCCAGCGGCGCTCTGCTGTCGGCCAGCAAGGTAAGTTCTTTCATGGGCGCTCCTTTCCGGACAGGGGAAGAAAAAACGGACGGCATGGTGCCGTCCGTGCAGGCTCAGGCTTTGAGGGCCGCGGCGATGGCCGGGCCGTAGGGCGCACGCAGGACGCCTTTTTCCGTGATGATGCCCGTGATGCAGTCAGCGGGCGTCACGTCGAAGGCAAAATTGAAGACCGGCACCCCTTCGGGGACGATGCGGGTCTCGCCCACATGGGTCACTTCCCGGTCGGGGCGCTCCTCGATGGGGATGTGCGCGCCGTCGGGCGTGCGGGGGTCGATGGTGGACAGGGGCGCCGCCACATAGAAGGGGATGCCGAAATGCCTGGCCAGCAGGGCCACACCGAAGGTGCCGATCTTGTTGGCGGCGTCGCCGTTGGCCGCGATGCGGTCGGCACCCACCACCACGCACTGCACCAGGCCCTTCTGCATCAACAGGGCGCAGGCATTGTCGCAGGCCACGCGCACGTCGATGCCGTCCTGCTGCAGTTCCCAGGCGGTCAGGCGCGCGCCCTGCAGGAAGGGCCGCGTCTCGTCGGCGATGACCCGCACCTTCTTGCCCGCTTCCAAGGCGCCGCGGATGACGCCCAGGGCCGTGCCGTAACCGGCCGTGGCCAGGGCCCCGGCATTACAGTGGGTGAGTACGGTGTCGCCGTCATTGATGCAGGACGCCCCGTGGCGGCCGATCTCGCGGCAGATCTCCACGTCCTCGCGGCGCATGGTCTCGGCCTCGGCCAACAGGACGGGGATGAGGGCCTCCATCTCCAGACCGGCATGGGCCCGCCACAGGGCCCGCATGCGCTCCACGCCCCAGCGCAGGTTCACGGCCGTGGGCCGGGCCGCCTTCAGGCGCACCAGGGCCTGGTCATAGGCCGTGCGCCAGTCGGCACCGGCAGGCAGGCCGCGGCGCAGTTCCTCAAGGGCCAGCACACAGCCGAAACCGGCCGTGACGCCGATGGCCGGAGCGCCGCGCACCACCATCACCTGCAGGGCCCGGATGGTCTCGTCCAGGGTGCGGATGGGCAGGTAGTCCTCGCGCCCGGGCAGGGCGCGCTGGTCCAGCAGATACAGGGTCATGGCGTCAGCGTCGAAACGGATATGGTGTTCCATGCGGTCCTCGATGGTTGAAGGGCGATAAAGGGTCCGTGAGATGGCGTAGCCTGTCCAATACCGACCACGGTAGCGCAAAGCCCTTATCTTGGCAAAGTGCTTTACAAATGCCGAACGCACTGGCTAAGCTGGCTAAAGTTTTTGAACTTCAGCAGGAGAAGCGTCCCCATGGAAGAGTTCTCGCGCATCCAGCGCCTGCCCCCCTACGTTTTCGCGGTGGTAGGCGACCTTAAAATGAAGCTGCGTCGCCAGAATATCGATATCGTTGACTTCAGCATGGGAAATCCCGACATTCCCACCCCGCCGCACATCGTGGACAAGCTGGTGGAAGCCGCACAGAAGCCGGTGAATCATCGCTATTCGCTCTCCCGCGGCATCCCCCATCTGCGCGACGCCGTGTGCGAACGCTACAAGCGCCTGTATGATGTGGACCTCGATCCCAACACCGAAGCCATCGTGACCATGGGTTCCAAGGAAGGTCTTGCCCACCTTTCGCTGGCCATGCTCTCGCCCGGCGACGTGGTGCTGGCTCCCGACCCCACCTATCCCATCCACAAGTATGCGCCCATCATCGCCGGCGCCGACGTGCGCAGCGTGCCCATCGGGCCCGGCCGTGACTTTTTTGAGGACCTGACCGCCGCCACCAAGCAGGCCTGGCCCCGTCCCAAGCTGCTTTTCCTGTGCTATCCCCACAACCCCACCACGGAAGTGACCGACCTGGCCTTCTTTGAAAAGGTCGTGGAATTCGCCAAGGAGAACAACATCTGGGTCATCCATGACCTGGCCTATGCCGACCTGGTCTTCGACGGCTACAAGGCCCCCAGCTTCCTGCAGGCCAAGGGCGCCAAGGACGTGGGCGTGGAATTCTACACCATGTCCAAGAGCTACTCCATGCCCGGCTGGCGCGTGGGCTTCTGCCTGGGCAACCCCAAGCTCATCCACGCCCTGAGCCGCATCAAGAGCTACCTGGACTACGGCATCTTCCAGCCCATCCAGATCGCGGCCACCGTGGGCATGCGCAGCGGTGACGAAGAAGTCACCAAGATCTGCGACATCTACCGCCAGCGCCGTGACTGGCTCATCGACGGCCTCAACCGCATCGGCTGGGAAGTGCCCGCACCCAAGGCGACCATGTTCGTCTGGGCCCGCATCCCCGAAGAATTCCGCAAGATGGGTTCCGTGGAATTCTCCAAGCTGCTGCTCACCGAAGCGCAGGTGGCCGTCTCGCCGGGCCTGGGCTTTGGTGCCTACGGTGACGAGTACGTGCGCTTCGCCCTCATCGAGAACGATCACCGCACCCGTCAGGCCGTGCGCAACATCCGCCGCCTGCTCAGCGGCTCCAGCGATTAGGGGACACTATGGCCGAAAGCAACAAGCCTCTGGTAGTGGGTCTGGCCGGGTTCGGCACCGTGGGCGGCGGTCTTGCCCGCCTGCTGGAAGAGAACGCCGGCATCATCCGTCAGCGTACGGGCCGGGACATCCAGGTCAAGAAGGTGCTGGTGCGCAATGCCCAGAAGGCGCGCACCGTGCCCCTGCCTCCCGGAGCCGACCTGACCACCAATCCTGACGAGCTGATCAACGATCCCGAGATCGACGTGCTGGTGGAGCTCATGGGCGGCATCGACGCCCCGCGCACCATCATCGACCGCGCCCTGGACGCCGGCAAGCACATCGTCACCGCCAACAAGGCCCTGCTGGCCGAGGAAGGGCTCGCCCTGTTCCAAAAGGCAGCCAGCAAGGGCCGCATCCTGCGCTACGAGGCCAGTGTTGCCGGCGCCGTGCCCGTGGTGGAGGCCCTGCGCACCAGCCTGGCCGGTAACCGCATCTCGTCCCTGATGGGCATCCTCAACGGCACCAGCAACTACATCCTGTCCGAGATGACCTCCAACGGTCTGGACTTTGATGTGGCCCTCAAACAGGCCCAGCAGCTGGGCTATGCCGAAGCCGATCCCACCCTGGACATCGACGGTCACGATGCGGCCCACAAGCTGACCCTGCTCATCCGCCTGGCCTACGGGGTCAATTACCCCTACACGGCCATGCCCGTGCGCGGCATCCGCGGCATGTCCAGCCTGGACATCGCTCTGGCCCGCGAGTTCGGCTACCGCATCAAGCTCATCGCCCAGGTGCGCGAACGCCGCGAGCCAGGCCAGGCCGACGACAAGGTGCGGCTGGAGGCGGGCGTGTTCCCGGCCCTGGTGCCTTATACGGTGCTGCTGGCCCGTGTGGGGGGCGTGTACAACGCCGTGCGCGTCAGCGGCAATGCCTGCGGCTCGCTCTTCTTCCACGGCCGCGGCGCGGGCGACCTGCCCACCGCCGGTGCCGTGCTGGCCGACCTTATGGCCGTGGCCCGTGACGAGAACCCGCACAACACCGGCTATGCCTGTGACGACCTGCCCCGCGCCAGCATCGTGCCGCCCGCGGAATGGCGTTCGCGCTACTATGTGCGCGTCATGGTCGAGGACGAGCCCGGCGTGCTGCGCGATCTGGCCGGCTGCATGGCCGACCAGGGCGTGAGCATGGCCCAGGTCATCCAGCGTACCGACGAAGGCAAGGGCGTGCCGCTGGTCTTCATGACCCATGAGACCACCGAGGAAGCCATGAGCACCGCCCTGCAGCGCACCCTGGATACCGGCATGCTGCGCCAGCCTGCCGTGTACTTCCGCGTGCTGGATTAACAAAAACGAACGCAGGGGGAGGCTCTCCTTCCCCCTGCATGCTTGATCCCAATGGTGGTGCCCGGCTCCGCGGGAAAGTCCGTGCCACCGTGAGACATTTCCCGCCACTGCCGGAGCCGTTCCCTGCGGGGAGGGGTTCCGGGTGCTTCTCCAGCAACCACATCGCGCAGGGTCAGGAAACATCCCGGCCCTGCGCTTTTTACGCAGCCATGCTGCATGAGGGGCCCATGATCATTCTGGAAGATCCGTATGTCTCGCCGGAGCTGGCCACCTTTGCCGCCGACCGGCAGGAACCCGTCCTGGATACGCCCGCTGCCCGGCAGGCCGGGCTGGATTACGGGCTGCACCTCAACCTTGTCTCCAGCCGCGACTTCGGCCGTCTGTGCTGCCGGGGGCAGCGCCTGTACAGCAATTCGGAAAACGCCCTGGACTGGCTCTACAGCCGTTCGGGCAATGCCGGGCTGGTGCGCGCCACCGAACTGCTCAAGAACAAGCTGCTGTTCCGCCAGCGCCTGGCCCCGCTCTTCCCTGATTTCCATTTCCGCGAGCTGACCCTGCGGGACGTCATGGAGACGCATTTCGACAGCCTGCCCGGCCCCTGCGTACTCAAGCCCGCGGTGGGCTTCTTCAGCCTGGGCGTCTACAGCATCGAGAACGCCCAGCAGTGGCGCGCCGCCCGTGACGACATCGCGGCCAGCGCCGTGCGCTGGCGCAAGGAATATCCCGCCGCCGTGCTGGACAATCAGGTCTGGCTGCTGGAATCCCTCATCCAAGGCACGGAATACGCCGTGGACGTCTATTTCAACAGCCGCGGCGAGGCCGTCATCTGCAACATCCTCCAGCACGACTTTGCCTCTTCCGAAGACGTGAGCGACCGCCTGTACTACACCAGCGCGGACATCATCCGCCGCATGGCCGGGCCGCTGGAAGCCTGGTTCGACCAGCTCAACGAACGCCTGGGCCTGCGCGATTATCCCGTGCATGTGGAACTGCGCCGCGACGCCGACGGCCATATGGTGCCCATCGAGTTCAACCCCCTGCGCTTCGCGGGCTGGTGTTGCACGGACATCAGCCTCTTCGCCTGGGGCTTCCCCACCTACGGCTGCTATCTGGATGACCGGCGCCCGGACTGGGACAGCATCCTGCCCGGCCACGAGGACAAGCTCTACACCCTCATCGTGCTCAACAAGCCTGCCGCCTGCCCGCCGGTGCGGCGCTTCGACTACGACGCCCTCTGCGCCCGCTTCCGCAAGGTCCTGCACCTGCGCCGCGGCTTCTACGACCGTTATTCCCACTTCGGCTTCCTGTTCACCGAGACCCCGGCCCATGACCGGGCGGAACTGGACGCCATCGTGCGCGACGACCTGCTGGGCTACGTCATCCCCGAAGACCACGAGGAGACGCCCCAGGCCCGATAAGCAAAACAAGGAGGCTCCCATGAAGAAGATCGGCATCATCCGCTGCATGCAGACCGAGGACATCTGCCCCGGTACCACGGACTTTTCCTTTGCCGCCCAGGGCAAGGGCGCATTCGAGGAACTGGGCCCCTGCGAGGTCATCGGCTTCGTCTCCTGCGGCGGCTGTCCCGGCAAGCGGGCCGTGGCCCGCGCCAAGATGCTGGTGGATCGCGGCGCCGAAGCCGTGGCCCTGGCCTCCTGCATCTGCAAGGGCAACCCCATCAGCTTCCCCTGTCCGCACCACGAGACCATGCTCGCCGCCATCCGCAAGAAACTGGGCGACGGCGTGCCCGTGCTGGACCACACACACTAGGGATACGCATGAGATAGGAGCGGGAGGGTCCCGTACTGCCCCTTTCCGGCGCGTACGCTCCCGGGCCATGCAGGGCGGCTTCCTGCACTGTCCGCAGCCAGCGGGACAGCTGTGGGCCATTGCCGCCACGACGGCGCAATGCCGTCCGCCGGAGGCACGGGCAGCATATCTTCCTGTCCTGTCGCCGACCCGTCACCGTCATGACGACCGGCGGTCACACAACGCAGGCATGCTGGGCATGGCATGTCCCCGGCTCCCCGACGCGCACCCAGGATGTCCCCAACCCGGGCGGGCCGTAAATATCGGGAAGGCCAAGGCGGCGCGGCCGGGCCCTCCCCCTGCCCTTTACCTTCCTGCCGCTGTGGGCTATGGAGGGGATGACCGCCTGTTCCGGCGGGCCGCATTTCATCATCAATCACGGACAAAACGGATTTAAAAGGAGAAGTCATGGCGGATATTCTGATCATCGGCGCCGGTGGCGTGGGAAGCGTGGTGGCGCACAAGTGCGCCCAGTTGGCCAAAGAAGGGGCCTTCGGCAAGATCACTCTTGCCAGCCGTACGCTTTCCCGGTGTGACGAGATCGCCCGCTCGGTCAAAGCCCGTCTGGGCGTCGACATCGCCACCGCCCAGGTGGATGCCGACAACGTGCCCGAGCTCTGCGCCCTCATCCGTCAGGTGAAGCCCCACACCGTGCTGAACATCGCCCTGCCCTATCAGGACCTGCACATCATGGACGCCTGCCTGGAATGCGGCGTGCATTATCTGGATACGGCCAACTACGAGCCCCTGGATACCGCCAAGTTCGAATACAAATGGCAGTGGGCCTACCAGGAGCGCTTCAAGCAGGCCGGCCTCACCGCCCTGCTGGGCTCCGGTTTCGACCCCGGCGTCACCAACGTCTTCTCGGCCTGGGTCATGAAGCACGAGCTGGACGAAGTGCACGTGCTGGACATCATCGACTGCAACGCCGGTGACCACGGCCAGCCCTTCGCCACCAACTTCAACCCCGAGATCAACATCCGCGAAGTGACCGCCCGCGGCCGTTACTGGGAACGCGGCGAATGGGTGGAGACCGATCCCCTGTCCTGGTCCATGACCTACGACTTCCCCGACGGCATCGGTCCCAAGAAGTGTTTCCTCATGTACCACGAGGAACTGGAATCCCTGGTGCAGAACCTCAAGGGCCTGAAGCGCGCCCGCTTCTGGATGACCTTCTCGGAAAACTACCTGAACCACCTCAAGGTGCTGGGCAATGTGGGCATGACCCGCATCGATCCCGTGCGCTTCCAGGGCCAGGACATCGTGCCCATCCAGTTCCTGCGCGCCCTGCTGCCCGACCCCGCCTCCCTGGGCCCGCTGACCAAGGGCAAGACCTGCATCGGCAACGTCATGCGCGGCATCAAGGACGGCAAGGAAAAGACCGTCTACATCTACAACATCTGCGACCATGAAGCCTGCTACGCCGAAGTGGGCTCCCAGGCCATCTCCTACACCACCGGCGTGCCCGCCATGATCGGTGCCAAGATGATGGTCTCCGGCCAGTGGCTCAAGCCCGGTGTGTGGAACATGGAACAGTTCGACCCCGACCCCTTCATGGCCGACCTCAACGCCTACGGCCTGCCGTGGCAGTGCGTGGAAGTGAAGGACTAGTCCCTTTCACGCCGGCAACGCTGTTTCAGGGGGAAGGGGCCCGCGGGCTCCTTCCCCCGTTGCGCTCCGGCCCGGGAAAAGAACCGCGCCCCTGCGGCAGTTCCCGGACGGCAGCCCCTTCTTCACCCCAACCCCTGCAAAAGACCGAAACATGAAGCATCTCCTGCCCCTGCTGGATCCCCGTACCGTCCCCTCGCCCTGCTTCGTGCTGGACGAAGCCCGTCTGGCGGCCAATGCGGCCATTCTGGACAGCGTGCAGCAGCGCACCGGCGCCAAGATCCTGCTGGCCCTCAAGGGCTTTGCCGCCTGGGACAGCTTTTCCCTGCTCTCCCGCGCCAAAGGCCACGGCCCCCTGTGGGGCACCTGCGCCAGCTCCGTGGATGAGGCCCGCCTGGGCCGCGAAGAATTCGGCGGCGAAGTGCACGCCTTTGCCGCGGGCTGGACGGAAGAAGAGCTGGACGAGCTGCTGCCGCTGGTGGATCACCTGGTCTTCAACTCCCTGGCCCAGTGGGAACGCTTCGGCCCCAAAGTCCGGGCCTGGTGCCGGGACAACGGCCGCGAGATCAGCTGCGGCCTGCGCATCAATCCCGAACATTCCGAAGGCGCCGTGGCCATCTACAATCCCTGCTCCCCGGGCTCCCGCCTGGGCATCCGACCGCACCAGCTGCCCGAAACGCTGCCGGAGGGCATCTCCGGCCTGCATTTCCATACCCTGTGCGAACAGGGCTCCGACGCGCTGGAACGTACCCTAGATGCCGTGGAGGCCCGTTTCGGCAAGCAGCTGGCCCAGTGCAAGTGGATCAATTTCGGCGGCGGCCATCACATCACCCGCGAAGGCTATGACCTGGACCGCCTCTGCCGCTGCATCACGCGCATGCAGCAAAACTACGGCGCGCAGATCTATCTGGAGCCCGGCGAGGCCGTGGCCCTCAATGCGGGCTGGCTGGTGGCCACGGTGCTGGACGTGGTGCAGGCCGACATGCCCATCGCCATCCTGGACACCTCAGCCTCCTGCCACATGCCCGACGTGCTGGAGATGCCCTACCGTCCCAACCTGCTGGCCCCGGAAGACGGCGAGCTGCGCCTGGCGGGCGAAAACGGCGAAAAGGCCTGGACCTGCCGCCTGGCGGGCAAGTCCTGCCTGGCCGGGGACGTCATCGGCGAATACAGCTTCGCCGCGCCCCTCAAGGCCGGTGACCGCCTGATCTTCACCGACATGGCCATCTACAGCATGGTCAAGACCACCACCTTCAACGGCCTGCGCCTGCCGTCCATCGGCAGCCTGGCCGCCGACCTCGACGCCGCCGACCCGGCCGCTACGGCCCGTTTCCGTCTGGTGCGCCGCTTCGGTTACGAAGACTTCAAGACCCGCCTGTCCTAGGACGGTCGGGACCACAGACCTTTTCCTGAACGCAAACAGCCCCCGCATGACATCATGCGGGGGCTGTTTGCTTCCCTGCACCAGCTGTTCCCTGGATGGAACACACCGGGAAAGGGGGAGCACAGGGAGAAAGGGGCCCTTCTCGTATGGGCAGCGACCGAAGGCGGCCTCAGGCCGTGCCCGTTAGCGACAAAGGAGCGTTACGGGCGACAGCAGGGACGCGGGCCCTCCCCTCATATTTTTTACTGCTGCACGGACGTGGCCGGGGCCAGATCCTCAACGGAGCTCACCGGACGGCTGCCGGGATAGACCTCACCGGCACTGGTGCCGAAGTCGCGCTGGGGCGTCACGGTGCCGCGCACGGCATGCACGGGCCCTGAGGGCTGCGCCTGGGCCGTTGCGGCCTGCCGTTCCTGTTCCAGGCGCTCCAGACGCCGGGCCTGCTGCTCGCGGGCCTGTTCCGCGGCCTTGCCCCAGCGGGGGCTGCTGCTGCGCGCCATGGGCACCGGCGTGCTGCCCGCGGCCCAGATCAGGCTGGTATCCCGCGTGGAGGAGGCTCGCTGGGCGGCATCGAAACCGCTGCGGCCCGTTTCCTGTCCGGCCAGCTGCACATCGGGGAAACTTTCCGGCGGCATGAGCTCGCGGCCGTCAGGCAAAGGCTGCCGGGTGCGACGGGCCATGAGCAAAGGCGGTTCGGGGTCCAGGCTGCCGTCCAGAAAATCGCTGACCGTCACGAAACGCTGACAGCCCCCGGCCTGCAGCTGCGCGATGATGCGCGGCAGGTTCTCCAGCGTGCCGTGCACCGTATCGTGAAAAAGGAAGATGCCGCGCAGATCGTTGTTGACATAGCGCTGGCCCCGCGTGTTGACCAGGGCGGCGTAATCTTCGCGCACGCCCCGCCAGTCCTCGCTGTCCAGCGACCAAAGCACGACTTTGAGGTCCATCTGCTCGGCAGCCTTCAGGGTGACGTCACTGAATGAACCGTACGGCGGACGCAGGAAGCGGGCCTCGATACCCAGGGAGCGCAAAAAGCGCTGCACCCTGCCGATCTGCTCACTCTGGGCCGCCAGGTTGAGATGGCGCAGATTGGGATGGGAATAGGTATGGATGCCGATCTCGTGGCCTTCATCATGGATGCGCTGCACGAGGTCGGGATGGTGCTCGGCGTTCCGCCCCAGCACGAAGAACGTGGCCGGGATGTTGTGCGCGGCCAGGATGTCGAGGATCTGCGGCGTATTGGCCGAAGGGCCGTCATCGAAGCTCAGGGCGCAGAGGTTCTCCTGCATGGGCTGCGCGATGATGCGCACGCCATCGTAGACCCGGCACTGGCGGACACTGGCATCATTCATTATCAGCGTCGAGAGGGAGGCAGGCTCCAGAGGCCCGGAGAGCTTCCGGGCAGTAGCGGAGACGCGCAGCGGCGTGCCGCTGTCCGGGACGGCCTGGGCACAGCCCGGCAACAAAAGCAGGGCCGCCAGCAGCAGCCCCATGCCCATGCGCGACGGGAAACGCGCATCACGATCTTTGCCGGTCACGGGCCTGCGGCCCTGCCGGAAATGGGAAAACATCATCTTTTCCACCCTGAACTGAAGTGTTTTTCTACCTAACACCGGCCCCCCGGGACTGCAAGGCTATTTATCAGGAACGAATATCAATTTTTTATCCTTTTATTCCAGCTAATTACAAATAAAATTAAACTTTTTTTCAAATTTTTCAATTTTTTTCTTGACCCCGAGGGGTGTTTCCCGTACAAACACTCTTGTTCGAGAGGACAACGACGGACAGTTAGCTCAGTTGGTAGAGCACCGCCTTCACACGGCGGGGGTCACAGGTTCAAGTCCTGTACTGTCCACCACTACGGAGCGGTAGTTAAGACGGTTATAACGCCGGCCTGTCACGCCGGAGGCCGAGGGTTCGAGTCCCTTCCGCTCCGCCATAATTGCGAGAAAAGCGCACTGTGCAAACGGTGCGCTTTTTTTGAGAACAATACGGGATATTTTCCCGACTCCATATTTGGAGCGGTAGTTAAGACGGTTATAACGCCGGCCTGTCACGCCGGAGGCCGAGGGTTCGAGTCCCTTCCGCTCCGCCATAATCACGCGAAGGCGCCCTGCACATGCAGGGCGCTTTTTTTATTCCCGCATCCCCACTGCCCCATTCCACCTTCCGCCCTGTCTGCTCCAGCCATCATGCGTGGACAGGGGCGATCCTCTTGGTCTACCTTTTGCTATACCAGTAAGAAAAAGGAGAGGCCTATGCATCCCACTGCCAATATCATTGCAAAATTTGGTGCCGCTATCGGCATAGACGGCCTTGAGACCGAGAACGGCGTTTGCACGCTCCAGTTCGATGACGTGACAGTCACCCTTGAATGCGCCGAAAACAGCGACGCCCTGTACCTGTACAGCCGGGTGTGCGGCCTGCCGGACAACGATGCCGACAAGCTGGCGCTCTATGGTCTGCTGCTGGAACTGGACAGTTTTTTCAAGGGCACGGACGGCGGGGTGCTGGGCATCGAGCCCCTGCTCGACGCCGTGACCTATACCCGCCGCCTGCCGCTGGAACATCTGGACGAGACCATCCTCGACCGCCAGGTGGGCCGTCATGTGGACACGGTGGAGTCGCTGCGCGCTTCCATCGCGCAACTGCGGGAACAGGCCGCCACGCCCCAGGCCACTGCGGAAGCGGGCTGGAACGACGGCATGCTGAAGATCTGAACGCTGCTGCCATAAAGGATTCGCCATGAAGATCAACGACCTGAACATCATCGCCCAACGGCTGGGCGCGTTCGGCAAGGAACATCTGGGGATCGATCGCCAGGGACATACCGTCCCCACCACCTCCTCGCTGGGAGGCCGCATCGCCAACTGGATACGCTCGCGCCACAGCGACACGGCCGCCCAGGCCAACCGTGACGTCATGACCGGGATCATCAATACCATCCGCCAGACCGACGATCTGGGCGACCGCTTCGCGGACATCGCCCGGCAGAGCCTGGCAAACAAGCTGGCTGCCGGTCGTCCCTTGAGCGGACGTGACGCGGCCCGGGTGCTGCAGGACGTCATCCGTATCAAGACGACGGAAGACCAGGCCCGTCTGGAGACCCGGCTCATCAATGTCCGGGACCAGTTCCAAAAGCTCTGCGCCCCCCATGACGACGGCTCGCCCTCGGATCTGGAAACGCAGACGGCCGCGCGGCGGCAGCGCTTCGGCCTGCCTCCGGCCACGGCGGAACAGCTCCAAAGCTACCGGGACACCGTCCTGCGCGATCTGGAAGCCAGGGCCCGGCGTGCCGACCATTCGCTGACAGCGGCCGAAAGCCTGGATACCCTTGGCGAGAGCATCCGCATGCAGACACTGCAGGAAGCCAAGGCCGGTATCGCGGCCATGGCGGAGCAGGTCAGCGGCGAGGGCCCCCACGGCTTCATGGCCCGTCTGGGCGCCGCCATGCGGACCAAGGGCCTCGTTGGCGACATCAGCCCCGCCACCCGCGATGTCCTGGTCCAGACCATCCATGACAAGCTCAGTGCCCGCTGCCTGTACGACAGCAACAACATGCACCAGCCCACACTGGCGGAAGCCTCCACGGTGGCCGACAAGGTCATCAACAATTTCGTGGCGGCCCTGGACACGGTGGAGCACGCCCGGGCCATGCCCCGGGAGGCCAAGCGTATCCTGCAGGACGAGATCCTGCACGCCGCCAGGCCCGTGAACGCGGCCATGGCGCAGGCCATATGCGACGCCGTACTGGATACGGGCCAGTTTTTGCGCACCCTGACGCTGGCCGAGGCCACCCCCGCCGGACTGAAGAGAGACTTCGGTGCCTATGCCCAAACCATGCACGCCGCCATCACACAGCCGGACGGCATGCTGCGTCCCGGCATCGAGGGCGGGCCGGAAGCCGGTCTGGTCCGCATCCTGACGGCACGCGCCGCATGCAGGATGCTGGGCCTCGGCAATCTGGAGCCCCTGAGCAAGGACGAACAAAAGCTCTTCCAGCAGCTCGTACAGGAAAAGCAGCCCCTCCCGCCGGAGCTGGCCGCCCGCATCAATGCCCGTAATGGTGCCCACCACGCGGCCCGCAGTGCCCTGGGCGGCGGCTCCCCCCTGCATGTCCTGCGCCGTGAGCTTGCCCAGGAGGCCGACGCGGGCCTGCGTTCCCGCAACGAACTCCTGCTCATGAACGTCCTGGACACCCTGGTCCAGGCTGCGGAAAGCAATGAGTTCGATGCCCTTCTCGACCACGCGCCCGGTCTCGGCCAGATGCGCATGGCCGAAGCGCGCCGTTTCGTGCCCCAGGGCCTGGGCCTGACCCTGCCCGAAGGCCAGACCTTCGACATGGCCGCCGCCCGGCAAAAGATGCAGGACGGCCTCAATGCCACCGTCCTGTCCAGCCCTCCGGGCAACGGGGCCGTCACCCTGCCCAGACAGGAGTCGATCTCTCCCGAACTCATCCGCAAGTGCAACCACTTCTCGGACCAGTTCCTCAAGGACTTCGCCCGGAACGGCATCACCATCAACGGGCACAAGTTCGGCGGCGGGAGATTTACCCATGAGCCGCAGCAGCTGGAACGGGATCTGGACGCGCTCATCGCCATGTTCCCCTCCGCCGAAGAGGCCGGACGCATCTGCAGCCCGCTGCATCAGGCCAGCGGCGCCGACATCCTGATGCTCCTCATGGCCGACCCGGCCACCGCCAAGGAGACCACGCGCATCGCCGCCCTTCGGTCCTGGCCCCTCGCCAACAGCCTGCCCATCGAGATCATCCGGCACGCTGACGGCTCGTATCACGTCAATATCGAATTCTGCTTCCAGAAGATCGATGAGGAGATGGGCCCCCGTGCCTCCTCCGGCATCAACGCGAGAGCCTCCTTCCTGCTGCCCAACGGCCGGGAACCGCTGCAATTCCGCATCGAGGATTTCGACGTGCTGTTCAACACCCGGCAGGGCTAGCCGCAGTCAACGACCGGCCCGGCGCCGGGGCTGACTGCCTGACATTCTGAAATGGAACGGGGCATCCGTTTGGCGGATGCCCCGTTTTTCGTCGGCCTGTGGCACTGCCTGTGAGTGTCCCCTGCTCCGGCCTGAGAGGCAGCCCACAGGCACAAAAAAAGCCCTCGCGAGGCTTTCCTCGTGAGGGCTTGAAATCTGTGGCGCGCCCGGCGCGATTCGAACGCACGGCCTTTGGCTCCGGAGGCCAACGCTCTATCCGACTGAGCTACGGGCGCACACGTGTCTTTCTAGGCAAAGGGCGTGCCGCTGTCAAGCCCTGCCCCTGCCCGCTTCGGGGCGCACCGCCTCAGTGCCGAAAAGGGGCCGTGCCCCTCTTCCGGGCGCGACACCGCCCGGCATCACGGCAGGCCTGCTTCTTTTCGTGACAGTCTCCTAGTCTTGCGCTATACTTTCTTTCCCCGTTTTGGGGCGCCCCCCAACAAGGAGAACGATCATGAGCCAGATCCTCTGGTACGGCCATTCGGCCTTCAATATCAGTTGTGACGACAAGCATGTCGTCGTGGACCCCTTCCTGACGCCCGCTTCCGGTACCACGGCCGAGACCATCGGCCCGGTGGACGTGGTGCTGGTCACCCATGACCACGCCGACCATGTGGGCGATGCCGTGGCCATCTGCAAGAACACCGGCGCCATGCTGGGCGCCATCGTGGGCACGGCCCAAAAGCTGGAGGCCGCCGGTGTGCCCTCGGCCCAGCTGCTCAACTACATAGGCTTCAACATGGGCGGTACCGTGGCCCACGCGGGCTTCGAATTCACCATGACCCAGGCTTACCACTCCAGCGAGTCGGGCTCCCCGGCGGGCTACATCATCCGCACGCCTGACGGCAAGCACATCTACCATGCGGGCGATACCTGCATCTTCGCGGGTATGGAACTGTGGGGCCGCCTCTACCCCATCGACGTGGCCCTGCTGCCCATGGGCGGCGTCTTCACCATGGACGCCCGCCAGGCGGCCCTGGCCTGCAAGCTGCTGGGCTGCAAACAGGTCATCCCCATGCACTGGGGCACCTTCCCGGTGCTGGCCCAGGATACGGAAGCCTTCAAGGCCGAACTGGCCCGCGTGGCTCCCGGCTGTACCTGCATCGACCTGCTGCCCGGCCAGTCCGTGCAGATCTAGCGTGTTGTGGGGGAGCCATCCCGCGCATCAGCGATGTCTCCTCCCCCGAGCGCTTCCCGACCCATCAGCAAAAACGCCCTTCCTGCCATGGCAGGAAGGGCGTTTCGCTTTTTTCAGAAAACGGGAGTCGGGCGCGCCCTTAAACAGGGGATCGGCCCCACGCCTCCCGGATATATCGCTTTTTACTTTTTCTCGTCGTCGCCCTTGCCGCGAGCCTTATCCAGCAGCTCGCCCGCCTGTTGGCCCAGCTCACCGGCTTTGCCGCGGGCTTCCTGCAGCAGTTCCCCGGCCTTCTGGCGGGCACCGTCCACCACTTCACCGCTCTGGCGGCGCAGCTCTTCGGCCTTTTGACGGGCTTCCTCCATCATCTCTCCGGCCTGGCCACGCAGGGAGCCCATCTTTTCCCGGGCCTCGTCCAAAAGCTCGCCCGCCTGCTGGCCCAGTTCGCCCGCCTTGCCGCGGGCCTTGTCCACCATCTCGCCGCTCTGGCGACGCAGTTCACCGGCTTTCTGGCGCGCTTCTTCCATCATCTCGCCGGCCTTGCCGCGAGCTTCGTCCAGCAGTTCCCCGGCCTTCTGGCGGGCCTCGCCCACCACTTCGCCGCTCTGGCGGCGCAGCTCACCGGCCTTCTGACGGGCTTCCTCCATCATCTCTTCGGCCTGACCGCGCAGGGAGTCCATCTTTTCCCGGGCTTCGTCCAGAAGCTCGCCCGCCTGCTGGCCCAGGACCTGGGCACGGGTGGGCGCGGCAGCGGGCTGATCCGGCGTGGGCAACAGACGGTCCTCGTCCCCCTGTCCCTGGGCCACGCGCGCGGCCTCCTCGTCACGCAGGATGCGGCGCAGCACCTTACCGATGAGGCTCTTGGGCAGTTCCTCGCGGAACTCGAAGAACTTGGGCACCTTGTAGTTGGCCAGACGCGCCCGGCAATGGGCCGTCAGCTCGGCCGTGGTCAGGGTCTCGCCGGGACGGGGCACCACATAGGCCTTGAGCACTTCACCTCGGGTGGGATGCTTGACGCCCACGGCCACGGCCTCGGCCACTTTGGGATGCTCGTACAGGACCTCGTCCACTTCGCGGGGGTAGACATTGTAGCCGCCCACGATGACCAGATCCTTTTTGCGGTCCACGATATAATAGTAGCCCTCTTCGTCGTAGTAGGCGATGTCGCCGGTATGCAGCCAGCCGTCGGTCAGGGTGGCGGCCGTCTCCTCGGGACGGTTCCAGTAGCCCTGCATGACCTGCGGGCCGCGCACCAGCATCTCGCCCTCCTCATTGGGGCCCAGGACATGGTTGCTGTCGTTGATGTCCACGATGCGGATCTCGGTATGCGGGAAGGCCACGCCGATGGAGCCTTCTTTCTGCGGGCCGTCCAGCGGGTTGGCCGTGACGCAGGGCGAGGCCTCGGTCAGGCCGAAGCCTTCGGTGATGCTGGCGTGGGTCATGCTCACCCAGCGGCGCAGGGCCTCGGTGGGGAACGGCGCCGAACCGGAGACGCAGATCTCGATACAGGTGAGGTCGTATTTCTTGATGTCCTTCTGCTGCATAAGCGACATGTAGACCGAAGGCGCGCCCACGAAGAAAGTGGGACGGAAGCGGGCGATGGTCCGCAGCAGATCGGCGGGCGTGTAGCGCGGCACCGGGATGGTGGTGGCCGCCAGAGCCGTGGGCAGGATGATGTTGCCCACCAGGCCGAAGACGTGGAAGAAAGGCATGATGCTCAGGAAGGACATGGGCTTGCAGTTTTCCCAGTCCATATGGAGGATGGCCAGCAGCTGCTGCATCTGGGCCGAAATGCAGGCATGGCCCAGCATGGCGCCCTTGGGCTGGCCGGAGGTGCCGCCCGTGTACTGGAGCAGGGCCAGGGCGTCACCGGGGTCCTCGTCGGTGGGCACGCTGAAGCGGCCGCGGACCTTGATGAAATCTTTCCAGCGCAGCACTTCCTGCCCGTAGGGCACCTGCGGCACCTGGCCCTGACGGCGGGCCTTGATGCGGTACAGCCAGTTGAGCGGGAAGGCCAGACCGTCCGCGATGGTCGTGACCACGGCAAGGCGCAGGGGCAGACGGTCGCGCAGGGGCTCCAGCTTGGCCCAGAGCAGGTCCAGGGTCACCAGCACCTCGGCCCCGGCATCATTGAAATGATGCAGCAGCTCCTTTTCCATATAGAGCGGGTTGGTCATCACGGCCACGGCCCCGGCCTTCATGATACCCCAAAAAGCGATGACGGTCTGCGGGATGTTGGGCAGCATGACGGCCACCCGCTGGCCGGGCTTGACGCCGCGCAGGCGCAGGGCCTCGGCAAAGCGTTCCGCCGCTTCGTGCAGACGGCTGTAGGTCATCTGGAAATTCTGGAAACGGATGGCCAGGCGGTTGCCGTGCGTCTTGGCGGCTCTATCCAGCAGCGAGGCCAGATGCATGGGCCGGATGACGCATTCCGTGTCCTCGTGACCCACAAAATGCCGCCACCAGCCGGGGCGTTGACCGTCGTCCAGGATATTTTCCATGGCGCCGTCCAGGGGGCGGGCCGTTTCCGTCTGCGAAGGGGTAGTCATGCGCTGCTCCAGATGCATGCTGCAAAGGTTGGGCGCGGCCTCACGGCACACGCGTTGTCATCCCCCGGCCCGGAGACCGGGGGCCGTCATCAGGAGGGGCGCCGAAGCGCCCCTGTCGAACACTTTCGTAAAAAAGGATCAGGCCAGGGCGGTCAGGTCGTAGGTGCTGCTCTCCACGATATCGCCCTGCACCAGCGCGCCGGGAGCCACGCCCAGGCCGCTCACGTAGGTGATGCCGTCCACTTCGGGCGCCTGGAACCAGACGCGGCCCACATGCAGGCCCGGCCATTCGTCATGCGGCGCATCCACCAGCACCGGCATGGTCTGGCCCACCACTTCCTGCAACTGCTGCTCGCTGATCTCGGCCTGGATCTCCATGAGCGTGGCGCGGCGTTCCTCGCGCACTTCCATGGGCACCTGGTCGGGCATGGCCGCCGCGGGCGTGCCTTCCTCGGCCTGATAGGCGAAGACGCCCAGATGGCGAAAGCGCGTCTCTTCCACGAAACGGCACAGGGTCTGGAAATGTTCCTCGGTCTCGCCGGGATAGCCCACGATGAAGGTGGTGCGCAGGGCGGCCTCGGGCAGGGCCTCGCGCACGCGGTCCACCACGCGGCGGGGATCGTTGGCGAAGGGGCGGCCCATGCGGGTCAGTACCTCGGGATGGGCGTGCTGCAGAGGAATGTCGAAGTACGGCAGCAGCTGCGGCCCGGCCTCGCGCATGTAGCGCAGCAGTTCGGGCGTAACGCCGCTGGGATAGAGGTAGAGCAGGCGCAGCCAGGTCAGGCGGTCCAGGGGCAGCAGCTCGTCCAGCAGATGGGGCAGGCTTTGGGGCGTATCGAAGTCACTGCCCCACGAGGTCAGGTCCTGGGCCACCAGGACCAGTTCACGCACGCCGCCGGCCAGCAGACCGCGGGCCTCCTCGCGCAGGTCGGCCGCAGGAACGGAGCGCAGCGGGCCCCGGATGGACGGGATGGTGCAAAAGGCGCACTTGTGGCGGCAGCCTTCGCCCACCTTAAGCCAGGCATAGGACGGGCCCGTGGAGAGCAGGCGGCCCGGCGCGGCGGGAGCCGCGGGCAGGCCCAGGGCCTCGCGCACCATGACGGGCCAGTTTTCCAGCTCGTCGGTGGGCAGCCACAGGTCCACCTCGGGCAGGTCGGCGGCCAGATCCTTGACGCCGTAGCGCCCCACCATACAGCCGGCCACGGCCAGCAGGGGGCGGCGCTTGCAGCGGCCCAGACGCTCCACGGCATCAAGGATGGAGCGGATGGACTCGCGTACGGCAGGCTCGATGAAGCCGCAGGTATTGATGAAGACCAGACGTGCCCGGCCCATGTGTTCCACGCTGTGCACGGGCATGCCCAGCGAGCCCAGCAGATGCTCGGTATCCACACGGTTCTTGGGACAGCCCAGGCTCAGGGACCACACCGGCAAAGAGCCGGACACACGGGCGCGCGTCAGGGGCGCGGCCGCTCCGGCTGCGGAAGAAAAGGAATGGACAGTCATGGAGATAGCCTATCCGTCTCTGTTTTTTTTGTCATCACAAATTGCGCGATATGGTTGCGCTGGCAACGGGATAGGCTGCGTTCGGCAGCAGGACGCCGCCGTGCGGGACCGCCCCGGGGAACGGGGCGGAACGGGAAGATGTCGGGCTAGAAGGCGTGGACGCGCCACGGCAGGGCCAGGAAGCGCAGACTGTTGGGCTGGATGACCAGCAGGCGTTCCCGCTGCACGTCGGCGCTGCGGGTCACGAAGCTCCCGCGCGGGATCAACGTCACGGCTTCGTCTTCGTGGCTGCAGTCGAAAAGATGCAGCAGGTCCCCGTCCATGCGGTCGGCGCAGGTCCAGTGCCGGTTCATGGGCGGCGTCTCGGGCGTCAGGTGCCGCAAAAAGCGGAACAGGATGCAGCGGCCCTCGCCCGGGGCCAGCCACTCGCGGCAGGCTTCCCACAGGGCGTCGGGCGAAACGACCTCGCCTTCGGCAAAGGGCTTTTCCACCAGCAGGGGGTAGCGCTGCCGGCGGGCCTGGATCATGTCGTCCACCAGTTGCATGTAGTCCGTGTCCTGCTCCAGCACGGCCCGCAGGGCACCGGGCTTCTCGGCCAGGGAAAGCAGGGTCTCGTTGAGGATGTCGCGCGCTTTGAGCGTCTGGATGCCGTGGGTCAGGCGCAGAGCGTTAAGCACGGCATAGATGGCACAAAACGTATCCAGTTTCCCCTGGAAAAAAGGTTTGAGCATACGAACCTCCGCATGCTGTTATGCCTGTTCCCCCCGGGCAAGGCAACCGGAAACGCCGGACAGCACAGAAGTTTTTTCTCTCCGGCCCGCCTGCGGGGCTTTTGCGGCTTTACAAGGCCTGCCGCAGCAGGTATAAGGGAATCCCCACTAACTATATCACCATACCTTGATATGCAGATATTCACCAATCCCCAAGATCTGGCGGCCCAGTGCCGCTCCTGGCACGCGGCCGGCGAGGACATCGCCCTTGTGCCCACCATGGGCTATTACCATGCCGGTCACGAGGCGCTCATGGACCAGGGCCGCGGCCTTGCCAAGCGTCTTGTGGTCAGCCTTTTCGTGAACCCCACCCAGTTCGGCCCCAATGAAGACCTTTCCGCCTATCCGCGCGACATCGAACGCGATACGCAGATCGCCGCCGCCCACGGCGCGGACGCCATCTTCATCCCCGAACCCGCGTCCATGTACGCGGAAGACCACGCCACCTGGGTGGAAGTGCCGGACCTTTCCCGCATCATGTGCGGCCTGAGCCGGCCCACCCATTTTCGCGGTGTCTGCACGGTGGTGCTGAAGCTGTTCATGATCACCCAGGCCGACGTGGCCGTCTTCGGCCAGAAGGACTGGCAGCAGCAGGCCATCCTGCGCCGCATGGTGCGCGACCTCAACGTGCCGGTGCGCATCGAGACCTGTCCCATCGTGCGTGAGGAAGACGGCCTGGCCCTCTCCTCCCGCAACGTCTACCTCACCGAGGAAGAACGCCGCCAGGCCCCCTGGATCCATCGCGGCCTGCAGCTGGCCCGCGACCTGGCCCAGAAGGGACAGACCCACGCCAAGATCCTGCGTGAGGCCGCCCTCTGCACCTGGGCGGACCACCTGACCCTGGGCCGTCTGGATTACCTCAGCGTGGTGGATCCCGTGTCCATGGAGCCCCTGGACACCGTGGACGGCCCGGCCCTCATGGCCTGTGCCATCCGCATGGGCAAGGCCCGCCTGATCGACAATATCCTGCTCAAGGACTAGCGGACAGGCCATCATATTTTTTTCGGCAGGGGCCGGACCGGGGCTGATGCTCCGGCCCGGCTTCCTCATGCCTGCCCGGCCGCCCGCACGGGCGGTGCAGGCGACCTGCGGCCCGGCAACGGCCGCGGGCCATACTGAACCATGGAGAACAGACCAATGCAAACCAAGGGCAAATATTTCTTCACTTCCGAGTCCGTGACCGAAGGCCATCCCGACAAAGTGGCGGACCAGATCTCCGACGCCGTCCTGGACACCCTGCTGGCCCAGGACCCCAACGCCCACGTGGCCTGCGAAACCCTGGTGACCACCGGCATGGCGGTCATCGCCGGCGAGATCACCACCACGGGTTACGCCGACCTGCCCCACGTGGTGCGCGAGACCATCCGCGAGATCGGCTACACCAGCTCCGACATGGGCTTCGACGCCGACACCTGCGCCGTGATCTCCTCCATCGACCACCAGTCCCCCGACATCGCCCAGGGCGTGCTGCGCGCCGCTCCCGAAGACCAGGGCGCCGGTGACCAGGGCATGATGTTCGGCTTTGCCTGCAACGAGACCCCCACCCTCATGCCCGCCCCCATCTTCTGGGCCCACCAGCTCTCCCAGCAGCTGACCAAGGTGCGCAAGGACGGCACCGTGCCCTTCTTCCGTCCTGACGGCAAGACCCAGGTCTCCTTCGAATACCTGGACGGCAAGCCCGTGCGCATCAACAACGTGGTGGTCTCCACCCAGCACGCCGCTTCCGCCTCCCAGGCCGACATCATCGAAGCCGTGAAGAAGCACGTGATCCGCCCCGTGCTGGAGCCCTCCGGCTACTTTGATGAAAAGGACTGCGAGATCTTCATCAACACCACCGGCCGTTTCGTGGTGGGCGGTCCCATGGGCGACTGCGGTCTCACCGGCCGCAAGATCATCCAGGACACCTACGGCGGCAGCGGCCATCACGGCGGCGGCGCCTTCTCCGGCAAGGACCCCTCCAAGGTGGACCGTTCCGGCGCCTACATGGGCCGCTACATCGCCAAGAACGTGGTGGCCGCCGGTCTGGCTCCGGTGTGCGAAGTCCAGATCGCCTACTGCATCGGCGTGGCCGATCCGGTGAGCGTGCTGGTCTCCTCCCAGGGCACCAGCGAAATCCCCGACGAAGTGCTGACCAAGGCCGTGCGTGAAGTCTTCGACATGCGCCCCTACTTCATCACCAAGCGTCTGGACCTCAAGCGTCCCATCTACTCCAAGACCTCCTGCTACGGCCACTTCGGCCGCGAGCTGCCCGAGTTCACCTGGGAAAAGACCGACGCCGTGGCCGACCTGCGCACCGCCGCCAAGGTCTAGTCCGCACGACTGATCCTGTTGAAGGCCGGGGCTTCCCCCGGCCTTTTTTTGTATCCGCCGCCCGGTTCCTGCCTCCCCGCGGACAGCCGCCGCGATGACCGCAAAGGAGAGGGAGCGGCCCTCCCCGGCATCCTCGCCACCACCGGGCACCGACGTTTACGGGCCCCTTGCCGATCCTCCTGCAGGACCGGAATGCGTCAGACCTCGTACCGGTTCCGCCTTTGGTCCGCTGCCATGCCTCAGGGCCCCGCCCCTGCCAGGATACCGGCGCTCCCCTCGGGCGCTCGTGTCCGGCCTGCAACTTGCAAGCCCTGTGCGGATTAAGTACATTGAGCGATTACGGATGCTGTGACATCCGCCGCCGCGCCCGGCGCGCGGCACAGCCACTGACCCGCAAGACCGGCGGGGCCCGCGGGCCTGCCGCCATCCCATCCACCTTTCCGCGTGCCGAGGCATCATGAACCCGCAAACCTACACGGCCCCGCAGGAACAGCAGGAGGCGCCGGCCTCCTTTGCCGCCATCCTGCCCCTGCTGCTCTTTTTGCTCATCTTCATCGGTACGGGCGTCAGCCTGAGCCTGGCCGGTGTGGACATGGCCTTCTACCAGCTCTCCGCCACGGTGGCCATCCTGCCCGCCATCGCCCTGGCCCTGATGCAGGGCCGGGCCCGCCTGTCCAAAAAGATCACCATCTTCCTCACCGGTGTGGGCGAGATCAACATCATCACCATGTGCATGATCTACCTGCTGGCGGGCGGTTTTGCCGCCACGGCCACGGCCATCGGCAGCGTGAATGCCACGGTGAACTTCGGTCTTTCGCTGGTGCCCCCGGCCTTCATCCTGCCCGGCCTGTTCCTCATCGGCGCCTTCGTGTCCACGGCCATGGGCACCAGCATGGGTACCGTGGCCGCCATCACGCCCATCGCCCTGGGCGTGGCCGCCCAGACCAGCATCGAAGTGCCCGTGCTCATGGGCGTGGTGCTGGGCGGGGCCATGTTCGGCGACAACCTGTCCATGATCTCGGACACCACCATCGCCGCCACCCGCACCCAGGGCTGCGAGATGGGCGACAAGTTCCGCATGAACTTCCTCATCGTCCTGCCCGCCGCCCTGCTCACCGTGGCCCTGCTCTGGTTCTCGGCCTCGGGCGGTACCGAAGTGACCCTGCACGACTTCGAGCTGATCCGCGTCCTGCCCTACATCGCCGTACTGGTGCTGGCCCTGACCGGGCTCAACGCCTTCATCGTCCTGGCCACGGGCATTTTGCTCAGCGGCCTGGTGGGCCTGTTCTGCGGCATCCCCGGCGCGGACGGCCAGATCGTGCCCTACAGCCTGCTTCGCTGGGGGCAGGACATCTACAAGGGCTTCACCGGCATGAACGAGATCATGGTCCTGTCCATGCTCATCGGCGGCCTGGGCGAGCTCATCCGCTACCACGGCGGCATCGCCTGGCTGCTGGCCCGTGTGGACGGCCTGGCCCGGCGCCTGGCCGGGAAAAGCGGCGGCAAGGGCTCCTCGCGGGTGGGGGAATCCTGCATCGCCCTGCTGGCCTGCCTGGCCGACATCTGCACGGCCAACAACACCGTGGCCATCATCCTCACCGGCGGCCTGGCCCGCGAGATCGCCCTCAAGAACGGCATCGACCCGCGCCGCAGCGCCAGCCTGCTGGACATTTTTTCCTGTGTCTTCCAGGGCCTGATCCCCTGGGCCGCCCAGCTGCTGCTGGCCGGTTCCCTGGCCAAGATCTCGCCGCTGGAGATCACCATCAACAACTGGTACTGCATGCTGCTGGCCGTGGCCGGCATCCTGGCCATCATCCTGGGCCTGCCCCGCATCAAGGCCCGCAGTACGGAGGCGTGATATGGCAGGCAATTCCTTTGGGCGCATCCTGCGCCTCACTTCATACGGCGAATCCCATGGGCCCGGTCTGGGCGGCGTGCTGGACGGCTGCCCCGCAGGCCTGCCCCTGAGCGAGGAAGACCTGCAGCGTGAGCTGGACCTGCGCAAGCCCGGGCAGGGCGCTACGGCCACCAAACGCAAGGAATCCGATACCGTCCGCATCCTTTCCGGCGTATTCCAGGGCCTGACCACCGGCACGCCCATCGCTTTCCACATCGCCAACGAGGATCAGCGTTCCCGCGATTACGGCAACCTGGCCCAGGTCTTCCGGCCCGGGCACGCGGACTGGGGCTTTTTCAAAAAGTTCCACGGCATCCGTGACTACCGCGGCGGCGGCCGCTCCTCCGGGCGCGAGACCGTGGCCCGTGTGGCAGCCGGGGCCATCGCCAAAAAGCTGCTGGCCACGCGCGGTGTCCGGATCGTGGCCGGGGCCGTGGAGCTGGGCGGCATCGCCGTGCCCCCTGAAGCGTGCGATCCGGACGCGGCCCTGAGCCGTCCCTTCTTCGCCGCCGCCGACAGCGTGGTCCCGCTTTGGGAAGAGCGCGTCGCCGCGGCCCGTGCCGCCGGGGATACCCTGGGCGGCGTGGTGCAGGTGGTGGCCCGCAACGTGCCCGCCGGTCTGGGCGAGCCCTGCTTCGACAAGCTGGACGCCCGGCTGGCCTACGCCCTCATGGGCGTGGGCGCGGTCAAGGCCGTGGAAGTGGGCGAGGGTTTTGCCGCCGCGCGCCTCACCGGCTCGCAGAACAACGATCCCATGCTGCCCGGCGGCCGCTTTGCCAGCAATCATGCGGGCGGCATCCTGGGCGGCATCTCCAGCGGCCAGGACATCGTGCTGCGCGTGGGCGTCAAACCCATCGCCTCCATCGCGCAGGAACAGCAGACCATCGACGTCCACGACCAGCCCGCCAGCGTGCTCATCGGCGGCCGTCACGATCTGGCGGCCATCCCGCGCATCGTGCCCGTGCTCACGGCCATGACCGCCCTGGTGCTGGCCGACGCCCTGCTGTTGCAGGAACGCATGGCCGTCCTGCCCGTGCCCGACGGCGTGGACTGGTTTTAACAGTGTTTGTTGAGGGGGAAGGGGCCCTTTTTCCTGCGGTAAAAAGGTCAGCCTTTCCCCTCAAACTCCCCCATCCCTCCAAAAACCGCTCTCCTGGTCTGCCATGTCTGACGATCTTCCCCTGCTGCGCGATCCCGATGCCGTGGAACTCACCGGCACGCTGGAACGTGTGGTCTTCCACAACGAAGAGAACGGCTATACCGTGCTGCGCCTGCTGCCCGACAGGGCCCTGCCCGTGGAGGCCAAGGTCAAGGGCGCGCCCAGCCGCACGGTGAGCCGCGATCCCGTGACCTGCGTGGGGCACATGGTCAACCCGCAGGTGGGCGTCCAGTTGCAGGTCAGCGGCCGCTGGGTCAACAACGCGCGTTTCGGCCGCCAGCTGGCCTTCGACATGGCCGAAGAGATGCTACCCGCCACCAGCGAGGGCATCCGCCTGTACCTGGCCTCGGGCCTCATCAAGGGCGTGGGCGAGGAGATGGCCGGGCGCATCGTGGCCGCCTTCGGCACGGACACCATCCGCGTGCTGGACGAAGAGCCCGAACGCCTGCTCAAGATCAAGGGCGTGGGCAAGAAGAGTTTCGAAAAGATCAAGGAAAGCTGGGCCGAGCACCGGGGCATCCGCGACCTGCTGCTCTTTTTGCAGCCCCACGGCATCACGCCCGCCTATGCCGTACGCATCTACCGCGCCTACGGCGGCGAGGCCCTCAACGTGGTGCGCGAAAATCCCTACCGTCTGGCCATGGACATCCGGGGCATCGGCTTCGTGACGGCCGACGCCGCGGCCCGCAAGCTGGGCTTTGCCGAGGATCATCCCCTGCGCATCCAGGCCGGGCTGCTTTATGTGCTGCAAAAGGCCACGGACGACGGCAACGTCTTCCTGCCCGAGGAAGAGCTGCTGGATCAGGCCTGTCAGCAGCTGGCCGTGGACCGCGACCTGGCCCGGCAGGCCGTGCTGGCCCTGGAGCAGGAAGAGCGCGTGGTGCGCGAGAGCCTGGACGAGCTGCCCGGGCGCCTGCCCGCTGTCTTCCGCGAGGACGGCGAGGAAGCGGAAGCGCCGGAAGTGGCCGTCTATCTGCGCCGCTACCATCATTACGAATCCAAGACGGCCTTTTATCTGCACCGTCTGCTGCACTCGCCCAAGGCCGTGCGCTTTGCCGAGCCCGACGCCCTGGTGGAAAAGGTCACGGAATCCCTGTCCATCAGCCTGGCCCCGGAACAGCTGGAAGCCGTGCGTACCGCGGCGCGCAGCAAGGTCATGGTGCTCACCGGCGGCCCCGGTACGGGCAAGACCACCATCATCAACGCCATCATCCGCCTGTTCGCCGAGGTCAAGGCCAAGATCCTGCTGGCCGCGCCCACGGGCCGCGCCGCCAAGCGCATGAGCGAGACCTCGGGCCGCGAGGCCCGCACCATCCACCGCCTGCTGGAATACAGCCCGCAGGAGGACGGCTTTGCCCGCAACGAGGACAACCCGCTGGCCTGCGGCCTGCTGGTGGTGGACGAAGCCTCCATGATGGACACCCTGCTCTTCTACCACCTGCTTAAGGCCGTGCCCATGGGCGCCACCGTGGTGCTGGTGGGCGACGTGCACCAGCTGCCCTCCGTGGGTCCGGGCAACGTGCTGGCCGACATCATCGCCTCCGGGGCGGTGCCCGTGGTGGAGCTGACCGAGATCTTCCGCCAGTCGGCGGAAAGCGAGATCATCTGCAACGCCCACCTCATCAACAAAGGGCAGGTGCCCTCGCTGGAATCCAGCAAGGACAGGCTCTCGGATTTCTATTTCATCCACCAGAACGACCCGGAACGCGCCGCCGACATGGTGGTGGATCTGGTGCGCAACCACATCCCGCGCCGCTTCGGCCTGGACCCGGTCAACGATATCCAGGTGCTCACGCCCATGCACAAGGGCGCCGTAGGCGCGGCGCAGCTCAACCTGCGCCTGCAGGCCAGCCTCAACCCCAACGGGCTGGAAGTGCGGCGCGGCGAACGCAGCTTCCGCCTGCACGACAAGGTCATGCAGATCCGCAACAACTACGACAAGGACGTCTTCAACGGCGACGTGGGCCGCATCGTCTTCCTGGACGGTAAGGAGCGTACCCTGAGCGTGCGCTATGACGACCGCGTGGTGCCCTATGACTTCGAGGAGCTGGACGAACTGACGCCCGCCTACGCCATCTCCATCCACAAGTCGCAGGGCTCGGAATACCCTGCCGTGGTCATCCCGCTGATGATGCAGCATTATGTGCTGCTGCAGCGCAACCTGGTCTATACCGGCGTCACGCGCGGCAAGAAGCTGGTGGTGCTGGTGGGCGAAAGCCGCGCCCTGCACATGGCCGTCAAGAACAACAAGACCCGTACCCGCCACACCCGCCTTGCCCTGCGCCTGCAGCCGTTGACATAGGCCGCCCATCCGGTTTAGGAGGCAATAATCCTTATCTGTACGATAAGGAATTTCATCCCTCCTGCGCCGGATGACCGGCCGGATCAAAGGTACTGCATGACGCAAAAGAACTATGACCTGACCTTCCACTATTTCCGGGCCTTCGCCATCGTCTCCGTCATGCTCACCCACATGTGGGTGGGCCCCGTCCTCGCGGGCAGCGAGGACGCCGCCAGGCTCCAGGACAGCCTGCGATTATGCCTTTTCCACTCCGCCACCATCTACTTCGTCTTCATCTCCGGCTATCTGTTCGACTTCGTGAACCGCCGGAAAGGCCAATTCTCCCCCCTGCGCTTCTACAAGTCCAAGATCGTCAACGTCTTCTGCCCCTATCTCATCCTTTCGCTGCTCCTGCTGGCTGCGGGCTGGATCTCCCACCACTGGTTCGGCTACGACATCCCCTTCATCAACGACGGCACGCCCGTGGCCTCCCTGTGGGACGTCCTGCGCTGTCTGGCCTACGGATCGGCCAGTCTGGTGCCCTACTGGTACATCCCCTTCATCATGACCGTGTTCAGCGTCGGGCCGCTCATCTTCCACCTGCCCACCGGGCTGCTGCAAAAGATCCTGCTCCCGGCCTCCGTCCTGCCCCTGATGGTGCCGCGCCTGCTGGTCTCGCCCTTGCGCAACCTCTGCTTCTTCGTGCCCATCTTCCTCATGGGCGTGTACTGCGCCCGCAACCGTGACGCCTGCATGGCCTTCATCCGCCGCCACCTCGGCGCCATCCGCGTGACGGCCGTGCTGACCTCCCTGCTCATCGTGGCCGACCATTACTTCGGCAGCTTCATGCCCAATATCGAAGGCGCCTACTATGTGCAGAAACTCTGCATCGGTTCCTGGGTGCTGGAACTGCTGGAAGGCATGGACAGGGAAGTGATGGCCCTGGACTTCCTGGCCCGCTACAGCTTCCCGCTCTTCTTCCTGCATGCCATCTTCCAGGGCATCTTCCAGGCGCCCCTGTTCCAGGTGCTCGGCGCCGCACTGCCCGGACAGGTCTTCACCATCGCCAACCTCACCGTGACCGTGGAGATAGCCCTTTGCATCCTCTGCATCCTGGCCATCAAGAAAGTCATGGGCAAACGCTCGCGCTATCTCATCGGCGGCTAGGCAAAAAAGCCCCCTGCCGCGGGCACAGCACTGACAGCGCTGGAGGATGCCGCCAGCAATGACGGGACCGGGGCCGCCGGAAGGGCGGTCCCGGTCTTTTTTTCGGCAGGAAACAGTCTGGCGACGCACAAAAAAGGGGGACATGGTCCCCCATCGATGTTTCGTGTCACGCCGGTCGCCTGTTGTGGAGCTGTCACCGCATCCCTGCGGCGGGCTCCTGCCGGCTTTCTCCTTCCTGAAGATGCGGAGAAGGAGTCGTGGAAAGCCGCCTGCCCGGACAGCGCCTTCCGGGGGGGTGCAGGGCCCGTCCCCGTTTGCCCGCAGCCCCGGCAGACGGCAGCGGAGAAAAGGACTCCCTCCCCTTCCCCCAGCAAGTGCGGCGAGCGTTCCCCTAGCAGGCCTGGGCCCAGCCCGCCGGGAACACGTCCAGCGGCATGGGGCGGCACAGGTCGCAGGCAGGCTGCAACCAGTGCAGGACTACACGCCCTTTGCGCCGCAAACGCAGGGGCGACAGGCACAGCAGCCCGGCCCTGTCTGCCAGGGCGTTGAGCTCGTCCACCGTATGCCCGGCCGGTACGGGGCGGCCGTTCTCTTGTCCATCCGCGCACACCAGCACGCACTGGCCGCCGGGACGCAGCAGACGCCGGATCTCGCGCAGGCAGGCGGACAGATCTCCTGCCCAGAACGCGGGCTCGAACGCGGTGATGACGTGGAACATCTCCGCCGGGAACGGCAGAGCGGGGAACGCGCCCCGACAAACGCGGACCCTGCCCCGGGCCACGTCATGGCGGTTGTGCGCTGTGGCGGCCGATACCGCTGCAGCGGTGGCGGCCACGCCGTAGACGGCCCCCGAATACAAGGCAAGCTGGGCCAGGGCATGGCCGCCACCGCCCAGATCGAGGACCACGTCGCGCACCCGCAGCCGCAGGGAACGCACGACCTCCCGCTGCACGGCAGCCTGCCCGTTCTGCTTCAGGTACAGGGTAAAACGCCCCCAGACGTCCCCGGGGCGGATGATATGCTGCCAAAGATCCATGCTTCTTGCTCCTTGCATGCAAGTGCCCCCAGAAAAGACTTGCCTTGCGTGCCCTCCCCGTATATCTTAATTGAAAATGAAATTCAATTTATTTAAAAGGACCCCTGCATGAGACCCAGCCACGTCTGTGAGGCATTGCACCATCTGGTGCGCATCCGGCAACCCGTGTTCCTCTGGGGGCCGCCCGGTGTAGGCAAGAGTCGGCTGGTGGCCGACGTGGCCCGCCGCCAGGGCCGCAAGCTCTACGACCTGCGCGCCGTGCTGCTGGATCCGGTGGATCTGCGCGGCCTGCCCCGCATCAGCGATGAGGGCATCACCTCCTGGTGCGTGCCGGAATTCCTGCCCCATCCGCAGGACACGGAGGAAGGCATCCTCTTCCTGGACGAACTCAACGCCGCCCCCCCTCTGGTACAGGCCGCCTGCTATCAGCTTATCCTCGACCGGCGCGTGGGCCAGTACCGCCTGCCCGACGGCTGGGCCGTGGTGGCCGCGGGCAACCGCGAGAGCGACCGGGCCGTGACCTACCGCATGCCTTCGGCTCTGGCCAACCGCATGGTGCATCTGGATGTGGAATGCCATATCGACGACTGGCTGGACTGGGCCCGTGACAACGGCATCCGCGAGGAGATCCAGGCCTTTTTGCGCTTCCGGCCGCGCCTGCTGCATGATTTCGATCCCCGTTCGTCGGACAGGGCCTTCGCCTCGCCGCGCTCCTGGGAGTTCGCCTCCCGCATCCTCGATGCCGCCCCGGACGGCCCGCTGGAAGAAGAGCTTCTGGCCGGGACCATAGGTCAGGCGGCCGCGGCGGAACTGAGCGGATTTTTGCGGGAATGGCGCCACCTGCCCAGTGTGGAGAGCGTCCTCAGCGATCCCGAAGAAGCCCCCGTGCCTGCCGACCCGGCCTCCCTGTACGCCCTGTGCGAGGCCCTGGCCCTGCGCACCGCGCCCGCCACCATGGAAGCCCTGGCCGCTTATGCCGGACGCCTGCCCGCCGAGTTCGGCGTGCTGCTCATGCGCGATGCCGTCCGGCAGGATCCCGCCGTGGTGGAAAGCGAGCCCTTTGCCCGCTGGGCCCGCGACAATGCCGAGGTCCTGATGTGAACAGGGACGATCTTCCTGCCCTGCCCCGTGCTCCCCTCTCCCGGAGCGTGCGTGTCCCCTCCTCCGTCAGCCGCCGGGCTCCCGCCCCCACGGCCAAAGACACCCGCTCCACACCAGACGCCGCGCTATGCCCGCCTTCCCCGGAAACGCCCGGGACGACACGGCAGGATCCCCGGCCGGAGCGCCCGTCCGCGTCACAGGGCATGCGCCACAGCCCTGCGGCGGACGTTCCGGCCCCCCCTCTGGAGCAGCGCGCCCTCACAGCCATGACCCGGGCCCGGGCGGACCTGGTGCTCCGGCAGCCCTTTTTCGGCTCCCTGGCCCTGCACCTGGCCCTGAAGCCGGACAGCTCCTGCCGCCACCTCTGGACCGACGGCCGCACGCTGGGCTTCAATCCTGTCTGGGCGGCCACCCTGCCCCACGAGCGGCTGGTGGGGGCCCAGGCCCACGAAGTCATGCATCTGGCCTGCGCCCACCATGTCCGGCGCAACGGGCGCGATGCCCGGATCTGGAACGAGGCCTGCGACGTGGTAGTGGATGCCCTGCTGCTCGGTGCCGGATTCCGGCTGCCGCAGGGCCATCTGGAACATCCCGAATATGCGGGACTCAGCGTGGACGAGGTCTACAGCCGTCTTGCCTCCCTGCAGGACACGCCCCTGCACGGCGGCGCGCAACAGCAGGCCGCCGGACGCAGCCCCCGGGAAAAGGGCTCCGACCAGCAGAGACATGACGGCCGGGAGCGTCAGGACGCCCCCGCGGCTGCGCCCTCCCGTGCAGGAGAGACTGACGAGGCAGCCGCCCCGGAAGCCGCGGGCACCGCCCGTCCTGCCGGGGACAAGCCGGAAAGGGAACAGCCTGTCCCGTATTTTTCCGGTGAGGTCCGTGACCATCCCCTGCTGGAAGACGGCCAGGGAGACGCGCGCCACAAGGCGGAACAGGAGGCCGAACTGCGTCTGGAGCAGGCCCTGCAACGGGCGCGGCACATGGGCCGCGAGCCCGCGGGCTTCAGCCGCCTGTTGCGCGGCGGCCGCCATGATGGCGGCACGGACTGGCGCGGCCTGTTGCGCCGCTTTCTGGAGAACTGCGCCCTCAACGACTACACCTGGAGCGCGCCCAACCGGCGTTACCTGCATCACGGCATCTACCTGCCCGGACGGCAGGAGCAGCGCATCCCGCAGCTGGCCGTGGCCGTGGACTGTTCGGGCTCGGTGGACGATGCCGCCCTTTCCCTGTTCTGCGAGGAACTGTCGTCCATCCTCGCCGCCTACGAGACGGAACTGGTAGTCATCTTCCACGACAGCCGCGTGCAGGCCGTGCAGACCTTCCGGCGGCAGGACCTGCCCCTGCATCTGGCCCCCGTGGGCGGCGGCGGTACGGACTTCAGGCCCGTGGGCCGCTGGCTGGACGACAACGGCCTGCGCCCGGCCTGCCTGCTCTGGTTCACGGATATGGAATGTTCGTCCTTCCCCGACGAGCCCGCCTGCCCCCTGCTCTGGGCCGTCTGGGGACAGGGAGGGGAACAGCCCCCCTTCGGCGAGCTGCTGCGCCTGCCCGCCGGAGCCTGACCATCAAGGAGCCTGTATGCGGATCACCTGGAAAATAGAAAAAAAGCGCGGCAACCTGCGCCCTGTCCTGACCTATACCGTCACCCTGGAAGACTTCGAACGCCAGCTGGCCACGCCGCCGCTGAGCATCACATCGCTCATCCCCGAACCGCCGGAATCCTGGCAGGAGCACTGCTGGCCCGGGCAGCACGAACGGGCCGGACAGGACGATGCAGGCGAGCGGCCCTGCTACCAGCTCTCCATCCCGTCCCACAAGGGGCGACACGGCAGCCAGAGCCTGCGCCTGCCCTGGCGTGAGGACAACAGCTATCCCGAAGTGGAAGCCTCCTTCCGCCTGCTGCGCGAAGCCTTTGCCAGCGAACTGGAACGGGCCGGGGCCAGCCGCCCCATGCATGAGGAAAACAGCCTGGAGCTGGGCGGTACGGCCCTGCGCTCCGTGGCTCCGGCCATCCTCGGCCAGCGTTTCCTGGAAGCCGTGGGCAAGGCCTAGACCTGCCCGGGATCTTTCTTCTGCCCTTCCTCCAGCCTGCCTGCCGGATCGCGATGCTCCCGGATCACCGGACAGCTTGCGCTCCGGCAGGAAATCATGGAACAATCCGCCATCGCGAACCATGAAGCCGCAGGACATGACATGGCCAGGAACAAGGAAGGCAAGCAGCCCCTGTGCCCGCTCGAATACGGGTTGGACATCTTCAACGGGAAATGGAAGACCCGCATCATCTGCCTGCTGGGGGCCAGCGGCACCTTGCGCTACAAGGAGATCAGGGACAACCTTGACGGCCTGACGGACGCCGTGCTTGCCGCCACCCTCAGGGACATGGTGAACGACCAGATCGTGGACAGGCGCCAGTACAACGAGATACCGCCGCGCGTCGAATACTCCCTGAGCGAAAAGGGCGCCTCCGCCCACAAGATACTGCGCAGCATCTGCTGCTGGGCCGTGCGCTACTGCCCCCTGCCGGAAGAATCCCTGCCCCCCTGCAAAAAGGTCGGGGGCTGCCCTCTGTAAAAAAACAGGGGCGGTCTCCCGCCCCTGTCCGCATCTGCCCGTTTCCGGGTTCTTCTAGAAGATGTATTCGTTCTCCCGCCGAGCCTTCAGGCGCCGGCTGAAATCGCGCGCAAAATTGAGGTAGCTTTCCACATTCATATGCTTGGCCCCCGCAGGACAACTGCGGATGCAGCGGAAGCAGGAAAGACAGCGCGTGCCGTCGATGCTGCGATGGTCGGCCGCGATGGCCTGCACAGGACACAGGGAGGCGCACAGGCCGCAATCCGTACAGGCCTCGGAGGTCAGCGGCACGAAGCCCACGCCCCTGCCCTCTCCCCGGTACGGACGCTGCCCCTTGATGGCCAGCGCCACGGGCGAGGCAAGATCGCCCTGCCTGGCTGCCAGCAGCTGCTGCACGAAGCGGCGGTTTGCGGCGGCATCCCCGGCATCGGGACGCCCCACCTGGATCTCCCCGAAGGTATGCCGCCCCACCAGCGCAGCCGCGCCCTGGACCACGAAGCCCTGCCGCTGCACGATGTCCTGCAGTTCCAGCAGGGAGTCGTCATAGTCACGATTGCCGTAGGTGATGCTGATGATGCAGGGGGTCCGGTGGCCGTGCACCTGCTCCAGACGCCCGGCGGCCACTTCCGGTACCCTGCCGTTATAGCAGGGCACCGAGAACACGACGACGTCCCCGGGGCCGAAATCCCCGGCAACGGCGCCACAGGTGATGTCCAGCTCGACAAAACCTTCAGGAGCCAGGGCTGCGGCAAGGCTGAGCGCGGAGCGCTTGCTGCCGCCGGTGGGAGAAAAATACAGGGCTGTGACGTTCATGGATGTCTCCTTTGCATGATTTTGCGGCAGCATAGCCTGTAACTACGGCAGCCCCCAACAAAATCAGCCGGCCATGAGCCACTATGCTCCGGCAAAGCGACCTTGGAAAAGCGTCTCCCGCCCTGCGGCAGGACGGCCTGAGCCCTGTCGGCTCAAATCCTCACAGCGCCTCCCCGGTCGCCGCGTCTTCAGTGAGCATGTCGCGCAGGCGGCGTGCGGCCAGGCTCAGGGTATGGCCGTCGTATTCCAGCAGGCTGATGCTGCGCGACGGCAGCTCCTCCGCGAGCCGCAGCGCAAACACCTCCCCGGCGGCCAGAGCTTCTCTGGCGGCCACTTCCGGCAAAAAGCCGATGCCCAGGCCGTGCCGGGCCAGATCCAGCACCAGCCCCGTGGTGTCCGGCTCCATGGCCGGGGCAAAGTCCACGCCCCGCGCCTTGCACATGCTTTCCAGGAATTCAAAGGTGAGGCTGCCCTGCTTGTGGCAGATGAAGGGATGCCGCATCACTTCATCCAGGGGCACGTCCCTGCCGCGCAGCTGCCCAAAGGCCGACGAGGCCACGAAGACGTCCCGCAGCGGGCACAGGCGCGTCTCCTTCAGGGCACGGAAACCGCCGCCGGGCACGGCGGCCACGGCAAAGTCGATGGCCCCGGACTTGAGTTCATCAATGGCCTGCCGGGACGTACCGCCGAACAGCCGGAGCCGCACCCCCGGATACAGGGCATGGAAGCGGTCCAGCCTCGGCAGCAGCCAGTGGCGCAGGGCCGTCTCGCTGGCCCCCAGGGCGATGCTGCCCGATTGCAGGCCCACGGCCTGTTCCAGCTCTTCCCGGCCCCGGCGGAACTGCTCGCAGCCCGCCTCCACATGGGCGTAGAACAGGCGGCCTTCGGGCGTGAGCTCCACGCCGCGCCGGTTGCGGATGAACAAACGGCAGCCCAGTTCGCGCTCCAGGGCCGCCATGGAGCGCGATACCGCGGGCTGACTGGTGAACAGCATGGCCGCCGCCCGGCTGAAGTTGCGGCAGCGCGCCACCTGATAGAATATCCGGCAAAGCTCCCAGTTCAGCTCCATGCGCTCTCCTGTTATGCATTTTTGATATATCTACGATATCAACTAAGCATTTTACCGTATCAGGGCCCCTTGCTATAGGCAAGCGCAGCACTTCTCCCGCAACAGTTTTCCAACCAGGGACCTTGAACGATGAACCGCGGATACATTTTCATCTTTCTTGCCACCGTGTTCTTCAGCTCCATGGAAGTGGCCCTGAAGACCGTGGCCCATGATTTCAACCCCATGCAGCTCAACTGCACCCGCTTCCTCGTGGGTGGCCTGCTGCTCATCCCCTTTGCCCTGCGCGGCCTGCGCCAGCACGGGGCAAAGATCACCGCCGCCGCATGGAAAGGCTTTGCCTGGCTCGGCTTCGTGGGCCTGGTGGTGAGCATGATGTTCTACCAGATGTCCATCCTCTACGCCCCGGCCTCGGTGGTCAGCGTGCTGTTCAGCTGCAACCCCGTGCTGGTGCTGGCCTTCGCCTATCTCATCCTGCGCGCCGACATCCGGCCCCAGCACATCACCGCCCTGGTCATGGAAGTGGTGGCCGCCCTCATCATCATCGACCCGCTGCACACCACGCTCGATCCCGTGGGTATCACGCTGGTGCTGCTCTCGGCCGCCACCTTCGCCCTGTATGCCGTGCTGGGCAAAAAGCAGTGCGCCCAGTACTCCGGCGTGGCCGTCACCTGCTTCAGCTGCCTGGCCGCCAGCGCCGAGATGATCGTCCTCATGCTCATCAGCCACATCCCCGCCGTGGCCGATGCCCTGCAGGCCGCCGGTCTGCCCATGTTCGCCGCCATGCCTTTCTTCAGCGGCTACACCACGGGCAACCTCCTCAACGTGCTCTATATCTGCGTTTTCGTCACCGCGGGCGGCTATGCCTGCTACTTCATGGGCATGGAAGCCACCTCCGCCATGCAGGGTTCGCTGGTCTTCTTCTTCAAGCCCGTGCTGGCGCCCATCCTGGCCATGCTGATCCTTGGCGAGGAGATCCCCTGGAACATGTGGGCCGGTATCGGCCTCATGCTCGTGGCCTCCGTGGTCTCCATGATCCCCACCTGGGAAACGCTCCTGGCCGTGCGCCCCTTCATCATCGACCGCATCCTGCACCGCCGGCATTGATCCTGCGGGGGCGCCCCTCCTCCGTCCCCCGCCGGTATCCGGCCCGGACATAGACCGGGCATAAAAAAAGGACGCTGTACAGCGTCCTTTTTTTCATACTTGCCCGGCCGGCCGCCGGCAGCTTTCTTTCCTGGTATTCATCAACTCCAGCCGGCGACCACGGCAAGCCCTGTCCTGGGACAGGAAAAGGGGATCAGACGGCTGGGGCTCAGGCCCGGCCTTCCTGCCGTTCACGCCAGCGCACGATATCCGCCACGGCCAGCAGGGGCAGGTCGTTGGCACGGGCAAAGTCCGCCACCTGCGGCAGGCGCGCCATGGTGCCGTCATCATTGGTCAGCTCGCACAGCACACCGCAGGGCGGCAGGCCCGCCAGGGACATCAGGTCCACGGTGGCCTCGGTATGGCCGCGCCGTTCCAGCACGCCGCCGGGGCGGGCCCGCAGCGGGAACACATGGCCGGGATGGCGCAGGTCCTCGGGACGCGCATCCTCGGCCACGGCGGCCTTGACGGTGGTCACCCTGTCGGCGGCGGAAACGCCGGTGGTCACGCCTTCGGCGGCCTCGATGGAGATGGTGAAAGCGGTCTGCTGGGTATTGGTGTTGTGGGCCACCATGGGCGGCAGGCCCAGATGGGTGGCGCGCTCGTCGGTAAGACACAGGCACACGATGCCGCTGCAATGGCGGATGAGGCGGGCCATCTGCGCATCGGTCAGGCTGTGGGCGGGATAGATGAGGTCGCCTTCGTTTTCGCGATCCTCGTCGTCCACCACCAGGACGCCCCTGCCCGCACGCACGGAGGCCAGGGCGCGTTCCATACGCGTTTCCCAATCACCAAAAGAAGCCAGGATATCGGGGGACTGATGCATCATCGTCTCCTTGATCGGCCCGGACGGGCCGGAAGATGTGCATCAGGGCACGGCTGCCGTGCGCGCTGTGGGGCGGCCGCCAAGACCGTCCATCCTTGCGCCCTACACGGCAGAAAAACGAACCGTTCTCTTTCATCCGGACTGTTACCGTCGGCTCCGGGATCTCACCGGTATCTGCTGACCCGCACCACGTTGCATGGTGCGGCGCTCGCGGGCTCATGCGGAAAACCGCCATCACCGCCGGTGGGGACTTGCACCCCGCCCTGAGAATGGAGCCACCATACGCCCGCCTCCGGCGTTTGGCAATCCCCGGCCATAAAAGGCGGATGACTTGCGGACAGGAGGAACAGGGCGAAGTGCATGGTGATACCTTTCCCCATTTTTGAAAAAAGTTTTCCACAGCATGTTGACAACTAGCCGTCCCACCTTACTTCTATGTCAACAAGGAAAAATATCAGGAGGCATTGAAATGAGCCTTATCCGTGTATATCCCCAGCATTGGTTCTCTCCCCGCAACGCCCAGCAGTCCGAACAGAGCTTCCAGCCCCTGGACCGCCTGCATCACGATATCGACCGTCTGTTCAATGGTTTCTTCACGCCCGGCTGGCCGACCAGCCTGATGGACAAGCCGCAGGCCGACATCCGTCCCAGCCTGGACATCCACAGCGATGACAAGGCCTACACCATCCACATGGAAGTGCCCGGTGTGGACCCCGATGAAGTCAAGGTCGAAGTCCGTGACGGCATGCTGACCGTTGAAGGTGAAAAGAAGATGGAAAGCTGCGCCGCCCCTGCCGCCGAAGGCGAAAAGGCGGAAGCCAAGGAACCCGTCTGCCATGTGCAGGAACGCGTCTACGGCTCCTTCTGCCGCCAGATCGGCCTGGCTGAAGATGCTGATGTGGAAAACATCAGCGCCAGCCACAAGAACGGTGTGCTGACCATCGTCATCCCCCGCAAACAGCCTGAAGCCCCCGCCGCCCGTTCCATCACGGTGCAGAAACAGTAATCCCCCCTCTTGAAGGACCCTCCTCCGGCTCCCACTCCTCGGGGAGCCGGACCGCCCGCAACGGGCGGACTCCACGGCCTGCCGCGTTACGCGGCAGGCCGCTTTTTTTATGCGCGACCGGTAGCGGCCGCGTATCCCGCCTTTCCCCGCCTGCTGCGCTCCCGATCCCGCACCATACGGCTCCCGGCAGACAGCCTGCCCCACGACCGGCACCGCAAGGATACCCTCCTTCCCCCGCTGCATCCCGGCCATCCACAGGCCAGGGATGCCCGCTTTTCCAGCGGGCCCGGCCTTGTCCACAGCACGGGCACAAAAAAAGGCGGCATCCCGCGCAGGGACACCGCCTTGTCGGATTCGCTGTTCGGCTGTGGATTACTTCTTGCCCGCAGGCTCGATGACTTCCACGCCGTCCATGTAGGGCACCAGGGCCTTGGGCAGCACGATGCTGCCGTCCTTCTGCTGGCCGTTCTCCAGGATGGCGGCCATGGCGCGACCGGTGGGCAGGCCGGAACCGTTGAGGGTATGGCAGTAGGTGCTCTTGCCGCCCTTGGGCTTGAAGCGGATGTCCGCACGGCGGGCCTGGAAATCGATGCAGTTGGAGCAGGAGGAGATCTCGCGGTAAGTGTTCTGGGCAGGCAGCCAGACTTCCAGGTCGTAGGTCTTGGCGGAACCGAAGCCCATGTCGCCCGTGCACAGGGTGATGACGCGGTAGGGCAGCTCCAGCTTTTCCAGCAGGGTGCGGGCATGGCCCACCATGATCTCCAGCTGGTTGAAGCTGTCATCAGGATGGGCAAAACGCACCATCTCCACCTTGGTGAACTGGTGCAGGCGGATCAGGCCGCGCGTGTCCTTACCGGCGGCACCGGCTTCGGAACGGAAGCAGGGCGTGGCGGCACAGTAGGCGCGGGGCAGGTCGGCCTCGTCCAGCACCTCACCGGCGTGGATGTTGGTCAGGGGCACCTCGGCGGTGGGGATGAGGTAGTAGTCCCAGGCGGGCATCTTGAAGAGGTCTTCCTCGAACTTGGGCAGCTGGCCCGTGCCGGTCATGGTGGCGCGGTTGACCATGAAGGGAGGACAGACTTCGATGTAGTCCTCGTGCTTCACATGCTGGTCCAGGAAGAAGTTGACCAGGGCGCGGTCCAGACGGGCGGCCCAGCCCATGTACAGGGCAAAGCGGCTGCCGGCCAGACGGGTGGCGCGCTCGAAATCCAGGGCGCCGCCGCCCAGCTCCCAGTGCTGACGGATCTCGAAATCGAACTGGCGCGGCGTGCCCCAGCGGAGCACTTCCACGTTCTCGGTCTCGTCCTTGCCCACGGGCACGCTGGCGTCCGGGATGTTGGGCACACCCATGAGCCAGTTTTCCACAGCGGCCTTGGCTTCGGCGGTCTGCACGTCCAGGGCCTTGATGCGGGCCGACAGGGCGCCCAGTTCTTCCATCATGTGGGAGGCGTCCCCGCCTTCACGCTTGATCTGGGCCACCTGACGGGAGGCGGCGTTCTGCTGCTGTTTCAGGCTTTCCACTTCGGCCAGCAACGCACGACGGCGGCCGTCCAGTTCGAGGAACTCATCCACTTTCAGCGGCGACTGCCGGTCGGCCAGGGCCTTGGCCAGCACTTCGGGCTGTTTTTGCACCAGTTTGAGGTCGATCATAAAAACTCCTGCATAGCATGCGCAATGTGGAGGCCACGCTACCACGAGCCCCCAGACCTTGCAAGACAAGGGCATTGCGTATATAAAAAGTCTCAAAACTTTTTAAAACATCTTTCCTGCGAGACCTTGCCATGAAATCCGCCCGTATCACACGCCTCCTCCCCCTTGCGCTGGCGCTTATGCTGGCCATGTTCCTGACTGCCTGCGGTCCCAGCAACACCGTGCGCCTGCTTTCGCCCGCGCCTGCGGTCAATCCCGTGCTGCCCGCTCCCAATGCTCCGCGCGTGACCGTGGTGCCCTTCACCGATAACCGTCAGGACAGCACCAACCTCGGCGTGCGCCGTGACGGCAGCGCCTTCGTGGCCAGCGACGACCTGGCCCAGTGGGTGAGCCGCGGCCTGGCCGACGAGCTGCGCCGCCAGGGCGTGCAGGTCTCCTACGCCATGGACGAGAACCAGGCCCGCAGCGGCAACCCCGATTACATCGTCACCGGTACCGTGGAACAGGCCTGGCTGCGCGAAGTCTCCGCCACCGAACTGGCCACCTCCATGCGCGCCACCTACCGCCTGGCGCCTCGCAGCGGCCGTGTGGTCAAGGAGACCCTCAACTCCAGCCAGAACCGCAGCGGCATCCCCTCCAGCGGCGCCGCGGAAGAGATCATGCTCAACAGCATGCGCGAGCTGGTGCAGCCCATGGCCCGCAAGATCAAGGCTATCGTGGACGGCAAGTAAACAGGATTTCTCAGGGGCTCCCCTTCGGGAGCCCTTCGCTTTCCGGGGCCCCGCCGCAAGCGGGGCCTTTCTTTTTTGGGACACTTGCCCCAGAATGATGTTTTGTCCCGGCCGCCGGACGCGCCCCTGCCGTCCGCCTGCCGCAACCCCTTTCCCCGGAGCCTGCCGTGCGCGATCCCCTGGTCAAGGCCTACGGCCATGTCTACCCCGTGACGCCCGCCCTGTACGCGGCGCTGGAATCGGCCCTGCGCGATGCCCTCAACGAAGACGAAGACGTGCCCCTGCTCTGTCAGGAAGGCGATATGGCCCGTATATCCATGGAAGGTTCCTACTTTCCCGAAGACGAGGTGGTGGAGGCCTTCCGCGCCCATCTGACGCCGGACATGCAGGGCAAGCTGGACGTGCTCGATATGGACGGCTGGCGCCTGACCCGGCATGTGTTCACCGGCGGACAGGTCAAAAGCAGCAGTGCGCCCCTCAACAATGTTCTGGACTATTCCGGCCATTGATGCCGGAGCCTCGCCCTTTTTCCACATTTTCCCCAAGGAGCCCGCATGGATATCGCCTCCTTCATCCGCCACGTCCCCGACTACCCCAAGCCCGGCATCCTGTTCTACGACATCACGCCCCTGCTGGCCTCGCCCGAAGCCTTCGGGGACGTCATCGAACGGATGGCCGACGCGGCCCGTCCCCTGCGGCCCACCCGCATCGTGGCCGCCGAAGCGCGGGGTTTTTTGTTCGCGGCGCCGCTGGCCCGGCGTCTGGGCGTAGGCCTGGCCCCGGTGCGCAAGCCCGGCAAGTTGCCCTGCGAAGCCTTCGAGGCCAGCTATGACCTGGAATACGGTTCCAATACCCTGTGTCTGCACAAGGATGCCCTGACGCCGGGGGATCGCGTCCTCATCGTGGACGACATCCTGGCCACCGGCGGCACCCTGGATGCCATGATCCGTCTGGTGGGCCAGAGCGGCGCCACCGTGGCGGGCTGCTGCATGCTCATGGAACTGGATGCCCTGGGCGGCCGCAAGGTGCTGGGCGACATCCCCCTGTCCGTGCTGCTGCACGTGTAGCCGGGAGCTTCGTTTTTTGTTTTGAGGGGGCCCCTCAAACTCCCCCTTCCCCAGCGCGCTTGATCCAACGGCCGGCCTCTCCTGCAAAAGCAGGAGGGACCGGCCGTTTCCTATGGGACAGAACGACGCACCACGGGAAAGGATGCCATGGTATGGAGACATCGGCAGCAAGGATAAAGGGGACCTTCCCCACATATCCTCTTCCTGGCAAACAAAAGGCCCCCGGCGCTGAAAAGCATCGGGGGCCCTGGCATCAAAAACGAAAGGACAGCCTACAGGTTGGCGGCGTACCAGTCGCCAGCCAGACGCAGGCCGGTGCGCACGTCGAACTGGGGCTCATAGCCCAGCAGGGTGCGGGCGCGGGTGATGTCGGCCAGGGAGTGGCGCACGTCACCGGCGCGGAAATCGCGGTGCGTGGCCGTGGCCGTGGCGGCTTCGGGCATGTGGCGCACCACTTCCTCACGGATGAGGTCGAACAGCTCGTTCAGGGTCGTGCGCTGGCCAAAGGCCACGTTGTAGACCTTGTTGCGGGCTTCGTCCGTGGCAAAGCTGGCCAGCAGGTTGGCCTGCACCACGTTGTCGATGTAGCAGAAGTCGCGGCTGGTCTCGCCGTCGCCGTTGACGAAGACGGTCTCTTTTTTCAGCAGGCTGGCGAACCACTGGGGGATGACGGCGGCGTAGGCGCCGTAGGGGTCCTGACGCTGGCCGAAGACGTTGAAGTAGCGCAGGCCCACGGTGGTGAAGCCGTAGCAGCGGGCGAAGACGTCGGCGTAGAGCTCGTCCACATATTTGGTCACGGCATAGGGCGACAGGGGATGACCGATCTTGTCTTCCACCTTGGGCAGTTCGGGGGAATCGCCGTAGGTGGAGGAGGAAGCGGCGTAAACGAAGCTCTTCACGCCCGCATCACGCGCGGCCACCAGCATGTTGAGGTAGCCGGTGATGTTGCAGCTGTTGGACAGGATGGGATCGTCGATGGAGCGCGGCACGGAACCCAGGGCGGCTTCATGCAGCACATGATCCACACCTTCGCAGGCCTTGCGGCAGGTATCCAGATCGCGGATGTCGCCTTCGATGAAGGTGAAGCGGCTCCAGGCTTCGGGGCCCACCAGGGCTTCCACCATGTCCAGGTTCTTCTGGTAACCGGTGAGGAAGTTGTCCAGACCCACCACGGTCTGCCCCATCTTGAGCAGATGTTCCAGCAGGTTGGAGCCGATGAAACCGGCAACGCCGGTCACCAGCCAGGTGGAGGGTTCGGCACGCATTTTTTCACACAGTTGGGTATAGGCGCTCATATTGCCTTCCTTATCAGAGGTCGTGGTTGCCCGCCGGGAGGCCGCGAAAACGGGAGAACCCGCCTTCGCGGCACAGACGGCGTGCTTTCCTTGTACGCTGTGCCGACGCCGCTGTCAAAAGACGGCCCCCTTGTCCCGGCAGGAGCTTTTTTGCCGCATCCTGCCGGAATCGCGTTTTTTTGTCCCCATCCTGTCCCCGCCCGCAGGGCCCCTTTGCCTCTTTTCAGCGGCAAGGGATACTGGTATAGCCCGTGAAGAGCCCACCAAACAGGGGACCGGCCGCACCCGGCCGACACGTCTCCCCTTTCCGGTCCGGCCAGGCGGGGATGGTCTTTGCCCCGCAGGACAGACAGCGCCCCATCAGGGAGCGTACCCGCCGGACAGGTGGGCAAAGGATATGCCGTGAAAATACTCATCCTGGGCAATCAGGCCCGTTCCACTTCCAATTTCTGGACCGTCCTCATGCGCCGCATGCGTGCCGCCGGGCATGAGGTCCTTTGCGCCGTGCCCGCGGGCGACGACGCTGCCGAGGCCGCCATCCGCGCCATCGGCGAAGAAGATCCCGCCTTCCGGAAAGGCCCGGCCGTGCGCCTGTGCCATTACCCCCTGGACCGCAAGGGCCTCAATCCCCTGCGCGACATGGCCACCATGCACGCCCTGTACCGCCTGTTCAGGCAGGAAAAGCCGGATTTGCTCTTCGCCTCCACCATCAAGCCCGTCATCTACGGCTGCATGGCGGCGCGTCTGGCGCGGGTGCCGCACATCTACGCTACCATCACCGGCCTGGGCTACGCCTTCGAGGCGGACAACTTCTTCAAGAAATGCGTCAACCGTCTGAGCATCGGCCTGTACCACTGCGCCCTTGCCGGGGCCGAAGGCGTGTTTTTCCAGAACCGCGACGACGCGGAGCTGTTCCGCAAGGTAGGCATCCTGCGCCGCAGCGCGCGCGTGCTCATGGCCCGCGGCACCGGTGTGGACATCCGCCGCTTTGCCGAAGCGCCCCTGCCGCCCCTGCCCGCCGAAGGCTGCGCCCCCGAAGAACGGGAGATCATCTTCCTGCTGGTGGGCCGCCTGCTGGAGGCCAAGGGCCTGCCCGAATACGCCGCCGCGGCCAAGGAACTGAAAACGCAGTACCCTGCCGCCCGCTTCCAGCTGCTGGGCCCGCCGGAACAGGGCCTGGGCAGTGTGGATCTGGACCAGGTGCGCCGCTGGCAGGACGAAGGCAGCATCGAATACCTGGGCGAGACCCGCGACGTGCGCCCCTATGTGGAGGCCTGCCACGCGCTGGTGCTGCCTTCGTGGCGTGAAGGCACGCCCACGTCCATCATGGAAGGCATGAGCATGGGCCGCGCCGCCGTGGTCACGGATGTGCCCGGCTGCCGCGAGGTGGTGGAAGACGGCGTCAACGGCTGCATCTGCGCCGCCCACGATCCCCGGGCGCTGGCCGCCGCCATGCGCCGCCTGCTGGACGAACCCGGACTGCTGGTCCGCATGGGGGCCGCCGGCCGGGACCTGGCCTGCCGCGAATTCGATGCCGAAGTCGTGGCCGAGAAGATCCTGGTCGACATGCGCGTGCCCCGCGCGGCCGGATAAACAAGCAACCATGCGGGCCCGTGGCGGCCCGCTCCTGTCCCGGCCCTGCCGGGACGACGGTGTCTCGCGGTCACAGGGACAGCCCGCCCGCCGCAGGCGGCCCACAGGCCTGTCCCGTCCACTGTACGAAAAAATGGAGAAACTATGATCAGCCGTTACCGCATGGCATTGATGCAGGTGGTGGACCTGTGCTGCATCCTGCTGGCCCTGGCCGTTTCGGGCATGGTGACCATCGCGCCCGACCTGAGCGTCTTTGACGACTACACCGGCGCCTCCCTGTTCACCATCTTCTTCTATCTGCTGTTCTTCTACATCCTCGACGCCTACAGCGTGGGCATGGAAGACTTCAAGGACACCCTGGGCCGCATCCTGGTGGCCTGCGTGCTGGGCATCATCAGCTCGGCCACGGCGTCCTTCGCCCTGGAGAACTGGCGCTTCGACCGCGTGACCGTGCTCCTGCTCTTCGCGCTCTCCTTCGTGTTCTGCCTGGGCTGGCGCTTCCTCTACTACCTCAATGCCGACAAGCTGACCCATCCCCTGCGCGTCCTGCTGGTGGGCGTGGACCGCGGCGGCAAGGTACGCAAGCTGCTGGCCGAAGGCCTGCCCAAGGCCCGCATCCTGGGGTATGTGGGTGAAAAGGATCAGGATCCCGACGCCGGTGAGTGCTTTGGCCCGCCCTTCATGGCCCTGGAAGCCGCCAAGCAGCATAACGCGACCATGATCGTGCTCCTGCCCGACGCCCCCATCGACGACGACATCGCCCATGACCTGCTGGAAGCCAAGCTGCACGGCGCCATGGTGGTGGATATCCGTACCTTCTACGAGCATGTGGTGCAGCGCCTGCCCCTTTCCCAGATCACCGAGGAATGGCTGCTGCAGACCGAAGGCTTCTCGCTCAACACCCGCGGCAGCCTGCGCCGCCTGAAGCGCGCCTTCGACCTGTTCCTGTCCCTGATGCTGCTCATCCCGGCCGCGCCCATCATGCTCATCACCGCCCTGCTGATCCGTCTGGAATCGCCGGGCCCGGTCATCTACCGTCAGGATCGTGTGGGCCTGTATGAAAAGGAATTCACGGTCTACAAGTTCCGCTCCATGCGTACCGACGCCGAAAAGAACGGCGCCGTCTGGGCCGCCGCCAATGACGCCCGCGTGACCCGCGTGGGCAAGTTCATCCGCAAGGTGCGCATCGACGAGCTGCCCCAGATCTGGAACATCATCAAGGGCGACATGAGCTTCATCGGTCCCCGTCCCGAACGCATGACCTTCGTGAAGCAGCTCAAGGAACACATCCCCTATTACAGCCTGCGCCATACCGTGAAGCCCGGCCTCACCGGCTGGGCCCAGGTCTGCTACCCCTACGGCGCCAATGAGGAAGATGCCCGCCACAAGCTGGAATACGACCTGTTCTATGTGAAGAACATCTCCATCCTGCTGGACATCCACATCATCTTCAAGACCGTGGGCGTGGTGCTCTTCCCCAAGGGCGCGCGCTAGGCCGGACATCCCGGTACACGCACGACGGGGCGGATCAGCCGGCTGATCCGCCCCGTTTTTTTCTTCCCGTCCGAATGCAGAGGGGCCCAAAGACGGCCCTGCGGGGCTCAGGGATGCTCCTGCCCCGTGCGCTGCTGCCGTGCCTGACAGTACTGGCAGTTCTCGCCGTCGATGAGGCTCTTCAGGATGCCGCAGCCCCCTTCCCGGCTGCCGTCGCATTTGTGGTACAGGGATTCAAGATGCGCCCTGAGGTGCTCAAGATCCCGTATCTGCTGCTCCACCGCTTCGATATGCGTGCGGATGAGCCTGTTGATCCAGTCGCAGCTGCCCGTGGGATGGTCGCTGTACACCAGCAGGGTGCGGATCTCGTCCAGGCTCATGCCGTGCCGGCGGCAATGCCGGATGAAGCGCAACCGCGCGATGTCCTCGTCCCCGTAAAGACGATAGTTCCGTTCCGTGCGTTCCGGGCGTTTCAGCAGCCCTTCCTTCTCGTAATAGCGGATGGTGACCACCTGACAGCCGGTCATCTTCGCCAGCTCGCCTATCTTCACTTTCATGCGCGTCCTCCGGTCCGGGCCTGTCCGGGACGGAACGGCAGCTGCCGGAAAAAATTTTTTTCCAACGCTTCCTCCCCTCTTGACCCTATAGTGACTATAGGCCCTATGGTCTGTCTATAGCAAGAACGACCAGGGGACGCCGGACACCGGCATCCCCGTGGAGGAACGACCATGAGCAGTGAAACACTGTTTTTATGCCCCTGCGGTGCCCGGCACCCGCACGGCTTCGTATGTGACAAGGTACTTCATGCCACCCTGCCCGCCGGGCACGAACACCACGGCCACGAGCACGGCAGCCACAGCCATGACCATAGCCACGAGTGCTGCGGTCATGACCACGGACACGGCGACCACCCGCACGCCCATGCGGAAAGCTGCCATGCACATGACCACGAAAGCTGCGACCACGACCATGCGCACGAGCACGGCTCCTGCTGCTGCGGCCATGACGCGCCCCAGGCCGTGGACTGGAGCACGCTGGCGGCCCCTTCCGCCACGCGCGCCGTGTACCGCATCCTCAACATGGACTGCCCCATGGAAGAGGCGCTCATCAGGAAGAAGCTGGCCACGGTGCCCGGCATCACCGGCCTCACCTTCAACCTCATGCAGCGCGTGCTCACCGTGGAACATGCGCTCCCGTCCACCGCGTCCATCGAGGCGGCCCTGAAGGCCATCGACATGACGCCGGAGCCGCTGGATGCCGCCGAAGGCGCCACGGCCGTCTTTGCGGTGAGCGGCATGGACTGCCCCACGGAAGAACGCCTCATCCGCAAGGCCCTGGACGGCCTGCCGGGCCTGCTCGGCCTTGAGATCGACCTGATGCAGCGCCATGTGCGCGTGCGGCACGAGCCCGCAGCCCTCCCGGCCATCACCGCCGCTCTGGAAGGGCTGGACATGGGCGCCAAGCTGCTGGAAGGCACGACAGAGGCACACGACACCATCCCGGTCCCCCGCATCCCCTGGAAGCGGCTGGCCGTGGCCGGCGGCTTTGCCGCCCTTTCCGAGATCCTGGAGCTCATCCAGCACTGGGGGGCGCGTCCCTTCGGCCTCGATATGGCCTCCTGGAGCGTGGGCGGCTGGCCCGTGCTGACGCTCCTGCCCCTGTGCTGCGCCCTCATCGCCATCCTGCTGAGCGGCCTGACCACCTACCGCAAGGGCTGGCTGGCCGTCTCCAACCTCGACCTGAACATCAATGCCCTCATGTCCGTGGCCGTCACCGGGGCCGTGCTCATCGGGCAGTTCCCGGAAGCCGCCATGGTCATGGTGCTGTTCAACGTCTCGGAAGCCATCGAGGCCAAGGCCCTGGACAGGGCCCGCAACGCCATCAAGGACCTGCTGGCCCTGGCGCCCGATACGGCCACGGTGCTGCGTGAGGACGGCAGCTGGCAGGAAGCCGACATCCGCACGGTGGCCGTGGGCAGCCGTGTGCGCGTGCGCCCCGGCGAAAAGATCGCCCTGGACGGTCTGGTGCTGGACGGCCATTCCCTGGTGGACCAGTCGCCCATCACCGGCGAGAGCATGCCGGTGGAAAAGCGGGCCGGGGACACGGTCTACGCCGGGACCCTCAATACCTCCGGCTCCTTCGAATTCCAGGTGACCGCCGCGGCCACGGACACCACGCTGGCCCGCATCATCCATGCCGTGGAAGAGGCCCAGGGCAGCCGCGCCCCCATGCAGCGCTTTGTCGATACCTTCGCGCGCTACTACACTCCGGCCGTCTTCCTGGTGGCCCTGCTGGCCGCCGTGGTGCCGCCCCTGTTCCTGGGCAGCGCCTGGACGGACGCCATCTATACCGCGCTGGTGATACTGGTCATCGGCTGCCCCTGCGCCCTGGTCATCTCCACGCCGGTGAGCATCGTCAGCGGCATGGCCGCCGCCACCCGTTACGGCATCCTCATCAAGGGCGGCATGTTCCTGGAACAGGGCAGACGCCTCGACTGCCTGGCCCTGGACAAGACCGGCACCCTCACCCACGGCAAGCCGCGCCAGACCGACTGCCTGTGCACGGGGCAGGAAAATAAAGCGGACGCCCGCTCGCTGGCGGCCAGTCTGGCGGCCCGTTCCGACCATCCGGTTTCCGGCGCCATCGCCCAGGCCGCCGCGGAAGACCACATCCCCCTGCGGGACGTGGACGATTTCACCGCTCTGCCCGGTCAGGGCGTCAGCGGCATCATGGCCGGCCGGCGCTGGTATCTGGGCAACCGCGCCCTTGCGGCATCGCTGGGCCGGTGCCCGGCAGCCCTCGACGAGCGGATCTCCCGGCTGGAGCAGCAGGGCAAGACCGTGGTCGCGCTCGTGGGCGACAACGGCATCCAGGCCCTGTTCGCCGTGGCCGATACGCTCAAGGAAAGCAGTCTGGAAGCTGTCGGGGAACTGAAGGCACTGGGCGTGACCACGGTCATGCTCACCGGTGACAACGAGCACACGGCAGCGGCCATCGCCCGTCAGGTGGGCGTGGACAGCTTCAAGGCCGGTCTGCTCCCGGCGGACAAGCTCGCCGTCATCGAGGAACTGGAAGCCCGGGGGCACAAGGTGGGCATGGTGGGCGACGGCATCAACGACGCCCCGGCACTGGCCCGGGCCGACGTCGGTTTCGCCATGGCCGGCAACGGCACGGACACCGCCATCGAGACCGCCGACGTGGCGCTCATGGACGACGACCTGCGCAAGATCCCCCGCTTCATCCGCCTGTCCCGGGCCACCTTTGCCATCCTGGTGCAGAACATCACGCTGGCGCTGGGCGTCAAGGCGCTGTTCTTCGCCCTGACCTTCACCGGTCACGCCACCATGTGGATGGCCGTCTTCGCCGACGTAGGCACGGCCCTGCTGGTGGTGGCCAACGGCCTGCGGGCCATGCGGCAATAGCGATGCCCGGCTGCGGCAGCAGCTTCCCCGGCTTCATGGAACTCCGCACTTGTCTGTGAGGCCCGCTGCTTCCCATCCCCTGAATGACAGAGCGGGACAGTCCCTGAAGGACTGTCCCGCTCTTTTTTTTATCCATATGCACCCGGATGCTGTTTTCCCTGCACGGTCAGAACAACTGCCCGCCGGTCATGGCCGCAAATGCGCCCTGCGGCTGAGGCCCGTCAGCACAGGAGCATGGCCTTCCCGCAGCGTACGGGAACACCGCCGCGCGCCAGAGGGCCGGAGGCCTCACTGCCGCCGTTTGAACAGTTTCTCCAGTGCCACGGCATCCCAGCGCAGGATGCTGGGGCGGCCGTGCGGGCAATATTCCCGCTCCGGCGTATGCAGCCACTGGCGCAGCAGGGCCGCGGCCTCGTCATCGGCCAGGCGCTGCCCGGCCTTGATGGCGCCCTTGCAGGACAGGGAAATGAACATGGCGCGGATATCGTCCTTGCGACCGGCCAGCACCTCGCGCAGGAACTCCCCGGCTTCGCTGCGAGACAGGGAGGGCGGGATGCCCCGGGCCAGCAGACGGCCTCCGGAGCAGGAGACATCGAAGCCCATGCGCTCCAGATTGTCCCGCACTTCCAGAAAACGTTCCTCTTCCACCGGCTGCAGGGCCAGCTCCAGCGGCAGGGCCAGGCACTGGGCCGTGCCCACAAAGGCCCCCTTGCGCAAACGTTCGTAGAGCACGCGCTCATGCGCCGCGTGCTGGTCCAGCAGCATCAGGGCGCCGGAAGCATCACGCAGGACAAGATAGGTCTCGGCCACCTGCCCCAGATAGGTCAGGCCGCCCACCACCAGCTCATGCCGTCCGGCGGCGCTCTCGTCCGTCACGACAGTGCCGGGGCCGCAGGCGGTCTCCCCGGCTCCGGGCAGGCCCTCCGGCCCGTCCGTCTTTGGCGCAGGGGCGCGTTCCGTTACGGTCTCGTCCGTACCCTCATGGCCCGTCACGGTCGTCACATGGTCGGGCGGCATGGCCGTGCGCGCCGTCTGCCGGGCGCTCTCAAAAAATTCCTGTCTGTCGGCGGACAAACGTCCCGTCCCCTCCGCATCCTCCGCAAAGGACGCGGCCGAAAACGCCGAGGGGGCCACGGCTTCCCGCAGGCCCGCAGGGGCCGTCCGCCCGGAGGCGAAGGCCGCCGCACTGCCGGAAGATGACGGCATGGACGGGGCATCCGCCGTGTATCCCGTGCCCGTCATGGACTCAGGGGCCGTGCTGTGGTCCGCATCGGGCCGCCGCACCTGCCACTGGCCTTCGTCTTCCCGCGTCTCGTCCTCCACATGCCGCATCAGGGGCGCGGCATCGGCGCTGCCCCAAAAGCCCTGCGGGCGCGGGGGCAGATCGTCCCACAGACGGGACTGCGCCGCCACCGGGCGGGCATCGTCGGCTTCGCGGGCCGCGTCCAGCACGCTTTCCACATCGCTGACCAGGGCCCCCTGCACGGCATGGAGCACGGCGGAAAAGACCGAGGATTCGTCCCGGAAACGGACTTCGCTCTTGGCCGGATGCACGTTGACGTCCACCATGTCGGGCGGCATGTCCACAAAGAGCACCACCTGCGGGTAGTCCCGGCTGGTGATGCGCCCCTTGTAGGCCTCGCGCACGGCGGCCAGCAGGCGCTTGTCGCTGACGCTGCGGCCGTTGACGTACAGCAGGATGCGGTCCCCGCGCTGCTGGCTCACCGACGGCAGGGCCGCCAGCCCCCTGGCCCGGATGCCGTGGCGTTCGGCATCGAACGGCCGCAGGGCCTCCACCACCAGACGCGGCCACAGCAGAGCCAGGCGGTCACGCAGGCTCTGCCCGGGCAAAAAGCGCAAGGCCTCGCGTTCCCCGGCCCGGAGAGTGAAGCCCACGTCGCAGCGGGCCAGCGCCAGACGCACCAGCCAGTCCTGGGCCCGTTTGAGCTCCGTGGCCGGGGTCTTCAAAAACTTGAGCCGTGCGGGTATATTGGTGAACAGATCGCGCACTTCCACGATGGTGCCCCGATGCAGGGCCGAAGGCTCCACCGCCAGCAGGCGGCCGAATTCCACCACGATGCGGCTGGCCTCCGTCCCGCCGTCGGCGCCGGTCACGGCGGATTCCATGCTGAAGCGGGCCACCGAGGCGATGCTCGGCAGGGCCTCGCCGCGGAAGCCGTAGGACGCGATATGCTCAAGGTCGTCCATGCTGGCGATCTTGCTGGTGGCATGACGGGTCACGGCCAGTTCCAGTTCGCCGGGGGCGATGCCCGCGCCGTCGTCCTGTACGCGGATGCAGCTCTGGCCGCCGTTCTCCAAAAACACGTCCACGCGCGTGGCACCGGCATCCAGGCTGTTTTCCACCAGTTCCTTGACCACACTGGCCGGGCGCTCCACCACCTCGCCGGCGGCGATCTGATTGCGCAACTCAGGCGGTAACAAACGAATATGACGAGATACTCCAGACATGCGGCCACTCTATCCGGCCGCCAGATGCAAGGCAAGCGCGCCCTCCGGCGCCCCCTCAACCGCAGACGCCCCCTGCTGCACGGCAGCCGCTCCCTGAGCGCGCGGCAAGAGGCCCCCCATACGGTCAACGTGCCCGTGCTGCCGCAGCCGGAAGCCTTCGACCCCGACATGCTCTATGTGGAGTGCGGCCATTGCGGCGCGCCCATCGTCTGGGAAAAGGGGCGCACCCGCCGCCTGCTGGCGGCCGTGGGCATCGACCCGCTGGAACTGGATGCCAGCTGCGTGCTGATCACCGATTCCTGCCCCCTGTGCGGCGGCAAGGGCCGCTACACCATCCAGATCTACCGCATCAGCGCGGCCCGCAGCGCCCGCCACATATTCTACGCGGGCAATGCCTGATCCTTTCCCGCAGGCCAAAAACAGGGCGCCCGTCTCCTTCAGGAGGCGGGCGCCCTGTCATTCATACTTCCGAACCTGCCGGACATTTTCTTCAAAAATCCGCACAGCCCCTAGCTATCCTCGCGCCGGCCTTTCTGGCCGCCCCACTGGCTGAGCAGCACCCCGGCCACCACCAGCACCGAGGCCATGTACTGGCCGGGCAAGAAGACCTCGCGCAGCAGGATGACGCCGCTGGCCAGGGTCAGGATGGGGATAAGGTTGGTGTAGGCGGCGGCACCGGCGGCGGAAAGACGGCTGACTCCCACGTTATACAGACCGTAGCCTCCCAGCGAGACCACCCCGCCCAGATAGACCACGCTGGCCCAGGGGGCCCAGTCCGGCACTTCCACATGCAGCAGCACGGGCGTGTAGTCCAGGGGCGCCAGCGCCAGCAGCCCGGCAAAAAAGCTCATGCCCACGAAGGACTGCACGGCCGTGATCTGCAAGGGCGAATAGGCGGCGGAAAGACGCCGGGCCAGCACGGTATACAGGGCGGCGCAGACCATGGCCAGCCCCTCGAAGAAATTGCCCAGCACGGGCGCCGTGGCGGTCTCGTCCACGGCCGATTGCAGGGAGAGCCAGACCACCCCGGCCACGGCCAGGGCAAAGCCTATCCAGCCGCGCAGGCTGACCCGCTCGCCCAGCAGGCGCCAGGCCACCACGGCGGTGATGAGCGGCAGCAGCGAGATGATCATGCCCGCCTGCGAGGCCGTGGTCAGGCACAGGGCGCGGGTCTCCAGCAAAAAGTAGCAGCAGGGCTCGGCAAAGGCCATGAGCAGGAGCCAGCGCCACTGCCCCTTACGACGCAGGTCGCGCAGCAGCCCGCCCCACAGCGGCAGGAACAGCAGCGTGGCCACGCCCATGCGCCCGGCCATGACCGTGAACGGATCCAGCGCGCTGAGCGCGATGCGCAGGGCCACATAGGACGTGCTCCAGAAAACCATGGCCAGCAACAGGGCCAGATGCGGCCAGATGCGGCCAGATGCGAACCCACATGACGATATCTCCTCCTCGGTAGCCGGGGCCGGAGGCGCGGCCGGTCCGGGCCTCCGTGCGTCGCAGCAGCATGCCAAAGCCGGGGCAAAAGGTCGAGCGAAAGAGCAGCCCGTCCGCACACATACCGCAGGGTACCGCCCCGGAACGGCTGTTCGCCCTGCCGCCCCGTACCGTGCGCGAGAGTCCCCCACACCTTGCTTGCCCAGCCGTACGATAGAGCGTATTGCAAAGTTCCGGGCTGCCTCTGCCCGGTACTTTTCCATGAAACATGAGGATATGCCATGAGCATGCGTCTTTCCCGTTCCATCGTGGGCGAAGCCGAGGCCGAAGCCGTCCGGCGCGTCATCGTCGAAGACGGTTATCTGGGCATGGGACACGAGACCTGCCTGTTCGAACAGGAACTGGCCGCCTATCTGGGCGTGGCGCCCGAACAGGTGGTGACCACCAACACGGGCACCGCGGCCCTGACCCTGGCCGTGGACGCCATCGCCCCGCGCGATGCCGCCCGCAAGCCGCAGATCCTGGTGCCGTCCCTGACCTTTGTGGCCTCCTTCCAGGCCATCGAGGCCGCCGGTTGCGAGCCCGTGGCCTGTGATGTGCTGGCCGAGACCGGCACCATCGACCTCAAGGACGCCGCCCGCCGCATCACGCCCGACACGCTGGCCATCATGCCCGTCCACTACGCCAGCAACCCCTGGCATCTGGACGAGGTCCATGCCTTCGCCAAAGAACACGGCCTGCGCGTCATCGAAGATGCCGCCCATGCCTTCGGCTGCCTGCACCACGGCCGCAAGATCGGCAGCTTCGGGGACGTGGTCTGTTTCAGCTTTGACGGCATCAAGAACATCACCTCCGGCGAAGGCGGCTGCGCCGTCTTCTTCAACGCCACGGAAGCCGGCTATGCCGCCGACGCCCGTCTGCTCTCCGTGGAAGGCGACACCCGTTCCCGCTTTGCCGGTACCCGCACCTGGGACCCGGACGTGAAGCGCATCGGCTGGCGCTTCCACATGAGCAACATCATGGCCGCCATCGGCCGCGTGCAGCTCTCGCGTCTGGACGGGGAATTCATCCCGGCCCGCCGCGCCCTAGGCGACATCTACCGGCAGCGTCTGGCGGGGCTGGACGGCCTGCGCCTCCTGCAGACCGACCCGCAGGACTTCGTGGTGCCGCACATCGTCTGCGTACGCGTGCTCAACGGCCGCAAGGACGAGCTCAAGGCCGCCCTCACCGCCGCGGGCATCCCTGTGGGCGTCCACTACAAGCCCAACCATCTGCTGAGCCTGTTCCGCCCCGCTCCGGGCTCCCTGCCCCTGCCCGTGACGGAGCAGCTCTACGGAGAACTGGTGACCCTGCCCATGCATCCCGGCCTGAGCGCCGCCGATGTGGAACACATCTGCGACGTCATCACGGCCACCCTGGCCTGACCTTTTCCGGTAACGGAGCCGCCGCAGGCGGCTCCGCCCGTCCGGCCCCTGCCGGTACAGGGCCATGCCCGGCGCATGCCATCCGAACATGCCATGACCATACTGTCCGAGACCACGGCCTTTGCCCGCAGCCTGCTGTCCCGTCCCCTGCTCCGTTTCGGCATGGTAGGCAGCAGCGCCACCCTCTGCTATCTCTGGGCCGGCCATCTGTTCGTCAGCTGGGCCCGCTGGCCCGCCCCGGCGGCCCATGGCCTTGCCGGACTGCTGGCCCTGCTGGCCGCCTACGCCGGGCACTGTTTCTGGACGTTCGGCATCAGGGGCGGCGATCACGCCCGCATGCTGCCCCGCTTCGTCCTGGTGCAGGGCGCGGGCCTCTGGCTGGGCGACCTGTTCGCCCGGGGGCTCGGCTGGTGCGGCGTCCCCCACGGTCCGGCCCTGCCTGCCGCCTCCCTGGCGGCCCCGCTCTTCCTCTATCTGCTATGCCGTCTCTGGGTCTTCCGGCCCGTACGCTCCATGAACCTGTCGTCCCCGTCATCACGAGGTACATCCATGCATATTGTCCCCACGTCAGAGGCCCCCGTGATCTCCGTCATCATGAACTGCCTGAACAGCTCCGAACATCTGCAGGAGACCCTGGACAGCCTGGCCGCCCAGACCTTCACTGATTTCGAGGTCATCTTCTGGGACAACGGCTCCACGGACAGCAGCCCGCAGATAGCCCGGGGCCATGCCGGGCTGACTGGCCGCCTGCGCTATTTTCGCGGCGAAGAGACCGTGCCCCTGGGCGCGGCCCGCAATCTGGCCATCGCCCGGAGCCGGGGCCGCTATGTGGCCTTTCTGGACTGTGACGACCTGTGGCGGCCCGAAAAGCTGGCCCGCCAGGTGGCCTGCTTCGAAGCCGATCCGCATGTGGGCCTGGTCAGCACCGATACCGAGATCTTCGACGGCAAACATGTGCTGAAGCGCCTGTTCGCCGAGTCCCGCCCCCAGCGCGGCAAGGCCTTTGCCGCCCTCATGGAACGGCAGTGGATCTCCATGTCCTCGGCCATGCTCTCCCGCGCGGCCCTGGACAGCGTGGTCTGTCCGCCCGCCCGTGAGGGAGGCGCGCCGGTCTGGTTCGACGAGAGCCTCAACGTTTGCGAGGAGGCCGATATCTTCTACCGCGTGGCCCATGACTGGGAACTGGATCATGTGGACGCGCCCCTGACCCTGTGGCGGGTACACGGCAACAACACCACCTTCCGCAAATTCGGCCAGTTCGCGGACGAGACCCTGTACATCCTGGAAAAGCACCGCCGCCTCTGGCCCGGCTATGATGCGGCGCATCCCGAGCTCGTCAGCCTGCTGACGCGCCGCGCCGCCTTCCAGAAGGCCGTGAGCCTGTGGCGCGAAGGGCGCGGCAGCGAGGCCCGCGCCGTCATCCGGCCCTGGCGTGACGGTTCGCGCAAATACCGCCTGTTCTGGTGGGCCAGCCATCTGCCCGGGGCCTGCTTCGACCTGGCCGCGCGCCTGTATTTTGCCCTGCCCTCCGTGATCCGCCGCCGCTAGGGGATCTTGGATACATCAAGACCACCCGCATGGCGGGTGGTCTTTTGTTTCGGGCCGTGACGCCAACAGGCTGATGCCCATAAAAAAGACGGCGGGAACACATCACGCGTTCCCGCCGTCTTCACACATCGTGCGACAACAGACGGGGCATGCCCTGCATGCCTCGTCTTATATTAAAGACACAAGGGACTTTCCCGGGGACGCACGCCCAGACCTGCACGCCTGACGTGCAGCGGACATGACGGCCATGCCGTCCTGCGGTAACCGGGAAACAGCGCGGCAACGCCCGCCGCCGGTATCAGTACCGGTCCGGCGTGCGTTCCGTGAAAGCGCTATTCGTCGTCGTCCCAGGAAGAAGTATCGTCCACCAGCGTATAGCCGCGGACCTGGATGTAGTTGACCTCGTCCACCTGCTCCAGCAGGCCGGTCACTTCCACCAGGGCGCTCACCTCGTCGGCCAGATCGGCACCGGCGCCACGAGGGATGATGCGATATTCCACATCGTCCTGTACCACAGCCACACTGGCCTGCCGCGCATCGGCGGCACGGGGCACAGAACAGACATAGCCTTTCACGGTAATGGGATTGCTCATGCCTAGGTAATCCTTTCTCACAAAGCTGGGAAATGTCCCTTCTCACCTTGTATCCGCTTTCCCGGCCTACCGCAAGCCTTTGCGCGCTTTTCAGGCAGCACCCCGCAGGCCTAGAAGCCGTATTTTTTCAGCAGCTCGTACCAGTGCCCGCGGGAGACCCCGGCCATGCGTGCCGCGGCCCGGGCATCATCGCCGCACAGCGCCCGTACCTGGGCTACATAGTGCCGCTCCGCCTCATGCCGCCAGCTGCGCAATGACGGGAAGACCTGCCCCTCCTCCGGCATGGGGGGGAGGACAGGCGCGCTACCGGACCGGGCCCCGGCTTCAGCCAGCGGGGGACAGACCTCCCTGCCGCCGGGCACGTCGCCTGCCCCGCGTCCCTGCCCGGCCCGGCTGCGGGCTACGGCCACGCGCAGGCCGGTGGTCAGGTGCGCGGGCAGCAGCAAGGGCGCATGTTCCGCCGCAAGACAGGCCCGCTCCAGCGTATGGAACAGCTCGCGCACATTGCCCGGCCAGTCGTATTCGTCCAGCATCTCCAGCAGCAGGGGGGAAAGCTCCTTCTCCTCCATGCCGTTGCGGCGGCAGCAGCGGATGACCGCCTGCCGTGCCAGCAGGGGTATCTCGTCCCGGCGACGGCGCAGGGGCGGGATCACGATGGTCATGCCCTGCAAGCGGTAAAACAGATCCTTGCGGAAGCGCCCGTCCTCGCTCATGGCTTCCAGATCCTGATTGGTGGCCGCCACCAGGCGAAAATCACTCTCCACCTCGCGCACCTCCCCCACAGGCCGGAAACGGCGCAGTTCCAGCGCCCGCAAAAAAGCCCCCTGTATGCCCTGCGGCAGGTCGCCCACCTCGTCCAGGAAGAGCGTGCCCTGATGCGCCGCCCGCAACAGGCCCTCGCTGGCCCGCTCCGCGCCGGTGAAGGCCCCCCGGGCATGGCCGAACAGATGGCTCTCCACCAGCGTTTCCGGCAGGGAGGCGCAGTCCACGGCCACGAAAGGCCGTGAGGCCCGGTGGCTGTTACGGTACAGGGTGCGGGCGAACAGTTCCTTGCCCACGCCGGTCTCGCCCAGCAGCAGGACGTTGACGTCGCTGTGCGCGGCCTGTTCCAGCTGGGCCAGCGCCGCCTGCATGGCCGGGCCGCTCCCCGCCACCTGTCCCGGCTCCAGTTCCAGGCCCCGGCGCGAGCGCCGCCTGTCCCGGGTCTCCAGCACATGGCTCAGGGTCTCTTCCACATCGCGCACCCGCACCGGCTTCATAAGAAAATCCCAGACACCGCCGCGCAGGGCTTTTTCCGCCGCATCGCCGTCGCCGTGGCCCGTGATGACCACGATGTCCGGCGCGTCGGGCAGGACCGCCAGCTCCTGCTGCGCATCCAGACCATTGCCGTCGGGCAAAAGCATGTCCAGAAGGATGACGTCCACGCCCGTGGCCGCCAGACGCCGCCCTTCCGCCAACGTGGCCGCGCACAGGGCCTCGTGCCCCAGACGGCGGCAGGCCACCTCCACCATGGTGCGCATCAGGTTCTCGTCATCCACTACCAGCACACGGGCCATCCTTGCCTCCCTGCCCGGGCCTGTGGTCCCGGAGCTTCCCCTGTGGCCATCCCCCGGGCGCGGCACAGGGGCGCGCCTGCCGCCCGGCATATCGTTCTCTTTTTCCTGCGCTCTCCGGCTGATGCCGGATACAAAAACTTTTCGAGCTGCCGTCGGCCTTCCTGCGGCCTTTGCGCGCACCAGAGCCCCGTCGATCGGAAGGACGGCCGGGCAGCTATCCGCCTGTCACGGCTTCCGTCCATCTGCCCGCATACGGGGCACGGCGGCATGGTCCTCCGCGAAGACACCGGCATCAGACGTCTTCCCGCCGCAGGACTTCTGCGGCGCGAGCCAAAGCTGCGGCACAGGCCGCCGCCAAGGGTCCCAGCCCTTCCGCGTTCTCCGGCGTCTCCGCCAGTACCTGCCGTGCCGCCTGCTCCAGGGCCGCCGCCCTGAGACGCAGCTCCTCAAAACAGAGCGTGGCCGCGGAATTCTTCAGGGCATGGGCCGCCCGGCGCAGGGCCTCCGCCGTCTGGGCCGCCGGGGCCGTGGGATCTGCGGCCAGGTTTCGGGCAGCTGCAAGCGCTGCGTCCAGACGCGGCAGGTCCTCCCGCAAGGCCGTGACCAGGGTATGCAGCAGCTCTTCGTCCTGATCCGCGGCCGCCAGCGCGGCCGCCCTGTCCCAAATGACGGGAGCCTCAGCCTCCGTATCACGGGGCTTCGGTGCTGGCTGACCGTCGTCGGGACAGCCACGGGGCACGTCCCGCAACGCGGCCAGCAGCATGGCCGGGGGAACCGGCTTGTCCAGCAGGGCCCGTACGCCCAGCGACCGGAAGCGCGCCTCCTCATCGGGGGCCAGACCGGCGGAATGGACGATCACCATCTGCTCCCGGGGCGCGGCGCTCCGCCCGGTGCGGATGCGCTCCAGCACGGTCAGGCCGTCCATGCGCGGCATGCCGGCATCCAGCAGGATGACGTCCCATGCTGCGGCGGCCAGCATGTCCAGGACCTGTTCCCCGTCAGCGGCAAGGCCCACGGTGCAGCCCTGCTCCCGCAAGCGCACTTCGAGCAGATAGCGGCCCGCGGCGTCATCCTCGGCCACCAGCACCCGCAGGCCCTGCAAGGGGCCCGCCGCAGGGGCCGGAGCCGTGCCGTTTTCTTCCGCCGGGCACAGGGGCCCGGACTTGGGGCCGGGGCCGCCCTCCACGATCTCCAGGCGCACTTCCAGCGTGAACGTGCAGCCCTGTCCGGGGCAGGAACGCACCTGCACGTCCCCGCCCATACGGCGGGCGATGGTACGCACGATATTCAACCCCAGACCGGTTCCCGGTTTGCCGCCGGCGGCACTGCCCCGGTGAAAGCTCTCAAAGACCGTCCTTTCCTCACCGGGCTCCAGTCCGGGCCCGCTGTCCCGGACGTCCAGCCGCAGCAGGAAGGCACCGGAAGCCAGACGTTCCCCGTCTGCCTCTACCTCTATACGACCCTGTTCCGTAAATTTGACGGCATTGCTCACCAGATTGCCCAGGGCCTGCCGCAGCCGGAAACCGTCACCACGGACCTGCCGGGGCAGCTGCGGCGCCAGATGCAACAACAGCTCCAGCCCCTTGGCCTCCGCCGCCGGTCTGTACAGATCCGCACAGGCCCGCAGGCACGTAGGCAGGTCGAAGGTCCGGCAGCGCAAACGCACCTCCCCCTGCTCCAGCGACGCATGGTCGGTGATGTCGTCCACCATTTCCAGCAGGGCCCCGCAGGCCCGGCGCAGATAGGCCAGGGCCGTATGCCGCTGCTCCGTCCCGCAGTCCTGACGGTCGAGCAGATCGCTCATGCCCAGCATGGCCGCCAGCGGGGTACGCATGTCGTGGCTGAGGCGCCCCATGAAGGCGCTTTTGAGGCGGCTCTTCTCCTCGGCCTGCAGACGCCGCAAGGTCAGGTTGCTGGTGATGCCGCCCACGGCCAGCACCCCGGTCAGGGCCAGCAGGCCATACAGCAGGCCCAGCTCCCGCTGCTTACGCTCCAGATCCCGCACATAGGCGGCGGCATCCATGCTGATGCTGATACCGCCCAGCATATCCCCTTCCTTGTGGCCCTGATGACAGCGCAGACAGCTTTCCTGCGCGGCCAGCGTCCTGAGCAGGCGCAAACGCCCCTGCGGCAGGCAGTCCTCCCCGCTGAAGAAGACCTGCCCGCCCTGCGTGGCCGTGGTCAGTATCCGCCGTTCCCAGTCATCGGCCCGGTTGCCCGGCCGCAGGGGAGCCTGGCCCACGATGGCCAGACGGAAGCCGGGCTCGGTGAGGCGTTCGGCCATCTGGCGGCTCATGTAGGCGGGATTCATGAGCACCAGCGTCCGCCCGTCGGCGGTCTGCAGGGTCCTGTCCTTTTCCGGCAGCCAGGGATTGGGCTCGCCATAGACGCTCAGGGGCACATAGACACCGCCGTGGCCCGCGTTCCAGTCACGGGCATCCATGAGTTGATGGGCCGTGGCCGCCAGCCGGGTGTGGCAGAGCTCCAGCAGGTGGGCCTGCTCGCCCTGCACGGCATGGCGGTACAGGAAAAAGGTCAGGACCAGCCAGGCGGCACTGGCCAGCACGGGCAACAGCCAGCGCCGCCAGTGTCCGGGTCCGCCGGAGGGCGGCACGCGCACGGGGTCGGACATGGTTCCTCCGTCGGCCCGTCCGGACACGCCGGGGTATCCCGGCGGCGGAAACAGGACCGGAGTTGTCAGATTTTTCGGAAAATCTGTCTTTTTTTTCTGAAAATCACAAGAGCCCTGCCGGGGGAATAACGACAACTTGTTCAGCAATATACTGATAAGACAAGAAAAAATGTGAATATGCTCACATTCGTCCCAACTGGCACGGCCCTTGCTCTTTTTGGAACAAACGCCGGAGGGGACCGGCGTCATGCTCAGATCGTCCCCCTGCCCCTTGGTGCGGGACAGGCGACGATATCAACGAAGGAGGCTCTTTATGGGTACACCCCGCACAGGACCCTGGCTCAAAGTCTTTCTGGGTGGTCTGGCAGCGGGCGCGGCACTGCTGGCCGTGATGGCTTTTGCCATGGTCTCGACGGACCAGCGTCCGTTCTGCGCCAGCTGCCACATCATGCAGGAGGCCGCCGTGACGCACAAGCTGTCTACGCATGCCAAGCTCGCCTGCAACGAATGCCACGCCCCGCACAACCTGCTGGCCAAGCTGCCGTTCAAGGCACAGGAAGGGCTGCGCGACTTCATGGGCAACGTGTCCGGCAAGGACATCCCCCGCCCGCTCAGCGCGCGCACCCGCGACGTGGTCAACGAGAATTGCAAGGCCTGCCACTTTGCCACCAACAGCGAAGTGGCCAGCATGGATGCCAAGCCCTATTGCGTGGACTGCCACCGCAATATGGCCCACATGCGCCACAAGCCCATCAGCACAAGGACGGTTGCTTATGACTAATCGACTCTTCGGCCTCACCCTTGCGGCCGCGGCCCTGCTGGCGCTGCCCCTGCTGGGCGGCTGCCAGGACGTGGACACCGAACTGAAGGCCCCGGAATACAAGACCGGCCTGCCCGCGGGCGAGACCCGCATCTCGGCCTTCAAGGAGGCCTTCCCGCATCAGTACGCCTCGTACCAGAAAAACAACGAGACGTCCGCCATGACCGAGTACAAGGGCTCGGTGCCGTTCCACAAGAACGACGACGTGAATCCCCTGCCCAAGGGCTACAAGCATGCCCAGCCCTACCTGAAGAACCTCTGGCTGGGCTATCCCTTCATGTACGAATACAATGAGGCCCGCGGCCATACCTATGCCGTCAAGGACTTCGTCAACATCGACCGCATCAACCGCTACGGGGAAAAGGGCGGCCTGCCCGCCACCTGCTGGAACTGCAAGACCCCCAAGATGATGGAATGGGTCGGCAAGTACGGTGACGCCTTCTGGAGCAAGGACGTGAACACCTTCCGCGGCAAGGACGCCATCAACGAGATGGACGAGACCATCGGCTGCAGCAACTGCCACGATCCGGCAACCATGGAGCTGCGCCCCTACTCCGAACCGCTCAAGGACTGGCTGAAGCGTTCCGGCAAGGACTGGAACAAGCTCTCCCGCAACGAGAAGCGCTCCCTGGTCTGCGCCCAGTGCCATGTGGAATACTACTTCACCCACAAGGACAACGGGCCCGCCGGCCGTCCCGTCTTCCCCTGGGACAAGGGCTTCGGCCCCGGCGACATGTATGAGTACTACAAGAGCCACGGTCCCAAGCAGGCCGACGGCAGCAGCGGGCCCTTCACCGACTGGGTGCATGCGGCCTCCAAGGTGCCCATGATCAAGATGCAGCATCCCGAGTACGAGACCTTCATCGACGGCACCCACGGCGCCGCCGGCGTCTCCTGCGCGGACTGCCACATGCCCTATCAGCGCGTGGACGGCAAGAAGGTCTCCAGCCACTGGATGACCTCGCCGCTCAAGGATCCCGAGCTGCGCGCCTGCCGCCAGTGCCATGCCGACAAGACCGCCGATTACCTGCGCGGCCGCGTGCTCTACACCCAGGAAAAGACCTTCAAGCAGCTGCTCAAGGCCCAGGAAGAATCCGTGCGCGCCCACGAGGCCGTGCGCCTGGCCAACGCGGTGCCCGCCGAACAGCGCGCCGCCAACTACGACAGCCTGATGGCCGAGGCCCGCGAGATGGTCCGCAAGGGCCAGCTCTACTGGGACTACGTGTCCGCCGAGAACAGCGTGGGCTTCCATAACCCCGCCAAGGCCCTGGACACCCTCATGAGCTCCATGGAGTTCAGCCACAAGGCCGTGGCTCTGGCCGAACAGGCCACCGGCTACAGCATCAGCCCCGCCCTGGCCGGGGACATCAAGCAGATCGTGCCGCCCATCCTGAACATGAGCCGCAAGCTGCAGCAGGATGCCGATTTCCTGAAGCAGCATCCCTGGACGCAGCTCCTGCCTGTGCTGCCCAAGGCCGAACAGGTGTGGGACGGTCAGGAACTGAACGCCCGCTAGGGCCTCGACAGCCCTGAAACGGGATCGGCAGCCCTGCCGGTCCCGCCTCGTCCTGAGGAAAACAGCAGCGCGGGCACGGCCCACGGGCCGTCACCGGGCCGCATCGGGGAGGGGATTCCCCTCCCCCTCCCCGACCTTTCATGCAACGGCCCGGCCATGCCTCATCCTCCACCCCCGGGGCCCCGCAAGGGGCCCCCTTTTTTTAGGCCCCTGCCACAGCCGCACGGCGGCTCCGGCGGCGTGGAAACTTTGACGCCCGCCCCATTTCATGCGAAAAGGATGACAGATTTTTGTCTGCTCCTATGGGCTGGCATACTGTTCCTTTAAACAACATCTATCTGTTTTTACTTACTATTTATAAAAATATCCCAACGTATGCCCTTTTGGCCCGGTATTTGCTTTGCATCTGGAAAACAGTTTTTCCGACGGCATCTCCACGCCGTGACTTTCAAACTTTCAGGCAGAGCGGATCATGAGAACCTATCGCCGTCTTTTTCAGATATTTTTCCTGGCCCTGATTCTGGGCAGCGCATCGGGCTGTGCCATGTTCCAGCCGGACGATCCCGGCTACAACGATCCCCAGCGGGCCCAGAACATCGTACGCACGGCCTCCAGCCAGGAAGGCAAGCAATACCGCATGGGCGGGGCCTCTCCCTCCCGCGGTTTCGACTGCTCGGGCCTCATCTGGTGGGCCTACCGCCAAAACGGCCTCAAGGTCCCGCGCGTGACCGTGGACCAGGCGCGAGCCGGATATGCCGTGCCCAAGAGCTCGCCCCGGCCCGGCGACATCATGGTCTTCAGAACCAGCAGCGGCCCCCGCGGCCTGCATACCGGCATCTATGCGGGCAACAATACCTTCATCCACAGTCCCAGCCGCGGCAAGACCGTACGCCGGGAAAACATGGAGCCCTACTGGGGCAACAGGCTCATCGCGGTACGCCGCATCGTCATCTGATCCCTTTGCAGAAAAGGACGAAAAAAAGCGCGGTCGCCCGCGCTTTTTTTGCACCTTTTTTCCAGGCATCCGGCCCGACAGGCCGCCCTTTCCCGCAGACCGGCCTTTTTCCTCTGCGGGCGTAGGGGCTGGCATCTTGCCATCAGGAGTTTTTTGACGTAGCGTTGCAGTGAGATTTCCACTTTTTATTCCAGCTAATCTTGACGGGCGTTTCGCCACGCCCGGCCTTCACATAAAGGACAGCCTCCGGGCTGTCCTTTGCCTTGTCCGCCCCCCTCGCATCGACGGTCTCATCTTTTCCTGCCGCGCCATCCCGCACGCCTGACGGACGTCAGCAGCACGCGCTGTCCTTTTCAATAAAAACGGACCGCCGAACCATCCCGGCAGTCCCCCTGCTTTCCGGACGGATGCCCGCCCCCTGACAGCCCGGCAAAAAAACTCCATCGCGAAACGGGCACTACCATCCTCCCCGCTCCTCGGGCCCGGCAGGCCCATCCGTCTTCAGCCCGGCTCGAAGGCATAAAAAAAGACCGGCATACGGGGTATCCCGCAGCCGGTCTTCGTACGGTCATGACCAGATGTTAGCGTGCCGCTTCCAGAGCGATGTCCACGGCCGCTTCGAACAGGGGTTCGGACAGTGCGCCCCGCACCATCAGGCCGTTGACCAGGAAGCAGGGCGTGCCGTCGATCTTCAACTTTTTGGCATCGTCCAGATCCTGGGCGATGATCCGGGCCGTCTTGTCGCTGGCGGCGTCCTTTTTCAGGCGGTCCTTGTCCAGGCCCAGCTTGTCGCAGACCTCATCCACGAACTTCTGGCCTTCCAGCAGCAGACGGTCGCGGTCGGCGTACATGGCGTCATAGAACTTCCAGGCCTTGCTCTCGCTCTGCGCGGCCACGGCCACGAAGTAGCGGGCGGCCAGCATGCCGGGGCCCTGCTCGTCCAGCGGCATGTGCTTGTAGACCAGGCTGACGTTCTTGCCGTATTTCTTCATGATCTCGTCCAGCACATGGGTGGCCTGCTGGCAATAGTGGCAGGTGAAGTCCGAAAAGGCCACGATGCGCACCGGCGCCGCCGCATTGCCCTTGACCGGGCGGCCCGACAGCGAGATCTGCTTTTGGGGCGTGTTCTTCACTTCCTTGTGCCACTGGGCTTCCAGGGCGGCCTTGCGGCGCGCATTGGCGCCCGCCTGGGCGATGTCCAGCACGTCTTCGCTGTGGGAGCGCAGCACGTCCAGGACGATCTCGGGATGTTCACGCAGCAGATCCTCCAGCATCTGCTTCAAGTTGGCGTCGGTGACGGTGGCGGCACGGGCGGGAGTCGTGTCCATGACGGGGGCCAGGCCCACCGCCAGTAAAAGGACACCGCCCAGCACCAGAGGACGGAACAGTTTCTTCATGCAAAGATCCTATCGCGCCATGTCGCTTTCCGGCCCTTCAAGCCGGCTCTGCATGGCGGCATCTTCGATTTTGAACAGGAGTTCATCAAAATCGACAGGTTTCATCAGGTAGCCGAAAGCGCCTTCGCTCATGGCCTGCACAGCAAGCTGCATGTCCGCATGGCCGGAAAGCAGGATCACCTGGGCGGTGGGCCACTGCTCCACGATGATCTTAAGGGCGGCGATGCCGTCCATATTGGGCATCTTCACGTCCATGACGACGATGGGAAAAGGCTGTTCGCGCATGGCTTCTATGGCCTGAAGGCCGTCCGCCGCCGTGGCGCACTGGTAGCCGCGCCGTACAAGACGCTTGCCCAGCAGGGCCGTCACTTCCTTTTCGTCATCCACCAGAAGAATGCGCGTATCAGCCATGGAACCAACTCCTTGTTGCAATGCGGCGCTGATTTTAGCCAGAAACGGAATCCGGGGCAAGAACCCCTGCCCCGGGCCATGGCGGGGACCGCGATGCCGCCGGACATACCGGCATTTTTTTGTCACGGACGGTTCACGTCTTCCCATTTGCCGGGCTTTTCTTTATTTTGTTCCGCAGATGGCGGCCCCGGCAGAGGGGCCTCACTTTTTTGTTTGTTTCCCGTGAAACAGCTCCCCCTGTTTCCCGTGAAACACAGCCCGGAGGACAGCATGGCGCGCATCATTTCCATAGCCAACCAAAAAGGCGGCGTCGGCAAGACGACCACCGCCATCAACCTTTCCGCCGCACTGGCCGTCATGGAAAAGCGCGTGCTGCTGGTGGACTGTGACCCCCAGGCCAACAGCACCAGCGGTATCGGTATCGCCCAGGAAGACCTGCACCACGACCTCTACTCCACCTTCTATACGCCGGAGAACATCCACGAGAGCATCAGCAGCACCCGTACGCCCTTCCTCGACGTGCTGCCCGCCAGCACCAACCTGGTGGCCGTGGAACTGGAACTGGTGGACAAGATGGCCCGCGAGTTCTACCTGCGCGACTGCCTCGAACCCCTGGGCACGGAGTACGATTACATCATCATCGACTGCCCGCCCTCCCTGGGCCTGCTGACCCTCAACTCCCTCTGCGCCTCGCAGGAACTGCTCATCCCCCTGCAGTGCGAGTTTTTCGCCCTGGAAGGTATCGTCAAACTGCTGCAGACCTTCGAGCTGGTCAAAAAACGCCTCAATCCCAAACTGAACCTGCTGGGCGTGGTGCTGACCATGTACGATGCCCGCAACCGCCTGACCCGCGAAGTGCGCGACGAAGTGCAGCGCTGCTTCCCCGACCACCTCTTCGAGACGGTCATCCCGCGCAACGTGCGCCTTTCCGAAGCGCCCAGCCACGGCAAGTCCATCATCCATTACGACATCAAGTCCAAGGGCGCCGACGCCTACCTCAACCTTGCCAAGGAAGTGGCCCTGCGCGATCCCGCCCGCATGCCGCAGCCGCGCTAAAAAGCACATGACGGCCGGTCGTTCCTGAAAAGCCGGAAAGCCCGCCGTCATGCCCGTGCTACGGGCATAAAAAAAGCCGGGCAAAGCCCGGCAAAAACAGCGGCAACGGGAAACACCGCCGGCAAAGCTAGTCAGGATTGTACGGCGTACATTCCACGGCCATGTGGTCGCGGAAATGCTTCTGGCGCACCGTGGACTGGCAGCTCTTGCAACGGAAGACCAGCAGGCCGCCCAGATTGGCCGTGGTCAGATGGAACGGATGCGCGGGGTCGTTGCGCCAGTCGGCGGTATGGGCGCCGCAATGCGGACAGGTGACCTCGGGGCTGTACGGATAACGGAAATCCCAGAACTGGAGCAGGCGCTCAAAATCAGCCACGGGCTCGTCGTTCAGGTGTTCCAGGGGGGGCTCCATGGCCTTCAGGGCCTTGACGACGGCCGCCTCGCAATGCGACCACAGGGCGGCAGAAAGCTGCACCCCTTCCAGATTTCCCTGACGGTCGGTCAGGTACAGAAGATGCTTGTTGGACATGGTTTCCTCTGGTCAAAAGGTTTGGGGCAATCACTGTCGTAAAAAGTGCCGCCAGCACGGCATGATGTCAAGGAGAGAGCATGAGTAGCAAAGGTCTCGGCCGCGGCCTGGACGCCCTGTTGCGCCGTACGGATATGGGCGCCGCCCGGCAGGAAAAGAACGATACGCCGGAAAAAGAGACGGGCACGGAACACAGCCCCACCCTGCTGCCCCTGTCCCATCTGCATGCCAATCCCAGCCAGCCCCGCCAAACCTTCGACGCCGAATCCCTGGCCGAACTGGCGGCCTCCATCCGTGAACAGGGCATCATCCAGCCCCTGCTGGTGCGCCCCCTGGCCGACAGGCCCGGACACTACCAGATCGTGGCCGGTGAGCGCCGCTGGCGGGCCGCCCGGCAGGCGGGCCTCGGACAGGTGCCCGTGCATGTGCGCGAGATGAGCGATGCCGAAGTCATGGCCGCCGCCCTTATCGAGAACCTGCAGCGCGAAGACCTCAATCCCATGGAAGAGGCCCAGGCCCTGCAGCAGCTGCGCGAGACCCTCAAGCTGACGCAGGAGGCCCTGGCCGCCCGCCTGGGCAAGAGCCGCCCGGCCATCGCCAATGCCCTGCGCCTGCTCCAGCTCTCGCCCGTCGCGCAGGACGACCTCCATCACGGCCGCCTCAGCGCCGGTCATGCCCGCTGCCTGCTGGCCCTGGGCAATGACGAACGCGCCCTGGCCGCCGCCGAAGTGCTGCGCAGCCATATCATCAGCGAGTCCCTGAGCGTGCGCCAGGCCGAAGAGGCCGTGGCCCTCTGGCGCGAGGAGCAGCGCCTGCCCTGGACCGCCGCCAGCGAAGCCGCCCCGCAGCGGCCCGCCCCCTGCAAGCGCAAAAAGCTGCCTCAGATCGCCGCCCTGCAAAAAAGCCTCTGCGCCGCCCTGCCCTGCAAGGCCCGCGTCAGCGGCGATATGGAAAGCGGCCGCATCACCCTGCGCTACACCAGCCCCCAGGAGCTGGAAGCCCTGCTGAACCGCCTGCACTGCCACATCCCTGAAGACGAACCCGCCGGGGAAGCCATCGCGGCCCCGGTGGATGCCAAGACTCCCCGGCAGTAGCCGGGAGGCAAAGAAAGATAATGGCGAGAGGGGAAGGGGCGTTTCTTGTAAAAACTGCCCCTTCCCCTCTCGCGCTCTCCCCATCCCTGAAAAAACTTTTCTTCCGATCCGGCCGGAGGGTCCCCGCCGTTGTCTGGAAGACAGTGATTCCCTCCCTGTAAAAATGGGCAGTAACTCTTCCCACACGAGTGACAAAAAAAACAACAGGGGGCACGGTGTATCCGGTCAGGATACACCCTGCCCCCTGTTCGTATCTTTCAGGTCAATCACACTGGAGATCCAGGCTCCCCCCGGAGACCAGCAGAGACCAGCAGCCAGGGGATACCCTTAGCGTTGCCGGACTCCATCATTCCCCCTTCCCCCTCAAGCATCTTCTCCCCCTACCCACGCCGCCGCAGGCGCGCGGCGAACATGCCTTCCAGCCAGGGATGGTCGTGGGGCGTCTGCCATTGCACAAGGCGCTCCAGGCCGCTGTCTTCCGCCAGCAGCCAGTCCACGGCCTGCTCGTTCTCCAGCGGATGCAAGGTACAGGTGATGTAGGCCAGCTCGGCGCCGGGCTCCAGACGTGCGGCCAGAGCCTTGAGGATGGCCCGTTGCAGGTCGGCGTGCTCGGCAAGGGCCGTCCGGGGACGACGACGCAGATCGGGACGGCGAGCCAGCACGCCCAGGCCGCTGCACGGCACATCGGCGATGATGCCGCCCTGCCAGCGGGCGACGGGCGGCCGGGAGGCATCGGCCAGGGCCAGATGCGGCAACGCAAGGCCCAGGCGGCGGCAATGGCCCGGCACCTGCCGCAGACGGGAGAAGCTGCGGTCCGTGCACAGACGGACATCACCGCCCTGCTCCAGCAATTGCACGCTCTTGCCGCCGTAACCGGCGCAAGCATCCCAGACGGGCCAGCCACGGCCCAGCCAGTCTTCCAGCCCCAGCGCGGCCATCACTTCCTGCGAGGCCGCCGCCTGCTGCGAAAGGGCCCCCTGCTCCAGCAGACGGGCAAGCGCCTCGCCCTGCACGGCGGCAGGCGTCTGCCCGGGCGCGAAGGCCACGCCCCAGCGTCCCACGGCCTGCGGCGCGGGCCCGTCCGCCGGGACGCAGGCCAGCAAGGCCTGCTTCAGATCCACGGCCTGAGGACGCGAGGCATTGACGCGCAGCGCCTGCCAGGGGCGCGCTCCGGAACGGGCCAGCAGGGCCCGGCAGGCCTCATCACCATAGGCCTGTTGCCACAGGGCCACCAGCCAGCGCGGCACGGCATGGAAGCGGGCCAGCCGCAGTTCGGCTTCCGGCAGGGCAAGGCTGCGCAGCTTGCGGGCCGCGGCCGCATCCTCGGCAAAAAACGTTTCTTCCTCCGCAGGCCCGGCATAGAAATCGGGAGCCTGGACGGCATCCCCCAAACGCTGCACGGAACGCAGGCTGCCGTTGACCACCTTGGCCAGCCCCGGCCCGTAGAGCTGCCGGGCCAGATCCACGGCCGTATGCAGGACGGCATGGGCAGGCAGACGATCCAGGAACAGCAGCCCATAGGCCGCCACCGCCAGCAGGCGCCGCAACGGCAGAGGCAGCTTGAGCGGCTGCCGCAGCACCTTGCCCAGCACGAAGGCCAGACGGTTCTCCATGCGCAGGGTGCCGTAAGCCAGCTCCGCCGCCAGATGCCGGTCACGCTCGGCCAGACCGCCTTCCTGCTGCCGGGCCGTATCTTCCAGCACCTGCTGCAAGGCCGCCTGGATGGTGCAGCCCGCACTGAAGGCGCTGTCCAGCAGGCACAGGGCCCGCAGGGCCAGGGCCGGGGCCGCGGGCGGGAGCTGCCGCAGACGGCGGCTTTCCGTAAAATGGCCGTTGCCTTCGGCGGCAAAGGCCTGACCGGCCGTGTCCCGGCCTGCTTTCCTTTTTGTTCCTATCATAGGTATCACTTTGAAATAAAATGATTATTTTTAGCGTTATCTCCGGTCTCCGCGCTGTCCTCAAGCCCGAGGAACAGACGCACGGCCCCCTCCACGGCCGCAAGGGACACCAGCGTATCCAGACAAGGACCGCAGGGACGCTGGTTGAGGATGCCGAAGACCGGCAAGGGGTAGCTGTCCTGGATGCCGGAGGTAAGGTCCCGTTCGCAGGCCACGGCGATGATCATGCGGGGCCGCGTCTGGACCACGATGCGCCGGGCGATAGTTCCGCCGGTGGCCAGCGCCAGATGGAAACCGTAACGGTCCCGCAGCTGCAGCAGGCCGCCCACGGGGCATTGTCCGCAACGGCGGCACAGATCCACATTATGGTTGAGCCGGTGCGGGCAGGCGCTGCGCTGGATGCAGTGCGGCAGCAGCAGGAGCAGCCGCTCCGGCCGCACGCGCGGGCGATCGGCCAGCACCAGTTCGTTGTTGACCTTGATGAAGGAATGCCGCACCCGCTTGCGCTCCATGCGTACCACCTTGGCCAGCAGCTCCATGAGCGGAAAGAACAGGCGAATGGTCACATGGCGTACGCTGCTCACCCCGGGGAGATAGCGCCCCGTGTAGACATGCCAGACCAGCGTGCCGCACATCCAGATCAGGGCCAGGATGCCTGCCCCGCCCACCAGCATGCACAGCAGCGGCAACCAGGTGAGGGTCTGGCCATAGTCCGACCAGGGCAGGATGAGGAAGAAGGCCAGGGCCAGACAGGCCACGCAGCAGGAGGCCAGCATCAGGCCGATGAAGATGCGCTTGCGCCCGCCGCCGTACTGACTGGCGGGCAGGGAATAGGGAGACTTTCGCAGCATAGGACTCCAGTGAAGGCCAAAAACGGTCACACGGCCGAAAATGGCCCACAGATGCCCTGTACGGCATTTTTGCTCATCAGCCATGCCGGGCATCAAAAAAAGAAAAAAAAGCGCTCATATGGCCAGCCATGACAGGGGCCTTCAGGACACACCGGACGGGCTTGCCCGTCATGATCACAGTGCTGCCATCCTACACCAAAGCCCGCCGGGACAACAGATGCCCCTTGCCTCCCCTCCCGGCAGGAAGACGGCCTGCCTCTGCCGCGATCCGTTCCGGGCAAGGCGTCGCGTGCCCTGCCCGTCCGCATGGCACAACTGCAGCTTCAGGACGCAGAGGAGGGACAGCCGCAGACGGACAGGAGCCGGAGCATACCCTGCCCCCGTATCCGTCCTCCTCTTGACAGACGGCCCGCAATAATGTCCCCTGCCCTGAAAGGAGGACGTATGAGAAAATGCATGGATGCGGAGAACCTGCATCGCCGGATGAAGAAGCTCATGGGCCAGTTGCAGGCCATCGACCAGATGATCGACAAGGACGTGCCCTGTGAGGATATCCTTATCCAGATCAACGCGGTCAAGGGCGCCCTGCACCGGGTGGGCCAGATCGTGCTGGAAGGCCATTTGCAGCACTGCGTGCGCGACGGCATCGAACACGGGGATGCCGACGCCACCATCGCGGCCTTTGCCAAGGCCGTGGAACATTTTTCCCGTCGCAGCTAGCCGGGCCTGCCCGGCTTTTTTTTTGTCCCCCGCTTGACTACCTATACCCCTATAGGTATCTTGAAGGCCAGTTCGTAACTTTCCACCCCGCCTGTCCCGCGCACGTCCGCCGCAGAGCCCTCCGGCACATACCGGCCCTGTGGATGCCCATGACGCCCCGGACAGACAAGGAGGCTCCATGCTGGCAGACGTCAAGGAATGGCTCAGGGAAGAACCCCGGCAGGCCCTGGCCCTGGGTATCTCGGCAGTGGCCCTGCTGCTGAGTTTTCTGGAAGTTGTCCCCGGTCCTGTGGACCCGGCCTGGCTGGCCGTGCTGCTGTGCGGCGTGCCCATCATCAAGGAAGGCGCCGAAGGCCTGTTCACGCGCTTCGACATCAAGGCCGACGTGCTGGTCTCCATGGCCCTGCTGGCGTCCGTCATCATCGGCGAGATCTTTGCCGCCGGTGAGGTGGCCTTCATCATGCAGCTGGGCGCCCTGCTGGAGGAACGCACCGTGGCCAAGGCCCGGGCGGGCATCGAACGGCTGGTGCATCTGACCCCGCGCACGGCCCGGCGCCTGGACGGCACGGCCGAGAGCATCATCCCCGCCGAAGAAGTGCGCGTGGACGACCTGCTGCGCGTGCTGCCCGGCGAGACCATCCCGGTGGACGGCATCATCGTCAGCGGACAGACGGCCATCGACCAGTCCGTCATGACCGGCGAGTCCCTGCCCGTGGACAAGGGCCCCGGCGATACGGTGTCCAGCGGCACGGTGAACCAGTTCGGAGCCTTCGACATGCGCGCCGTCAAGGTGGGCGAGGACAGCTCCCTGCAACGCATGATCCGCCTGGTGCAGTCCGCCGACGCGGGCAAGGCCCGTATCGTGAGCCTGGCTGACCGCTGGGCCACCTGGATCGTAGTCACGGCCCTGACCGCCGCCGCGGGAACCTGGATCGTGACCGGCGAAGTGCTGCGCGCCGTGACCATCCTGGTGGTCTTCTGCCCCTGCGCCCTGGTGCTGGCCACGCCCACGGCCATCATGGCCGCCATCGGCAATGCCACCCGCCACGGCGTACTGGTCAAGGAAGGGGATGCGCTGGAGCGTCTGGCCCGCGTCAGGGTCGTGGCCTTCGACAAGACCGGCACCCTGACCCGGGGCACCCCAAGCGTGGCCCATGTGCACAGCGCCCTGCCCGAACTCGCGCCGCAGCAGCTGCATCTCCTGACCGCCGCTGCGGAGCGACGCTCCGAACACCCGCTGGGCAAGGCCATCGTGCGGGACGCGGGCACGCAGGACATCCCCGAAGCCGAAGATTTCCGCATGCTGCCCGGGCGCGGTGTCTCCGCCCGTGTGGACGGCCATGCGCTGCTGGCGGGCAACCCTGCCCTGCTGCAGGATAACGGCATCGCCCTCTCCCCCACGGACAAGGAAGAAGCACAGCGCGCCCTAGATGCGGGCCAGAGCCTCGTCTATGTGACCCTGGACGGACGTTTTGCCGGTTTCATCGCCCTGGCCGACAGCTTGCGCCACACGGCCGACGCCACCCTGCAGGGCCTGCGGGACGCGGGCGTATCCACCATGCTGCTGACCGGCGACAATGAGGCCGCCGCCCGCAGCGTCAGCACGGGCCTGGCCCTGGACGGCGTGCGCGCCAACTGCCTGCCCGCCGACAAGCTGGAATGGATCGCGGACAGCCAGCGTCAGGAGCGGCCCGTCTGCATGATCGGTGACGGCATCAATGACGCGCCCGCCCTGAAAAAGGCCTTTGTGGGCGTGGCCATGGGCGGCATCGGCAGCGACATCGCCGTGGATGCCGCCGACATGGCCCTGGTGCATGACGACATCAAGGAACTGCCGCACATCTTCGCCCTGTCCCGGCGCATGATGCGCACCATCACCCTCAACCTGTCCTTCTCCATGATCCTCAATTTCGCGGCCATCTTCCTGGCCATGGGCGGCCTGCTCTCGCCGGTGCTGGGCGCCCTGGTGCACAACGCCGGCTCGGTGCTGGTCATCATCAACTCGGCCCTGCTCCTGAACTGGCGGCAAAAAACGTAAAAATAAGGACTATCGCACCTACCTATTTGTGATTGGCCGGGGAACGTAAGCTCCCCGGCTTTTTTATGATGGCAGTCAGCTTATCTTCTAAAGTCACAGAAATAAAATTAGGATATATCTATATCTTATTGTAATTAATTAAATTTTTAAAATTTCTCATGCAGATAAAAACATAAATATAACACAAATTACAAAACAAAATACCTATTATATACTATTGATTTATACTATATTTTCAGCTATATGTCTTAAAAAATAAAGGAAATATTATGAATATATCATCAAATACAATATACACAGAAAAAATAACACCATCAAAAAAATACAAATATGCTGCATGCATCATTTTTATCTTAGTCATAATTACATACTCATTATTTATAGTAAAAAAAGATGCGCTTCATGTTGATGAAGTATTATCTTTTGTCATATCAACATATAATTCATATGGATTTGAAAAAAATTTCGATGAAGGAGTATTATATTCTTCAGATGCTCTAAAAAAACATTTATTTGGATACGAGGATAGTATCTATGACACTATCAATGACATTGTTTCTTTAAGGGAAAATAACAGAGACTCTCCTCATACAAATTTTTACTATTCTCTTCTTCGTTTATCGCTTATAGGAAGTCAATTTTCCGGCATAGATACGCTTATGATCCGTGCTGGAATATTAAATATTTGCATTTCAATCATCACTTTTCTATTATTATATAAACTTTCATTTGTTATCTTTACAACAGACACTGCACGAATTACATGCCTGATACTTGCTTTTTTCTCACCAGCTGCGATAGCTAATGTCCTTTTCTATCGTCCTTATCAGCTACAAACATTGTTCTTCGTCATTAGTATATTTTTATTTTACACTATCACAAAAAAAATAAATAATACCACAGCCAAAATAGAATATAATGCGCATACCATCATTAGCTATTCTTTTATTATATCATTAATAATTTTAACAGGATACTTTTCACTCCTCTATATTTTTATATTTTTTATATCATTGATATATATTTCGTATATAAAAAATATAAAATGGTTAAAAATAATAACATTCATAAGTGCCATAACGATACTTTTTATATTTATTATCTATCCAAGATTTTTTCTTGGACTGACATCATATCGCGCATCAGAATCTTTATTTAAAACTATATCACTTACACCAATAGAAAATATACAGCAATCACTATCCTATCTTTATAAACTTGTTACCAGCAACTTTCTCTGCATATCAGGAGTATTGAGCGTTATTCTGATATATGTATTATATAAATTAAAATCATTTTCTTTATTCTGGGTTACCATAGTTACGGCAGCGGTCTTCTTTTCATCCGCTGCGCTAATCATGGCCCCCTACAAAACACTACGCTACATCATGCCGATATTCCCTATTTACGCTCTTATTATCGCAAAAGTATGCGATATCGAAGGAAAAAGAGGTGTCATATCCTGCATGGTTATCCTGACATTTTTCATCTCGACAATGTTTTCAACTCCTATAGAGAATTATAAAAGCCAGCCTACATCGCTCCCCCGTCACGGGACTGTCATTGTGGCTGAAAAAAATACTTGGAAGTTATCATCTCTTATTCCATTCCTTGAAGGAGAATACAGCTTTAAAAATTCGTGTCCCAAAGCATCCTGGTATTCATCAAACGCTGCTGAAAAAGTATTTTTTATCGATGAACAATGTCTGACAGCAGAGGTAAAAGACACACTCTCCCTCGAAGGCAGACAAGGATATTATACCATCGCCAAACGAAAGGACTCTTCAGCCGAATAAGCACGGCAGAAAAAACAGAAAGGCCGCTCCGTCAGGAGCGGCCTTTCCTCTCTCTTTTCGGTCCATGTGCGCTGTCACTGCCCGCCGGTCAACGACGGGTGACGTCACCTGGATAACGTTTTTTTCGGGGTCAGGGGCGTGGGGGAAGGGGCAGTTTTTACAAAAAACGCCCATTCCCCCACAAAAAATATCTACTCGCCAAAAGGCACGGCCATGCCGCACACGCCATGCTGCGCCGGGCGCAGATGGCCGTTGACGAAGGCCGCGGCCTCCATATCCTTGCGGCCCTGGGGGCGCACCACCAGCAGGCGGTACCAGCGGTCGGCACAGGCCACGCACAGACCTTTCTTGTCCGTACGCAGGCTGCCGGGCTGCACACCGTCGCAGGGCTCGTCCACGCGACCGGGCTGGAGCAGCAGGGGCAGCAGCTCGTCCTGCCCCTCGAAACGGGCCTGAAGACGCGCACCGGGCCAGGGCGTCACGCCGCGGATGCGGGCGTGGACCTCGGCGGCCGGGCGGGCCCAGTCGATATAGCCGTCTTCCTTGGCCAGTTTGGCGGCGTAGGTGACGCGGCTCTCGTCCTGTTCCCGAGGCTGAGCGCTGCCGTCGCGGAGCTGATCCAGCACCGTGACCAGCAGCTCGCCCCCGGCTTCGGCCAGGGCGTCATGCAGGCTGCCCGCCGTATGCTCGCCGATGGGCACCTCGCACTGGGCGTAGACCGGCCCGGCGTCAAGGGCGGGCACGATGCGCATGATGGACACGCCCGTCACGTCACCGGGCTGCCAATTTTCCATGACGGCGCGCTGGATGGGCGCGGCGCCGCGGTAACGCGGCAGCAGGGAGGTGTGGACGTTGAGGGTGTCCACCGTAGGGATGTCCAGCACGGCCTGCGGCAGGATGAGGCCGTAGGCGGCCACCACCAGCAGGTCGGGCTTGAGGGCGGCCAGCTCGTCCACCGCGCCTTCCTGACGGAAGTTCAGGGGCTGGTGCACGGGCAGGCCCAGCTCCAGGGCCAGCTTTTTCACCGGCGAGGGCGTCAGCTTGTGGCCCCGGCCGGCAGGCCGGTCAGGCTGGGTGTAGACGGCCACCACGTCGCCGCCGGGCCACCGGACCAGCCGCCGCAGCACGGCGGCGGCCAGGTCCGGAGTACCCATGAAGACTATCCTTTGCGCTTGAGCCATTTCTTCACCCGGGTGTCGTACAGGGAACGGCGCAGGCGGCCGATGCGGTCGATGAAGAGGGTGCCGTCCAGATGGTCGGCCTCATGCTGGATGACGATGGCCGGGAAGCCTTCCAGATCCTCTTCCACGATCTTGCCGTCCAGATCCATGTAACGCAGGTGCACGCGCTCGGCGCGCTGCACGTCGGCCCGGTAGTTGAGGGGCACGGAGAGGCAGCCTTCCTGACGGCTGAGCACGGTGTCCTCGCTCAGGGTCAGTTCCGGGTTGATGACGACCCGGGGCTGCTTCTCCTCGTCCTGCGCGGCGGGGTCCATGACCAGCATGCGGATATTACGGCCCACCTGCGGGGCGGCCAGCCCCACGCCGGGGGCCTCGTACATGGTCTCCAGCATGTCGGCGGCCAGCTGGCGGATCTCGTCGGTGATCTCCGTCACGGGCACGCATTTTTCCTTCAGGCTGGCAGCGGGATAGGTCACAATATCCAGAATCATGGCATCCTCCCGCTAGGCCTGGGCGTTCTCGGCGGGTTTGGCGGCTTCCTTGTCGGTCTCGCGCAGGCGCAGACCCAGTTCACGCAGCTGACGCGCGGACACCGTGGAGGGCGCCTCGGTCATCAGGCAGGTGGCCTTCTGGGTCTTGGGGAAGGCGATGACGTCGCGGATGCTGGACGCACCGGAAAGCAGCATGACCAGACGGTCCAGACCAAAGGCCAGACCACCGTGCGGCGGCGCACCGTGCTCCAGGGCCTGGATGAGGAAGCCGAACTGGGCCTCGGCCTGCTCGGGCGTGAAGCCCAGGGCCTGGAACATGTGGCGCTGCACTTCGGCGGAGTGGATGCGGATGGAACCGCCGCCCACTTCGTTGCCGTTGAGCACCATGTCGTAGGCACGGGCCAGGGCGCGGGCCGGGTCGCTGTTCATGATCTCCAGATGACCGGGCGCGGGCGAGGTGAAGGGATGGTGGCAGGCCACATAGCGCTTTTCTTCCTCGCTGTATTCGAACAGCGGGAATTCCGTCACCCACAGGAAGTTGAAGGTATTCTCGGGGATCAGGCCCAGCTGGTTGCCCAGGTGCACGCGCAGGTTGCCCAGGGCGGCGTTGACCATGGCGGGCTCGCCGGCCTGGAAGAAGACGATGTCGCCCACCTGGAGGTCCAGGGCCTCACGGATGCCGGCGCGTTCTTCTTCGGACAGGAACTTGGCGATGGGCGACTGCCACTCGTTTTCCTTGATCTTGATCCAGGCCAGGCCCATGGCGCCGTAGATCTTGACGAACTCGGTGTAGGCGTCGATCTCCTTGCGGGTCATGGATTCGCCGCCGGGCACCTTCATGGCCTTGACCAGCTTGGCCTGGGCAAAGAGCTTGAAGCCGGAACCGCGCACGATGTCGGTGATGTCCACCAGCTCCAGACCGAAGCGGGTATCGGGCTTGTCCACACCGTAGCGGCGCATGGCTTCTTCATACTTCATGCGCGGGAAGGGACGGGGGATGTCCATGCCCATGACGTCGTGGAACACGCGGGCCATGAGGTTTTCGGCCATGGTCATGACCTTTTCCTCGTCCACGAAGCTCATCTCGATATCCACCTGGGTGAATTCGGGCTGGCGGTCGGCACGCAGGTCTTCGTCACGGAAGCAGCGCACGATCTGGAAGTAGCGGTCGAAACCGCCCACCATGAGCAGCTGTTTGAACAGCTGGGGCGACTGCGGCAGGGCGTAGAACTGGCCGGGGTTGAGGCGGCTGGGCACCAGGAAGTCGCGGGCGCCTTCGGGCGTGGACTTGGTGAGCACCGGGGTTTCCACTTCCAGGAAGCCGTCGTCGTCCAGCTGGCGGCGGATGGCCTGGGCTACCTTGTGGCGCAGGCGCAGGTTGGCCTGCATGCGCGGACGGCGCAGATCCAGATAACGCCAGGCCAGGCGCAGGTTCTCACCGGCGTCGCAGCGTTCTTCGATGGCGAAGGGCGGGGTCTTGGAGGTGTTGAGCAGTTTCCACTCATGCACCACCACTTCGATGGCACCGGTGACCAGGTTGGGGTTGGTCATGCCCTCGGGACGGGGACGCACCACCCCCTTGATGGCCAGCACGTATTCGGAACGCAGGATGTGCGCGTTCTCGTGCGCGGCGGGAGCGATATCGGGGCTGAAAACGACCTGGGTCAGGCCTTCACGGTCACGCAGGTCCACGAAGATGAGGCCGCCGTGGTCGCGGCGGTATTGCACCCAGCCCATGAGGCAGACCGTCTGTCCATCGTTGTCCAGGGTCAGCTGGCCGCAAGTGTGGCTGCGGGTCCAGTCGCCGAGGTCTTCGATGAACTTCTGGTGCTCCTGCTGCACGTCCAGGCTTTGCGTCTGTTCAGTCATTATTTTTTCCCATTGTCAGAATTGGCAGCAAGGAAGTCCGCCGCGGCATCCAGGGACAGGGTCTGCTGCTCACCGCTGTCCATGTCTTTGACGACCACGGCGCCGGCGGCCGCTTCATCGGGGCCCATGATGCAGCAGAAACGGGCATTGGACTTGCCCGCCTGACGCATCAGGCCCTTGAAACCGGCATCGCTGAAATTCATCTCGCCCTTGAGGCCCAGGCCGCGCAGGCGCTGCACCAGGCCGAAGCTCAGGTCGCGGCTCTGCGCGTCCATGGCCACGGCATAGAAATCCGGGCGGGGGGCTTCTTCGTCCCCGAGCATGAGGGCCAGGCGTTCCATGCCGCAGGCAAAACCCACGCCGGGCACGTCGGGGCCGCCCACGCTCTTGACCAGGCCGTCATAACGGCCGCCACCGGCCACGGCGGCCTGCGCACCGATGCTTCCGCTTACCACCTCGAAGGTGGTGCGGCAATAGTAGTCCAGACCGCGCACCAGACGGTGGTCGATCTCGTACTTGACCCCGGCGGCGTCCAGCAGGCGCAGCACGGTGTCGAAGTGTTCCTTGCACTCGGGGCAGTTGTAGTCCAGCAGGCGAGGCGCTTCGTCGGTGACGCAGCGGCATTTTTCCTGCTTGCAGTCCAGCACGCGCAGGGGGTTGGTCTCCATGCGGCGGGTGCAGTCCTCGCACAGCTGGTCACAGCAGTCCTGGCGGTGCAGATAGTCCACCAGGGCCTGCTTGAACAGCGGGCGGCAGTGGGCGCAGCCCAGGGAGTTGAGCTTGAGCGTCAGATCCTTGAGGCCCAACGCGGTGAGGAAGCGCGTGAGCATGATGATCAGATCCGCGTCGGCATAGGGGCTGTGGGAGCCCAGGCATTCGCAGTTGATCTGGTGGAACTGGCGCATGCGGCCCTTCTGGGGACGCTCGTAACGGAACATGGGACCGGTGGTGAACAGACGGCTCACGGACTCGCGACTGTAGCGGGCATCTTCCACATAGGCGCGCATGACGCCAGCCGTGGCTTCGGGGCGCATGGTCATCATGCGGCCCTTGCGGTCCGGGAAGGTGAACATCTCTTTCTGCACCACGTCGGTCTCTTCACCGATGGAGCGCTTGAACAGGTCGGTGTATTCCAGCACGGGGGTGCGCAGCTCCACGAAGCCGTAACGGCTGAAGATCTCGCGCGCGGTATTCTCCATGCGGGTGAACAGCGAGCTCTGCGGCGGATACATGTCCGCGAAGCCCTTGATACGATTAGCGATAACAGCCATGTGAAAAACCTCGGACTAACGGCTGCCGCAGCAGCCGCCGCATTCCAGACGGAGTTTGCCCGACTCGCGGCAGGGCACGGGATAATTGCCGTCGAAGCAGGCCAGGCAGTAGCTGTCGGACTGCATGACGGAGCGCAGCAGGCCGTCGATGCTCAGGTAATGCAGGGAATCCACGTCCAGCATCTTGGTGATCTCGGGCAGGCTGTACTTGGCGGCGATGAGCTCGCCGCGCGAGGCGAAGTCGATGCCGTAGAAGCAGGGGAACTTCACCGGCGGGCAGCTGATGCGGATGTGCACTTCCTTGGCGCCCAGCTCGCGCAGCTTCTTGACGCGGGTGATCATGGTGGTGCCGCGCACGATGGAGTCGTCCACGATGCAGATCTTCTTGCCTTCGATCATGGAGCGCACGGGGTTGATCTTCACGCGCACGCCGAAGTTGCGCATGCTCTGCGTGGGCTGGATGAAGGTACGGCCCACGTAGTGGTTACGGATCATGGCGTGCTCGTAGGGCAGCTCGGCGCACTGGGCGAAGCCCACGGCCGAATAGACGCCGGAATCGGGGAAGGGCATGATGAAGTCCACGTCGGGGGTGGACTCGTGGGCCAGCTGCCAGCCCATCTGCTTGCGGCACTGGTAGACCTGCTCGCCGAAGACGAAGGAGTCGGGGCGGGCAAAGTAGACCAGTTCGAAGATGCACTGGCGGGGACGTTCCGGCAGAGGACCGCGCAGCTGTTCGCTGTGTTCGCCCTTGCCGTCCATGATCAGCATCTCGCCGGGCTGGATGGGGCGCTCGTAGTCGGCTTCCAGCAGGTCGAAGGCACAGGTCTCGGAGGCCAGCACCGGCGCGCCGTCCAGACGGCCCAAGGCCAGGGGATGGAAACCGTAGGGGTCGCGCACGGCCACCATGGTGCCGCCGGCGTAGACCAGCAGACAGTAGGCGCCGCGCACGCGGGCGCAGGCTTCGCGGATGGCGTCCACCAGGTCATGCTCGCGCAGGGCGCGCACGATGAGGTGCATGAAAACTTCGGTATCGTTGGTGGTGCTGAAGATGGCGCCGCCGTTCTCCAGCTCCTCGCGCAGCTCCATGGTGTTCACCAGGTTGCCGTTGTGGGCGATGGCGATGTCCAGCCCCTTGTAGTGGGCCACGAAGGGCTGGGCGTTGCGCGCCGCGGAACGGCCCGTGGTGGAGTAACGCACATGGCCCAGAGAGATGGTGCCCGGCAGAGCCTGCAGATTGGCTTCGGCGAAGACATCGGGCACCAGGCCCATGCCTTTGTGCTCGTGCAGCAGGCCTTTCTCGTCGATGGTGACGATGCCCGCGCTTTCCTGTCCGCGATGCTGCTGGGCGTACAGACCGAAATAGGTCAGTCGCGCCGCTTCCTCATGACCGTAGATACCCAAAAGACCACACTCGTGGCGAATCATAGCGTTTCCTCACTGCCAGCGCAAAATGCGTTGTTGTCTCCTCCGCCCTGCGGCGGGACCGTCTTCCCTCTCACCGCTCCGGGGCCCGCCTTGCAGGCAAGGCGGCCGACCAGCGCACGGCGGTACAAAGGGCGTGTCATATAACGGCGGGCCGCGCAATGCAAGTCCGCGCCCGCGCCGTTCCTCCCCTGACTCCTGCTCTGCCCCGGACAGGGAAAGAAGGGATGCACGGCCGGGTCTCCCCGGTCCTGTGCCTGCCCGGGTCCGGCCCGGCAGCTGCCGAAAACCGGAACCAAAGGGCGCGGCGTCCCCAGGGGCGCCGCGCCGCGTATCTATTCGTTGCCGTCATCGGCTCCCGCTTCCGCCGGAGCGCTCTCCAGAGGTGCCGCCGTGCTTTCGGGCGCGTCGTCATCGTCCTCCAGATCGTCCATGCGGCTGCCGGTCTGGCCGCCTTCGTCCACGCGGTCGAAGCCCACCACATGCGCGCCTTCGTCCAGACGCACCAGCATGACGCCCATGGTGGCCCGGCCCTTGCTGCGCACGTCTTCCACGCCGATGCGCACCACCTTGTTGGCCGAGGTCAGCATGATGAGGCCGTCGTTGTCACGCACGGGCATGGCGCCCACCACGGGACCGGTCTTGGACGTGACCTTGAAGTTGATGATGCCCTTGCCGCCGCGCGACTGCAGGCGGTAGAGGTCCACGCGGGTACGCTTGCCGAAGCCGTTGGCGGAAATGGACATGATCTCCGTGGTCTGGTCGTTCTCCTTGAGGATGACGCCGGCCACCACCACGTCCTGGCGGCGCAGGGCGATGCCCTTGACGCCCGTGGCCACGCGGCCCATGGGGCGCACGTCCTTGCAGGCGAAGCGGATGGAGTAGCCGTCGGCCGTGGCCAGCACGATGTGGCTGTCCTCACGGATGGGCCGCACCACCACCAGCTCGTCGTCCTCGCGCAGGCCCACGGCCATGAGGCCGCTCTTACGGCAGCGCGCGTAGAGCGAGGCCGAGGAGCGCTTGACCATGCCGCGCTTGGTCACGAAGAGGAAGTACTTGTCCTCGGCGAACTCGCGCACGGCCAGCACCGTGGTGACCCACTCCCCTTCTTCCAGGGGCAGCAGGTTGTTGATGTGCACGCCCTTGGCCGTGCGGCTGCCCTCGGGCACCTGATGCACCTTGAGCTGGTGCATGCGGCCCTTGTTGGTGAACAGGCACAGGTACTGGTGGTTGGTGGTGGTCAAAAACTCCTGCACATAGTCGTCATCGGAGGTATGCAGGGCCGCGATGCCCTTGCCGCCGCGCTTCTGCTGCTGGTAGTTCTCCAGGCTGGTGCGTTTCATGTAGCCGCGACGCGACAGGGTGATGACCACTTCCTCGTCGGGGATGAGGTCTTCGATGTCGATACCGCCCAGGGCGTCGGTGAGCACCTCGGTACGGCGCGGCGTGGCGAAGGTCTCGCGGATCTCGCGGATCTCGCGCTTGAGCTCGGAACGCAGCACTTCGGGATTCTCCAGCACGGACTTGAAGAACTCGATCTTTTCCAGCAGTTCGCGGTATTCGGCCATGAGCTCTTCACGCTGCAGGCCGGTCAGGCGCTGCAGGCGCATGTCCAGGATGGCGCGGGCCTGCACCTCGGAGAGCTCGAAGCGCTGCATAAGGCCGGCGCGGGCCTCGTCCGGGCTGGCGGAGGCGCGGATCAGGGCCACCACTTCGTCGATATGGTCGATGGCGATGCGCAGGCCTTCCAGAATGTGGGCGCGGGCCTCGGCCTTCTGCAGGTCGTAGCGGGTGCGGCGGATGACCACCTCGCGACGATGGTCCACAAAGCAGGACAGGGCCGTCTTGAGGTTGAGCAGCACGGGACGGTTGTCCACCACGGCCAGCATATTGATGCCGAAGCTGGTCTCCAGCGGCGTGTACTTGTACAGGCTGTTGATGACGATGTCCGGGATGGTGCCGCGCTTCAGGTCGATGACCACGCGGATGCCCTTGCGGTCGGATTCGTCGCGCAGGTCGGAGATGCCGTCGATCTTGTGGTCATTGACCAGACCGGCGATCTTCTCCACCAGCGAAGACTTGTTGAGGCCGAAGGGGATCTCGCGGATGACGATGGCCTGCAGGCCCTTCTTGCGTTCTTCCACTTCCAGACGGCCGCGCACTTTCACGGTGCCGCGACCGGTGTGGTAGGCATCGGACAGGCCTTTGCCCGCATAGACGAAGCCGCGCGTGGGGAAGTCCGGGCCTTTGACCACTTCCATAAGGTCCGAGATGGTGCACTGGGGATCGTCCAGCAGCATCTGCAGGGCGTCGCACAGCTCGCCCAGGTTGTGGGGCGGGATGTTGGTGGCCATGCCCACGGCGATGCCCGACGAACCGTTGAGCAGCAGGTTGGGCACCTTGGTGGGCAGCACCGAGGGCTCCTGCAGGGTGTTGTCGTAGTTGGGCCGGAAGTCCACGGTCTCCTTGTCGATGTCGGCCAAAAACTCGCTGGCCAGACGCGACATGCGCACTTCCGTGTAACGCATGGCGGCCGCGGCGTCGCCGTCGATGGAACCGAAGTTGCCCTGCCCGTCCACCAGCGGGTCGCGCATGGAGAAATCCTGGGCCAGACGCACCAGGGCATCGTACACGGCGCTGTCGCCGTGGGGGTGATACTTACCGATGACGTCACCGACGATGCGCGCCGATTTCTTGTGCGGACGGTTGTAACTGTTGGCCAGCTCGTACTGGGCGTACATGATGCGCCGGTGCACGGGCTTGAGGCCGTCGCGCGCGTCGGGGATGGCGCGCCCGATGATGACCGAAAGGGAATACTCCAGATAGGACTTGCGGAGTTCCTTCTCAATGCTGACTTGCGGCTGCTGTATGCCGCTGTTCTGTTCAGACACGTTTGCCTCGCAGGTAAAATATCAAATCGGGAGCGGGTCCCGTGTTCTTTCTCAGATGTACCGGGGGAGCCGCCGGGCGGCCCCCGCCGGGGAGCGTCCTCAGGCAGCCAGCCAGTACCTGCCCCAGAGCCAGACCAGCAGCAGCATGGTCCCCTCACCGAAGCAGACACGGATCACGGCGGGCAGAAGACGACGCACGTCCCCCGCGCAGCGGGAGCTGGTGAAGATGAAGACGAAGATGTTGCTGAACAGCACCGCCATGGCTGCCGGATAGGCCAGGCTGTAGGCCTTGGGGTAACCTTCCAGCGAGATGGTCAGCCACAGGCACATGGCCGCACAGACCAACCAGCCGCAGACGGCGATGACGGAGCAGCCGAAGCAGCTCTTCTTTTCCTTGCCAGTATCCTGCATGCGTCGTTCCTCCGGCAGCTAGATGTCCAGATCCTGCACGCTCAGGGCGTTGCGTTCGATGAACTCGCGGCGGGGCTCCACCCGGTCGCCCATGAGTTCCTCGAAGGCGTCCGAAGCCTCGTTGGCGTCCTCCACCGAGACCTGCAGCAGCACGCGGTTCTCGGGGTTCATGGTGGTCACCCAGAGCTGTTCGGGGTTCATTTCACCAAGACCCTTGTAGCGCTGGATGTTGATGCCCTTGCGGGCCTCGTCCAGGGTCATCTGCATCAGGTCGAACACGTCGCCGGCCTGGCTGCTGCTGTCCTTGCGGCGCAGACTGAAGCTCAGCTCGCCGCACTGCTCGCGCAGGTCGTTGAACAGCTGCCAGGTCTGCCGGTACAGGCGGGAGGCAAAGAACTCCATGCCGCGGCGGGTGTGGTGGCTGCCCGTGTTCTCGAACACGGCGAACACGCGGCCTTCGTCCTCGTCCTCGCTGTGTTCCCGTTCCAGGCTCAGGGCGTATTCGTGCTTCTCCAGCCAGGTCAGGAAGTCGGCATCGCGGGCTTCCAGCAGCTCACGGTCCACGGCGCGGGGATAGGTGGCCAGGGCCAGGAACAGGGGACGCGGCATGCCGGTGCTCTCGGCATCGGCCACGCGCAGCTCGATCTTCTCGATGGTCTCCATGAGGCGGATCAGGTCGCTGCCCGTGTATTCCCGCCCGTTGGCGGCCACCACGGTCACGTCCTCGCTCACGCGGTTGAGCAGGAACTCGTTGAGCTCGGCGTCGTCCTTGATGAACTTTTCCATGCGCGCGTTGTGCACACGGTACAGGGGCGGCTGCGCGATGTAGACGTAGCCCTTCTCCACCATCTCCTGATACTGCCGGAAGAAGAAGGTCAGCAGCAGGGTGCGGATGTGGGCGCCGTCCACGTCGGCGTCCGTCATGATGATGATCTTATGGTAGCGCAGCTTGTCGAGGTCGGTGTCCTCTTCGCCGATGCCCGCGCCCATGGCCGTGATGAGGGCCTTCACTTCCTTGTTGGCCAGCATCTTGTCGAAGCGGGTACGCTCGGTGTTCAGGATCTTGCCGCGCAGGGGCAGGATGGCCTGGTTGCGCGGGTTGCGGCCCTGCTTGGCGGAGCCGCCTGCGGAGTCACCTTCCACGATGAACAGTTCGGATTCCGCGGGATCCTTGCTCTGGCAGTCGGCCAGCTTGCCGGGCAGGGAGTTGTCCGAGAGCGCCCCCTTGCGGCGCACCAGTTCCTTGGCGCGGCGGGCGGCGTCACGGGCGCGGGCGGCGTCCACGGCCTTGTCGATGATCAGGCGGATGTCCTTGGGGTTCTCCTCAAAGTAGACCGTGAGCCTGTCATAAACCATGCCGGCCACCATGCCGGCCACTTCGCTGTTGCCGAGCTTGGTCTTGGTCTGGCCTTCGAACTGGGGCTGGGGCAGCTTGACGCTGATGACGGCCGTGAGGCCTTCGCGCACGTCGTCGCCCGACAGGGCCGTGCCCTTGAGCTTCTTGGTCAGGTCCGGCTGGTTCTTCACATAGCCGTTGATGGCGCGGGTGAGCGCCGTGCGGAAGCCCACCAGATGCGTGCCGCCTTCCTTGGTATGGATGTTGTTGGCAAAGGTGAGGATGGTCTCCTTGTAGCCGGCGTTGTACTGGAGGGCAAAGTCGATGGCCACATTGTCCACCACGCCTTCGGCCATGATAATGGGATGAATGCCCTGCTGGCCGGAGTTGAGATCGCTCACGAACTGGCGGATGCCGCCCTCGGCGTGGAAGACGTGAGTTTCGCTGGTGCGCTCGTCGATGCACTCGATGTACAGGCCCTTATTGAGGTAGGCCAGCTCCTCGAAGCGCTTCTTGAGGGTGTCGTACGAGAACTCCAGCACCTCGAAGATCTGTTCGTCGGGCTGGAAGCGCACCGTGGTGCCGTGGCCGTCGGCCTCGCCGATGACCGTCAGCTGGTCCTGCGGCACGCCGCGGGAATAGTGCTGGCGGTAGCGCTTGCCGTCACGGCGCACCGTGACCGTCAGCCACTCGGACAGGGCGTTGACGCAGGACACGCCCACGCCGTGCAGGCCGCCGGAGACCTTGTAGCTGTTGTTGTCGAACTTGCCGCCGGCGTGCAGTTTGGTCATGACCACCTGCACCGCGGGCACGCCTTCCTTGGGATGGATGTCCACGGGGATGCCGCGGCCGTCGTCGCGCACGGTGACGCTGTTGTCGGCGTGCAGGATGACGGTGATGCGGGTGCAGAAGCCGGCCATGGCCTCGTCGATGGAGTTGTCCACCACTTCGTACACCAGATGGTGCAGGCCGCGCACGTCGGTGGAACCGATGTACATGGCCGGGCGCTTGCGCACCGCGGACAACCCTTCGAGAATGGTAATGGATGAGGCGTCGTAGCTGGAGGCCATGTCAGGAGCCATTAAACATCTTCCTCGCTATAATAGGTGGATTCGGAAATCTTCATGGGCATGATGATGACCGTGTACTCGTTGTCTTCGGAACCGCGGATGCCGCAGGGGCCCTCGGCGCCGGTCAGGATCATGTCCACGCTGGGCGAACTGAAGTGGCCCAGCACGTCCATGAGGTTGCGGGTGGGGAAGGCGATGCGGCTGATGTCACCGCGGTAGGTCACTTCCAGGCTCTCGTTGGCCGAACCGGTGTCCTGCCCCTGGGCGGAGAGGCACACTTCGTTGTCGCCCAGGTCGAGATAGGCGCAGCGGTCGCTGTCGGTGTTGAAGATCTGGATGCGGCCCAGGGCCTCGATGGCTTCCTTGCGGTTGACGGTGAGCAGGCTCACGCCGTCGCCTTCCAGGCGGCTCATGAACACCGTGTAGTCGGGATAGTCATGGCCGGCACGCGGCACGGACAGGCTCTCGGCACCGTCCAGGGTACGCAGGTACAGGCGCTTGTCGGTGATGTTGAGCTCGATCTCGTCCACGCCCAGCCACTTCTTCATGTCCTGCAGGTACTTCTTCTGGATGAGCACGCCCTCTTCGGGCAGACGGGCGGCCAGATCGTCATGGGTGAAGGAGACCAGGGCGAACTGATGGCCGTTGAGGCCGCAAACGTCGATACGGCCGTTGCCGCAGGGCTTCATGTACAGGCAGGTGATGGCGTCGGTGGCGTCGTCGTCGCTGATGCAGAAGACCACGCGATCCAGCACGTCCTGCAGGAAGTCGCCCGACCAGGTCACCGGGGACTCGGCCGGGAATTCGGAAAAGTTCTGGAACCACTCGGCCCCGCTCACAGGCAGCTTGTACGTGCGGCGGCCCTGTTCCAGCAGCAGGTTGCCGGTGCTCTCGTCCAGCGTGAGCTGGAGCACACCCGCAGGCAGCTGACGCACCAGATCCACGAAAGCGCGGCCCTGCACACCGATGAGGCCGGGCTGCTTCACTTCGGCGGGATAACGGCCGGTGAATTCGATATTGGCGTCCGTGGCCATGATGGACAGGCTGCCCTTCTCGGCCTTGAGCCAGATGGAACGCAGGTAGGCGGCTCCTGCTTTGGCAGGGATGATGGCTGCCGCTTTCTGCAGGCCTTCGATGATCTGTTCTTTATTAACAGAAAGTTTCATAAAAGAATCCTTGTAATAATTGATGCCTGTGCTTTTGTGCGGAACATATGCAACAGGCTGTTTTTACTTGAAATTTTAGCTATCCTGTTAAGCACTGTCCGTCTACGCCCCGAACACTTTGTCCGTAGGGGAGCTGTCCGGCTGTTCCTGATGTGCGCATTTCTCCAGTCTGGCGACAAGGTGTTGCACATCTTTGTTACTTTCCAGCATTTTTCCAATCTTTTTAACCGCATGGATGACGGTACTGTGGTCGCGTCCACCAAAGGCCCGGCCCAGTTCGGGATAGGAGAGGCCCAGATGGCGACGGCAGACGTACATGGCGGCCTGCCGGGCCATGACCAGCCGCGCGTGGCGTCCCGTGCCCGTGATGTCGGCGGGGGCGGCATCGCAGCAGCGTGCGGCCTCGGCCAGGATCTGTTCGTGGCCGGCATGGCAGGCCTGCACCGGTCCCGTACGGGCCAGACGTTCCAGATCGTCCAGGCTGGGGTGCCGGGCGGCATCATCTTCCCAGGCGGATTTGACCCGGAGCAGCAGGGAACGCAGGCCATGGAAATGGGCCGCGCGCCGCGCCATGAGGCGCAGATGCTCGCGGGGCAGGTCCAGGGCGTTCTCCCGGCAGCATTGCTGCAGGTAACGCATGCGGGCTTCCATATCCGGCGGGGTCAGTTCGGCGGAGAACAGTTGCCGGACGCGGGCGGCAGGACCGGGCTCCCAGGCTCCGAGGGCATCGGGACCGCCCTCCAGGGCAAGGACCACCGGGGCCTTTTCGGGGCGATGCGCCAGCAGGGCCGCCAGCAGGCGCTGGGGACGGGGCTGTCCGTCCAGGGTCTGGATATCGTCCAGGAACAGGGCATCGGCCTGTTGCCAGAACAGGGGGGCCGTCTGTTCCTCCAAAGGACAGTGCTGAAAAAAACGGGCCGCCGGGGCCAGGATGACGCGCAGGCCCTGTCGGACGAGGGACGCGGCCATATGCTGCAACAGATGGCTCTTGCCCGTGCCTTTTTCGCCGTGGAGCAGGAAGGGGCTGTGCCCGGGCTCCCGCAGGGCAACGGCCCTGGCCATGGCCAGGGGAAAGGCATTACGGGCGCCGCCCGGCAGCGGCATCTCGTCCCTGCTGCCGTCGGCATGAAAAAAGAGGGCGTCCGGGATGCGGGCCGGGGCCATTTGCGGCGCCGGGCCCTGGGGCAGGGGCTGCCCGGGCAGGACATATTCCAGCCGGGGAGTATCAGCGTCCGGCCAGACGGCCTTCACGGCTGCCGAAAAATCCGTTTTGTGCGGCGCGAACCAGCGGGCGAAGTAGATATGGGGAAAGGTGATCCGCAACACATTGCCGGACGGGAGGTGTTCCATGACCAGACCATCCAGCCAGGGCGCTCCCCCGCCATCCGGGCCACCGGGGATGCCGCCGAGCAGATGCCGGCGCAGGCGGTGGCGAAAATCCTGAAGGGAAACATGTGCATTTGTCATGAGCGGCCCCTTGCGATCCGGGACCTTCTTCCGGTCGTCGCAAAGATGTTTTTATAGCATAAAAACGTCCGCTAAACAAGTCCGCGTCTCGTTCTCAGGCGCGACGGATGGGTCAGGAAGGCTTGCATTTGGCCGGTGAGCCTTTTTGCCTTCTTCTGTGTGGGGGGATACGGCAGCGCAAAACAAAAGCCCCCAGCAGCCTGCCTGTACAGACTGCCGGGGGCCGGATCCTTACCTATGTCACTTATGACACTTTTGTGCGTATCTCTATTAATATATTGTTTTTATTATTTTTTATCAACGAACGTCTCCGGCAGGAGCCAGGCGGCCAGGGCACTGACGGCAGCCAGGAGCGCCAGCGGGGCAAAGGCCCATGTCCAGGGCTGGGAAAGGCCCGCCTGCTGGGCAAAGGAGAGCAGCGCCCCGGAGATCAGCTGGAGCAGGGCCCCGCCCACGAATACCGAAGATGCCAGGATGCCGCTCAGGCTGCCTACCATGCGGTTGCCGAAGCGTTCCCGGCCGGTGGCATAGCCCACGGGGCAGGGGCCGTTGGCCGCGATGCCCAGGCCCAGGGAGACCACGAACAGCAGGGGCACGCTCAGGCTGGCGCTGCCCAGGCTCAGGGCCGCGCCGGAGACGCAGGCCAGCAGACTGGCCAGGACCATGGCCTTGCGGCGGGACTTGAGGCGCTTTTCGCTGATCCAGGTCAAAAGCGGCGTCCCGGCGATGAAGCCCACAGCGCCCATGGCCAGGATATTGCCGATGAGGCTGGGCGAAAGGCCGAAGGTCCCGCCCATGTAGACAGCGCCCCAGAGCCCGTGGAACACGAAATACTGCGACGGCAGGGTCAGATACCAGACAACCATCTTCCAGAAGTCGGACTGCCTGGCCATGGCGGCCACGTCACGCAGCACGTCGGCCAGACGGATGCCGCTGCAGGTGGCCGCCAGATGGGGCGGCCAGTCCCGCACCACGGTATAGATGATGACGGTCAGGGAACAGGTCAGCACGGAAAGCGCAAGGAAGACCAGCCGCCAGCCCACCCAGTGGTTGGCCAGGGAAAGCGGGGTCGTGGCCAGCAGGCCGCCCATGCCGCCCGCGATGAAAAACAGGGTGCAGAGCCGGGAGAAGGTCTCGGGCGCGAACCAGCGGCTGAACAGGGTGAAGGAAGAGGACATGACCCCGGCCATGCCCAGACCGTTGAGCAGGCGCCCGGCCACGGCCATGGGCAGGCTGTGGGCCGTGGCGAAAAGGAAGCCGCCCAGGGCCGCCACCAAAAACTGGAAGCTCAGCAGGCGGCGCGGGCCGAAACGGGTGGAGAGGATGCCGGAAAAGACCTGGGTAAGGGCATAGGCATACAGGTACACGGAACCCAGCAGGCCCATGTCACCGGAGGAGAGCCCGAGGTCCTGCATGACATCGGGGGTGACCACTGTGATGGCCACGTTCTGGATGAAGACCACCAGATAGGCTGAGGAAAGGACGAAGAACAGCCATTTTTTGTAGGAAAGATGCAAAGACACGGAAAACCCCACGAAAGCGTCCTGTGACGCTGCTGCGATGATGATTGTTTGTTGCGTGAGCAACATCTACACGGCAGGCGCAAGAAAATCAAGAGGGGATGTTTTTATTATTATCTTTGTTTTCAGTATGTTATGATATTTACGCACATGATGACACAAGGAACACCCCTTAGAAAGGGCATGGTGCGCTCCGTGTTCCCCGTCCGGAGGGGATGGCGGGCATCTTGCTGGACAACTGACGGGCGCGCAGGCTATATGCCATACTGTTTGGAGTGTACCGCATGAAGAAAACAGGACTTGCAGTCTTTTTCGTCCTCGTGATCCTCCTCGGCCTGCTGGCCGGACAGCTGGGCATAGCCCACCTGCCCTGGAGCTCAGAGGATACAGATACGGCTTCCGGCCCGGCCGTGACGGAACAGGGCGCCGAGACCCCGGCCCGCGACGGGGAGGCAACGGCCCCCGCGACCGGGACGGAAGAAGACGCCGGGCAGGAAAAAGCCCCTGCCGCGCCCGAAGCTGCCGCCACTGCCGCAGAAGCAGCGACGGACCAGGATGCCCAGCCCGCAGTGCCCCTGCCCGAAGGGGCCGAGATCATCAACGGCGAGGCCGTGGTGCACGGCACGGTGGAAAAGGGCGATACCGTCAGCAAGATCATCGAGGGCAACACCTCTTCCGGATCCCATCCTTATGTGAGCGCCGCCCGGCAGGTCTTTTCCATGCGGGCCTTCCGTACCGGTCAGCCCTACACCATCGTGGTGGACCCCGCTTCCGGCCAGCTCAAGCGCTTTGAATACGAGATCGACGCCAGCCGCCGTCTGGTGGTGGAAGGGGCGGAAGAGCCCGTGGCCCGCGTGGAGCCCATCGAGTATGTGACTACCCTCGTCCAGGTGGAAGCCACCATCGACGACAATCTTTTTCAGGCCGTGGCCGACATCGGCGAAAGCCCGCAGCTGGCCCTGACCCTGGGCAATCTGTTCGGCTCGGAGATCAACTTCATCCGCGACCTGCAACCCGGCGACAGTTTCAAGGTGCTGGTGGAAAAGCGCTACCGCGACGGCGAATACAAGGGCTATGGCCGCGTGCTGGCCGCCCACTTCACCAACACGGGCACCACCTACGAGGCCTATCTGTTCCGCGACGGCAAGAATAGACCGCAGCATTACAACGCCAAGGGCGAGAACCTGCGCAAGACCCTGCTGCAGGCGCCGCTGGCCTTCACCCGCGTGACGTCCCGCTTCTCGCACAACCGCAAGCATCCCATCCTCGGCTACAGCCGTCCGCATCTGGGCGTGGACTACGGCGCGCCCACCGGTACGCCGGTCAAGGCCGTGGGTGACGGCGTGGTCACCCGGCGCAGCTGGGCCGGAGGCTACGGCAACCAGGTCATCATCAAGCATTCGGCCGGACTGGAATCCATGTATTCCCATCTGTCCGGTTATGCCCGCGGCCTGCGCAACGGGCAGCGCGTGCGTCAGGGCCAGGTCATAGGCTTTGTGGGCAGCACGGGCCTTTCTTCCGGGCCGCATCTGGATTTTCGCCTGCGGCAGAACGGCAAGTTCGTCAATCCGGCCAAGGCCATCAACCCGCGCGGCGAGAGCGTGCGCAAGGCCTCCATGGACCGCTTCCGCAAGACCGTGGAAAAGGAACGCGCCCTGCTGCTGGGCCACACGTCCCTGCTGGAGTATGATGTGGACAGCATCGTGCCCGTGGATGATGTGGAGCCTTCCGCCAAGTAGCGGTCATGATGTTTTTTGGGCAGTACGCCAATGCGAACGCCCCGTGCCATGCACGGGGCGTTCGTTTTTGGGGGGAGCCCCCCCATCCCCCTCCAAATGCACTTTCTCCGGGGGGGCCTGTCCCGCTCCTGAAAAGCAAAAGCCCCTATGGAGGGGCTTTTGCTGAAGCAGGTGGCCGTAGCCGCAACTGTTGCAGAAGCCCGGGGGAGGAAGTTTTCCCCCGGGATTGTTTCACGTGGTTACTGCCCGTCTCCGGGAAGGCTGAGATCATAGGGGATGCCGGAGAAATAGCGCGTCAGCAGCTGGTGGAGCTGCGGGTAAAAGGTGGTGCGGTTGTCCCCGGCGTCCAGCAGCTGGTCCAGGCGGTGCACGCCGGTGGAGACGCCCGGTCGGAGCTGATCCGGCGGCGGCAGGGTGATCCAGCGGGTACCTTGGAGCTTCCGGCTGCCGCCAAGGCCCTGCCTGTCCGTATTGATGAGCATGTGGATGCTGCCGTCGAAGCCCATGTAGACATCGTGCGGGGTGAAGGCACCGGACAGGCGGTTGGCGAGGAAACGCAGCAGCTGGCTTTGCCCCCGGCTTTCCTGTACGGGTCGCAGGGCCGTTAGAAAGGCGTCGATGGCGGCCTTTGCCTCACCGTGCTTGCCCTTGGTCCAGCGGCTGCCTTCCAGCAGGCCGTGCAGGGCCGTGGCGGCATCGTCCCGGCCGGATTCCAGGCAGACGGCCAGCTGTTCCGCCACGCCGGTCTCCTTGTGGATGGCGTTGTCGAGGAGCCTGCCGCAGGCCACGGCCGCGTCCCTGCCCTTTTCCAGCAGCCTCAGGCCATCCTGCAGGGCCGCGCGTGCCACCACGCCGCCTTCCTGATCCTGCAGGCCGCCAAGGATGCGTTCCACGCTCTGCCGGACAAGATCGAGGCCCTCCCGGGCGCCGTCGGTATCCAGTCCACGCGCTTCAGGTTGGGCGCTGTGTACGGTGGGGTTCTCCGTCTGCATCCGGGCCAGGGTCAGGTTGGCCATGAAACGGGCGACGGACGTGCGCAGTTCCGTGATGGCCTGCTGCCGGTGTTCCGGCTCGCGCGGGCCGTTGGTACGCAGGCGCAGGGCCAGACGGCTGATCTGGAGCCCTTGGGAGATGAGGCTGTCCGCCTGCGGCAGTCGGGCGCGCTGCAACAGCGCTCCCGCGTGGCCCACCACCTGATGCAGGGCGCGCGCTTGCTCAAGGGCGTCCAGGCGGCTCTCGGCCTGGTCGGTCCCGGCAAGCTGGAATACGGGGCGGTCCATGGTCGGTTCGAGATGGCGCAGCAGATCGGCCCGTCCTTCCTGGAAGCGCTGGCGCACGACTTCCGGCATTCGGGCATCTCCTGTCCTCCGGTCGATGACGGACAGAGCGTCCCTGACGGCCCAGGCATCCGTGGCTGGAGAGCGCAGGGCCTCGATGAGCGTGTCACAGGCCCGGCCCCATTCCTGACGGTCCATGTCCGGGGGCAGATCGCTTTCGGCCAGCTCGTGCAGCAGCAGGCAGGCCCGGCAGCGGCTGTCCCGCTGCGCCAGTTCGCTCAGCCCTTCCGTCAGCTGGCCGTACAGGCGGGAGATCTCATGTATCTGCCGACGTGCCTGCCGGATGCCCTGCCGGAACGGGTCCGCATCGGGGCGAACCGTGTCCGCCGGGGCGCTGTCCCCGCTCGCGGGCCGGTCGCCGCGTTCGATGGCGGCCAGCTCCTGCCGGACGAAGTCCGCGTCGATGCGGCGGAAGTCCTGCCCTTCCTGCCCCACGCTCTTCGACGTATCCAGATGGCGCAAGGCCAGCCCGCAGACATCGTCCAGGGCGCAGTGGATGGCCCGGCGCATCTTTTCGTCCACCTGATGCTGGACGTGGGCAAAGCTGTCCGCATCAGCCGTCAGCCTGTCCTGCAGCACGGCGTCCACGGCTTCCAGGGCCGCTTGCAGGGTGTCCCGGGCCTCGCCCGTGAAACGGGCCAGAGCGGCCTGGCGTTCCTGCAAGGCCTGCCGGGCTTCCTCCCTGAAGGTGATGCGGCCCAGGAAAAAGTCCCGCAGGGCGGCGGGGCTGAAACGGGAGCGATAGGGCTGCGGGGCCGTTTGGGGCGTCGTGTCATCGACCGGTGCGGCGGAAGCCGTTCCAAGGTCGGTGGCCCGAGCCTCCACCCGGGCGGCCATGTCGTCCGCGCCGGTGTGCAGGGCATCCCGGATCAGGGCCAGGTCGGCGGCCATATCCGCCTGTCCGTCATCGAGGTCGGCGATGACGGCATCCAGCAGGCCGCTCGTCTGCAACTGCCGCAACTCCACGGCGCGTTGCGGAGCTTCCTCGCGCAGGATGGCCATGTTGCGGCGCACACGGGTCTGGAGCAGTTCGGCATAGTCCGCGCCCCGGCTGGTCATGGGGCGCGCCGCCTGCCGCAGTCCGGCAAGCTCCCGCAGGGCCGATTCCAGATCCGCACGGCGCTGGGGATCGTCGGGCGCACCGGCAGCGGCATTGCGCAGATGGCCCAGTATCCTGCCCGTTTGGGCGCTGAAGTCTTCCAGCCCGCGACGGAACTTGCCCTGGGCACGCCAGCCGGCCGGGGTGAGGCTGTCCAGCAGCTTGGCGAACCAGCGTCCCACCGTTTTGGGCGGGCCCGGGATGCGGTCGGTCTGCCGTGTACCCGGCTCCAGCACCTCCATGCTGTGTCTGCCAAGGCGGCCCATGCCGCCCAGGGCGTCATAGCCGAAATCCGTATCGAGACTGATGTAACGTGTCTGCGTTGCCTGCACTGGTCCTGGCATGGCGTCCCCCTTCATGATGAGTATGGTTGAGAGCGGCGGCGTGGTGGCCTTCTCCGGCCCGGGCAGGCGGGCGTGGGATTCTTTGCGGCGGTGATGCCTGTGGTCTCGCCTGTGTGGCACAGGTCCGGTGCGGGGCTCTCTGCATGGCTAAGAAGTTCCGCACAGTTCCTTTGCGGCGTTGTCACCGGTGAGACATGTCTCCCGGACGCGGAGCTCCGGCCAACATCGCTCCGGTATATGGTGCCGGAAGACGGCAGCAGGCAGCGGGGCCCTCCCGTCTAGCGGCCCTGCTGCACCACATCGGCCCAGTGGGCCAGGACATCCAGAAAATCTTCCAGCGCGGTGAAGAGCGTCTCTTCCCCGGCTTCGGCCGCCGCCACGCGGGCAAAGGCCATGATCTCCTCACCGTCCAGGCCGAAAAGCGTGTTGCCGCTCTCCCGGCCCAGGCAATGGGCCCGCATCATCCGGGCCATCAGGTCCCTGCCCTGCTCACCGGCAGGGAGCGTCCCCAGGCGGGCATACAGATAGATGGCGTCCTCGTCGTCCGTGACCTCAAGGTCCACGATAAAGCGGCCGTCGAAGCGCAGGCGGCACAGACCGTCCCCGTTGAATGCCAGGGCGGCCCCGGTCTGGCGTGAAAGCGCGTCCAGCATCTGGTGCGGTGTCATAGTTGCTCCGGTCGTTGAAGATGTGAAGGATGCCTGCCCGGCCTGTCCGTGATGTCTGTACGGGCAGATGCATCAACAGTGCCAGCGCTCCCGGCAGGGACAGTGACCGTGTCATGGCTGTGTTTCGGGACGTCCTGCGCAGGAGAGGGGGAAAAGGGGTGGGAAAAATGCTGTCATGGCCGCCCGCTGGCGTGAACGCCGTTGGCGGTCCGGACGGGACGGCCTTACGGGCCGTCCCGGGGATACGGACGTGCCCTCCTTTCCGGAGAGCGTAGGATTCAAACTTATTTATCGTTCAAAAACAAAGAGTTGTGATTGTTATGCACATCTGTGCGCGCATCAGGCATGGCGCAACAGTTTGGCTGCGAAGGCCGCGGCGCCGAAACCGTTATCTATATTAAGGACGGCCAGACCGGGCACACAGGAACAGAGCATGCTGTGGAGGGCGGCCATACCGCCCGCGCCCACGCCGTAGCCCACGGACGTGGGGACGGCCAGCACCGGGCAGGGCACCAGCCCGGCCAGCACGCCGGGCAGGGCGCCTTCCATGCCGGCCACGGCGATGATGAGGCGGGCGGCGCGCAGATCCCGGATGTGCGGGGCAAGGCGGTGCAGCCCGGCCACGCCCACGTCGGTGAGGAAGCCGCAGTCATGGCCCCAGAAGCGCAGCGCTCCGTAGGCTTCGGCGCCCACGGGGATGTCGGCCGCTCCGGCCGTGACCACCATGATCTCGCCCCGTTCGGGCCACGGCGGGCCCAGTTCAGGTACTTCCTGTCCTTCACCGCCCAGACAGAAAAGGCGGCATTGCGCCCAGTAGCGTCCTGCGGGGAATTCCTGTTGCAACAGGGCCCCCTGCGCTTCCGAAGCGCGGCTGACCAGCACGGGGGCACCGCGAAGGCTGAGGCCGCGCACGGCCCCCACCAGGGCCCCGTCGGTCTTGCCCTGGGCGAAGACGACCTCGCCCAGGCCGGTACGCAGGGCGCGTTCATGATCCAGATGCAGGCCCTGCAGGCTGTCGGCCGCAGTGGCGTCTCCCAGATGCCGCAGGGCCTGTTCCGGCGGGATGTCCCCCCGGGCCACGGCCTGCAGCAGGCTTTCGATAGCTGTATGATCCATCCCCTGCATATAGGGCAAAGGACATCGCTTGTCAGCAGCGGATGGAGGGCCGGTTTCCGCGCTCTTCTTGAGTTTCTGCCGGAATGCCCCTATAGTTGTCCGTTGCCCGAATCTTTGCGGGCAATAAATTCCGTGCCTTTTTTCGGAGTGCCCATGCTTGATTATATCCGTTCCAATGCCCAGTCCTTTGGCGTCAAGGTAGCCTTCGCCATCATCATCCTCGTCTTCATGTTCTGGGGCGTCGGCAGCCTGACCGACGGCGGTTCCAGCAATGTGGTGGCCAAGGTCAACGGTGAGGCCATCACGGCCCAGCAGTTCGAGCAGGCCTATCAGCGGGCCGCCGAATACGCCATGCGCAACGATCCTTCCCTGACCCGTGAGGCCCTGGTGCAGCAGAAGCTGGGCCGTCAGGTGCTCAACGAGCTCATCAGCGCCCAGCTGATCCGTCAGGAAGCCGCCCGCGTGGGGATGACCGTGAGCCCTGAAGAGATGCATTATGTGGTCTCCAAGTTGCCCGCGTTCCAGGACGCCCAGGGCAAGTTCGATCCCGAAGCCTACAAGCGTACCATCGAAGCACAGCGCATGAGTGTGGCCGAATACGAACAGGGCCTGGCGGACAGCATCCTGCGTGATAAGGTGATGCGCACCGTGGCCGGCAGCGCCTGGGCCGCCGGTGGCGAAGCCCGCAAGTATTATGATTTCCTCACCCAGCAGCGCACGGTGGAGTACCTGTACCTGCCCGCTGCCGATTTTGCCGCTTCGGTGAAGCCCACCGAGGAAGAGCTCAACGCCTGGTACGAGGCCCACAAGGCCGAGCTGGCCAGCCAGCCCCGCGTGGAAGTGGAATATGTGGCCGTGGCCCCCGAAAGCCTGGTGCGCCCCGAGAGCGTGAGCGCCGAGGCCGCCCTCAAGTGGTATGAAGCCAACAAGCAGCGCTTCCGCCAGCCCGAACAGGTCAAGGTGGCCCACATTCTGGTGCCCCTGGCGGAGAACGCTCCCGAAGCGACTGTGAAGCAGGCTATGGAAAAGGCCGCCCGCATCCGCAGCGAGGCGGAAAAGGGCGACTTTGCCGCCGTGGCCGATGCCAACAACGGCCCCAATGCCGCCGGCCCCGGCGGTGAGCTGGGCTGGATCCAGCGCGGCCAGACCGTGAAGCCTTTCGAAGATGCCGCCTGGGCCCTGCAGCCCGGCCAGATCTCCGAGCCCGTGCGCAGCCAGTTCGGCCTGCACATCATCAAGATGGAAGATCGCAAGGACGCCAGCGTGCAGCCCTTTGCCGAAGTGGAAGCCGAAGTGCGCGCCACCCTGGCCAAGCAGGAAGGCGTGGAAAAGGTCAACGACGTGCTGGACAGCCTGATCGGTGACAACATCAACAACCGGCCCCTGCAGGAAAGCGCGGCCCGCGCCGGCAGCTACAAGGATACCGACGGCAAGGAACAGCCCCTGCTCAAGGCCGAACGTACCGGTCTGGTGGGCCAGGCCGAACTGCAGAAGGCCCTGGGCATCAGCGACGAGATGGCGGCCAGCCTGATGAAGGCCCCGGCCAACTCCCCTGTGGACACGGCCCTGGAGGCCGGTGACCGTTATCTGGTGGTGCGGGTGCTCACCTCCGAGCCGTCCACCACGCCCAGCCTGGATCAGGCCCGCGACCGCGTCATGAAGGCCCTGGTGGCGGAAAAGTCCCTGCAGGCCGCCATGGAAAAGGCCACTGCCATCCGCAAGGCCATGACCGACGGCACGCTGCCCGCTGAAGACGCCGCCCGCGTGCGGAGCGCCGACCTGACCCGTGACGGCGCCCTGGCCTCCTTCGTGCCCAACCCGGTCATGAACCAGGTTATCTTCCGCGCCGCGCCGCAGACCTGGATCGACCAGGCCTTCAGCGTGTACGAGCAGGAAGACAGCAGCAAGTGCGGTGCCCTGCTCTGCCGCGTGACCGCCGTGGAACAGCCCAAGTCCGACGGCTGGGCCGGCATGGAGAACCTGCTCACCGAGCTGGTGCAGCGCAAGCGCGTGGAAGGCATGTACCAGACCTTCATGCGCATGCTGGAGCAGAAGGCCAAGATCGAAGTCTACAACAGCCGCGTGCTGGAAAGCGCCGGTATCTAGGAAAGATAAAGGCTGGGGGAGGAAACCCCTTTTGCTAGCGGCAAAAAAGGGTTTCCTCCCCCAGACCCCCTCCTTCCCCAAAACCCGCTTATCAGAGGCTGCCCGGAAAGGCAGCCTCTTTTTTTGTTGCCGGGCGTACTCCCGAAGGCATGAGACTGAACCACCTGTGGACGGTCGGCCTTTGTCTTGTGGGGGCAGGGGATCAGGACAGGCGTCACACGCCGGACGACCATGATGAGAAGGGAAAATGTGCCGCCTTTTTTCGTGGATGCGGGAGCGGGTATTCGCCCTCCCGGCCTCCCCTTTTGGGGGATACTTGCCGGGCCGGGACTTTACTGACAAAATAACCGTTCCCTGCGGCATTTTTCCCTGATTTTTTCGGGCGTCGTACGTCCCGGAGCAGGGATTGCCCTGTGGGGCAAAACAGCATATGAGCGGTTTTTGGAAGGATGGGGGGAGTTTGAGGGGGGAAGGGAACCTTTTTTCCGCCAGGAAAAGGTTCCCTTCCCCCCTCAAAAAAGCTCCCCTCTCCGCCATCCCTTATCGCATAGGAGGTCACCATGTGTGGCATTATCGGATATGCCGGGCACCGTCCGGCGGTGCCTGTGGTCATCGAAGGCCTGCGGCGTCTTGAATACCGCGGCTATGATTCCGCGGGCGTCGCCTGCGTGCAGCGCGGCGAGCTGTGCATCACCCGTGCCCAGGGCAAGCTTTCCGCCCTTGAGGAAAAGCTGGCCAAGGAGCCTGTTTCCCTGGCCACCTGCGCCATGGGCCATACCCGCTGGGCCACGCACGGCGTGCCCGCCGAGCGCAATGCCCATCCCCATGCTTCCAACGACGGCCGCCTGGCCATCGTGCATAACGGCATCATCGAGAACTATCAGGAGTTGAAGGAAGAGCTGCTGCAGAAGGGCTACGTCTTCCATTCCGAGACTGACACGGAAGTGCTGGTCAACCTCATCGCCGACTGCCATAAGCAGGAAGCCGACCTGCTCAAGGCTTTTGCCGCGGCCCTGCGCCGGGCCCACGGCGCCTACGCCGTCTGCCTCATGAGCCGGGAATATCCCGGTGAGATCTGGGCCGCGCGCATGTCCGCCCCGCTCATCTTCGGCATCGGCACGGGCGAGCACTTCGTGGCTTCGGACATCCCGGCCTTTTTGCCCTACACGCGCACGGTGGTCTTTCTGGAAGACGGCGAGATCGTGCACGCCACCAACTCCGAGTATGAGATCCTGAGCCTGGCCGATCTTTCCCCCGTGGAGCATGAGCCCCAGACCATCCAGTGGGATATGCAGGCGGCCCAGAAGGGCGGCTACCGCCACTTCATGCTCAAGGAGATCTTCGAGCAGCCCCAGGTCATCGTGGATGGTCTGAGCGGTCGCCTCAACGCCGCCCGTGATACGGTGCTCCTGCCCGAGCTGGACGCCCTGCCCGTGCCGCGCCGCCTGCATATCGTGGCCTGCGGCACGTCCTACCATTCCGGCCTTTGGGCGCGGCATCTCATCGAGCCCTGGGCCAAGGTGCCGGTGCAGCTGGAGATCGCTTCCGAGTTCCGCTACCGCGAGAGCCTGCCCCTGGACAAGGACGACATGGTGCTGGTCATCAGCCAGAGCGGCGAGACCGCCGATACCCTGGCCGCCCTGCGCATCGCCCGCGAACACGGCGTGCCGGTGCTGGGCCTGTGCAACGTGGTGGGTTCGTCCATCGCCCGCGAGTCCTCGGCCGTCATCTACACCCAGGCCGGGCCCGAGATCAGCGTGGCCTCCACCAAGGCCATGTGCAGCCAGATGCTGATGCTGGCGCTGGTGGCCCTGTACTGGGGCGGCCGTCAGGGCATCATGGACGCGGCGGCCCGCGCCCGCCAGATCGCCCTGCTGGAATCCCTGCCCTCCCAGCTGGATGCCGCCCTGCCCGCCATGCATGAGAAGGCCCGCCAGCTGGCCCGTGCCTATGCCCAGGCCCGCAACTTCTTCTACTTGGGCCGCGGCCACTGCTACCCGCTGGCGCTGGAAGGGGCGCTCAAGCTCAAGGAGCTTTCCTACATCCACGCCGAAGGTTATGCCGCCGGCGAGATGAAGCACGGCCCCATCGCCCTCATCGATCCGGCCTTCCCCACCTTTGCCCTGGCTCTGGACGACGCCCTCTTCCCCAAGGTAAAATCCAACATCGTGGAAGTGCAGGCCCGTCAGGGCAAGGTCATCGCCCTGACCAATCCGGGCATGGATCTGGCCGTGGACGATGTCTGGGAGATCCCCGCCCTGCCCGCTCCCTTGGCCGGTTTCATGGCCCTGCCCGCCATGCAGCTGTTCAGCTACGAGATGGCCGATTATCTGGGCAAGGACGTGGACCAGCCCCGCAACCTGGCCAAGAGCGTGACCGTGGAATAGAGCCGCTCTTCCTTCCCTGACATATGAAAAAGGACGCCGTGAGGCGTCCTTTTTGCGTTTGGCCCCATGTGTCCACTGGGGCTCAAGAGAACTTTTTTGCTGGTTGGGGCCCGTTGGGGACCGTCAGCACAGAAAAATCATAGGAGTGGTGCTGCTTGGTACCCTTCAAGATAAAGCGCGTTCGGGGGAGGATGGGGGCCTTCCCCACAAAAAACACGCGCCCCTTCCGGGCATTGCCAAAGCATTTTGGCCTGTGGCATAGTATCTGGTGCAAAATTTCACGCCCGCCGGATGCTCGCGCATCGCCCCGTCGCCGTGGACGGGGAAAGGCCGGGCCTGCCTTTTATCGCCATCACGGCACAGCACAGACTACGCAGGAAGCAAGATGATCCAACTGAGCGACAAACCGGTCATTGTGCAGGGCAACACCCTGATGGAACAGGAAGAAGCCGCGGCGCGCGGCATCGACTGCGCCGCTGCCCGTCAAAATACCCTGGCCTGGAACATCCTGGCCGCCCACAACACGGCTGCCGGGGACGACCCCACCCTGCGCCTGCGTTTTGACGCCCTGGCCTCGCACGACATCACCTATGTGGGCATCATCCAGACGGCCCGCGCCAGCGGCCTGGAACGCTTCCCCATGCCCTACGCGCTCACCAACTGCCACAACAGCCTGTGCGCCGTGGGCGGCACCATCAATGAGGACGACCACCTCTTCGGCCTGACCGCCGCCCGCAAGTACGGCGGCATCTTCGTGCCGCCCCATCTGGCGGTCATCCACCAGTACGCCCGTGAAATGATGGCCGGTTGCGGCAAGATGATCCTGGGCTCCGACAGCCACACCCGCTACGGTGCCCTGGGCACCATGGCCGTGGGCGAAGGCGGCCCCGAGCTGGTCAAGCAGCTGCTGGGCAAGACCTACGACGTGGCCCGTCCCGAAGTGGTGCTGGTCTGGCTGGAGAACGCTCCCCGTCCCGGCGTGGGCCCGCAGGACATCGCCATCGCCCTCATCGGCGCCGTGTTCAAGAACGGCTTCGTCAAGAACCGGGTCATGGAATTCGCCGGCCCCGGCGTGGCGGGCCTTTCCGTGGAATACCGCTGCGGCATCGACGTCATGACCACCGAGACCACCTGCCTGTCCTCCATCTGGACCACGGACGACAAGGTGCGTGATTACCTGGCCATGCACGGCCGCGCCGACGATTACACCGAGCTGCGTCACGACAAGCCCGCCTGCTTCGACCGCTGCATCCGCGTGGACCTGTCCACCATCGAACCCATGATGGCCCTGCCCTTCCATCCCAGCAACGCCTATCCCGTGGCCGAAGTGGTGCGCCATGCCGACGAGCTGTTCGCCGCCGTGGAAGAAGAGGCCCGCAAGCAGTTCGGCAAGGCCGGTGAAGGCCTGAAGCTGCGCGACAAGATCCATGACGGCGGCGTCTGGGTGGATCAGGGCATCATCGCCGGTTGCGCGGGCGGTTCGTTCGAGAACTGCTGTATGGCCGCCTCCATCCTGGACGGCCGGAGCACCGGCTGCGGCGAGTTCTCGCTCTCCGTCTATCCCGCCAGCGAACCCCAGGCCATCGCCCTGGTGCGCAACGGCGCCGCCGCCAAGCTCATGGCCGCCGGTGCGGTCATCAAGAACGCCTTCTGCGGTCCCTGCTTCGGCGCGGGCGACACGCCTGCCCACGGCGCCCTGTCCATCCGCCACTCCACCCGTAACTTCCCCAACCGCGAAGGCTCCAAGCCCGGCAACGGCCAGATCTCTGCCGTGGCCCTCATGGACGCCCGCTCCATCGCCGCCACCGCCGCCAACGGCGGCCGCCTGACCCCGGCCACGGAACTGGATTGGGACAAGCTGGCCGTGGACACCACCTACACGTTCGATGCGGGCATCTACCAGCGCCGCGTCTACAACGGTTTCGGCAAGGCCGATGCCGCCGCGGAACTCAAGCGCGGTCCCAACATCGCCGACTGGCCGTCCATGAGCCCCCTGCCGGAGAACCTGGTGCTGCCGCTGGCTTCGGTCATCACCGACCCCGTGACCACCACCGACGAGCTCATCCCCTCGGGCGAGACCTCGTCCCTGCGTTCCAACCCGCTCAAGCTTTCCGAGTTCACCCTGTCGCGCAAGGATCCCGCCTATGTGGGCCGCGCCAAGGACGTGCAGGCCATGGAAAAGGCCCGTCTGGCCGATCCTGCCGATGCCGCCCTGCTGGCGAAGCTGGAAGGCATGCTGGCCCCCCTCAAGGCCGCGCAGCCTGAAGTCTATGCCGCGGTGCTGGGCGCCGGCCTGAAGGACACCGGCATCGGTTCCACCATCTTCGCCCTCAAGCCCGGTGACGGCTCCGCCCGCGAGCAGGCCGCTTCCTGCCAGAAGGTGCTGGGCGGCTGGGCCAACGTGGCCGCCGAATACGCCACCAAGCGCTACCGTTCCAACCTCATCAACTGGGGCATGCTGCCCCTGCTGGCCGATGCCGCTCTGGCGCAGAAGCTCAGCGTGGGCGACTGCTTCGTCCTGCCCGGCATCCGTACCGCCGTGGAACAGGATGCCGCCGGCATCACCGGCTGGCTGGTGAGCGCTGCCGGGGCCGTGGAGGCCGTGGAACTGCGCCTGGGCGACCTGACCGCCGACGAACGCCAGATTATTCTGGACGGCTGCCTCATCAACTTCTACAACCACAACTAACGCTGCGGGACGAGACCGCCGCGTCGCCATCTGGAAAGGGGCCTCACCGGGAGGCCCCTTTTTCTTTTTTGGGCCCTCCCCTCTTTGGCAAAGTATTTTTCTGTATTCCATCAGGTGGAACGTCCGCAGGGCACTCTCGATCCTGCCGCCGGGGCGCGTTCCTTGCCTGCCCTTCCAACACATATGCCAACACGGGCAAGGGGCAGCTCCGGCGGCCCTGCGGCTGCCCGGCCTGACAGTCGCGACGGCGGGAGCTCCCTTGCGAGACGGGGAACTCCCGCCTATGTTTTTAGAATGGGAGGGAGCGTAGCCTCTTCCTCCAAACATCCCTCCAGACCATCAGGCATGAAAAAAGGACGGCCCTCGCGGGCCGTCCTTGTCGTCTCCGTTACTGTACGGCAGCCTTACAGGCTGGCAGCCACTTTGCGCAGCAGGCGGGCCAGCTGGTTGGTGAAGCCGGATTCATTGTCGTACCAGATGATGAGCTTGGCCATGGTGCCGTCCATGACCTGGGTGGATAGGGCGTCCACGACGCCGCCGTGGGTGCTGCCCTTGAAGTCGATGGAGACCAGGGGCTCGTCGCAGTAGCCCATATTATCGTGCAGGGCGCCGTCATGGGCGGCCTTGAGGGCGGCATTGATCTCTTCGGCGGTGGCGGGCTTTTCCAGCTCGCAGGTCAGGTCCACCAGGGAGATGTCGGGGGTGGGCACGCGCACGGCCATGCCATCCAGCTTGCCCTTGAGGGCGGGCACCACCAGGGCCAGGGCCTTGGCCGCGCCGGTGGAGGTGGGGATCATGGACACGCAGGCGGCGCGGGCACGGCGCAGGTCCTTGTGGGAACCGTCCAGGATGCGCTGGCTCATGGTGTAGGAGTGGATGGTGGTCATCAGGCCGTGACGGATGCCGAAGGCATCGTTGAGGACCTTGGCCACGGGAGCCAGGCAGTTGGTGGTACAAGAGGCGGCGGAAAGCACGGTATGGGCGGCGGCATCATAGATGCCGTCATTGACGCCCATGACGATGGTGGCATCGGCTTCCTTGCAGGGGGCCGAGACCACGACCTTCTTGGCGCCGCACTGCAGGTGCTGGGCGGCGTCCTCGCGTTTTTTCAGGGTGCCGGTGGTTTCCACGGCGATGTCGATGCCAAGGCGGGCCCATTCCCACTCACCGGTCTTGCAGCGGGTGACTTCGATATGACGACCGTTGATGATGATGCCGTTGTCGTCATGATCGACGGTGCCGGGGAAAATGCCGTACACCGAGTCGTATTTGAAAAGGTGGGCCAGCGAAGCATTGTCGGCGCGGGCGTTGATGGCGGTGATGCGGATGTCTTCCGAGTCAGCCAGCAGACGCAGCAGATAACGACCGATGCGGCCAAAGCCGTTCATCCCCAAAGATACGGACATGTTGCGCTCCTTCACGCGAGAGAGATGGAAAACGCCGCCTCCCCGGTGGAGGCGGCGTGAGATACTGGTTTAGGCCTTGCCGGAAGATCCCATGACGTTGCGGATCTTATGGGCGACCATATCCTTGACGGCCTGTCGCGCGGGTTTCAGGTACGCGCGGGGGTCGAAGGCTTCGGGATGTTCCACCAGATACTGGCGGATGGAGGCGGTCACGGCCAGACGGATGTCGGTATCCACATTGATCTTGCACACGCCCATGCCGGCAGCCTTGCGCAGCATGTCTTCCGGCACGCCGCGGGCGCCGCCCACCTGGCCGCCGAACTTGTTGCAGGCTTCCACGAATTCCTGGGGCACGCTGGAGGCGCCGTGCAGCACCAGCGGATAGTTGGGCAGGCGCTTGCCGATCTCTTCCAGGCGTTCGAAGTCCAGCTTGGCTTCGCCCTTGAACTTGTAGGCACCGTGGCTGGTGCCGATGGCCACGGCCAGGGAGTCGCAGCCCGTGCGCTCCACGAAGTCCACGGCCTGGTCGGGGTCGGTGTACACATGGTCGGCATTGCTCACATGCTCTTCCACACCGGCCAGCTTGCCCAGTTCGGCTTCCACCCAGATGCCGCGCGGGTGGGCGTATTCCACCACCTGCTTGGTCAGGGCGATGTTTTCTTCATAGGGCAGGTGCGAGCCGTCGATCATCACGGAGGTGAAACCGCCGTCGATGCAGTCGCGGCACAGCTCGAAGCTGGAGCCGTGGTCCAGGTGCACCACCACGGGCACGGAAGGATCCTCGGCCAGGGCGGCTTCCACCAGCTTCATAAGGTATTTCTGCCCGGCATAGCTGCGCGCGCCCGAAGAGACCTGAAGGATCACGGGGGATTTTTCCTCCGAGGCGGCCTGCATGATGCCCTGCACGATTTCCATGTTGTTGACGTTGAACGCGCCCACAGCATACCGGCCCGCATAGGCGGCGGCGAACATTTCCTTAGGCCCGATAAGCGGCATGGATTCCTCCTGCACCAGGTGCGATACGACACTGCGCGCACCATGCGCGAGTGTGGGATAAAATGGGAAGGCGGACAGAAAAAGCCTGTCCGGCCGGCCTGTCTGATGTATCGACGGCCGCCGCCGGATCCGGCAGGGATGCATGCCGGAAAGACTGTTGTGGGGCAGCCGCAACGAAGCGATTCATTATATAAAAAAAAGCCCCAAAGGGGAATGACTTTGGGGCGGTCGTGGAAAAATTCATAAAATCGGCACCCGCAGGGGCCGTATGCTGTTTAGGAAAGCAGCATGTCCTCCAGACTGCGCAGGCTTTCGTGGTCCGTGAACTCGAAACGCAGGGGCGTCACGGTGATGTAACCGCGATTGAGCAGATCCTTGTCCGAACCGGCGTTGATGGTGTGCGGCGGGATCTCGCCTTCCAGCCACCAGTAGGGCTCGCCGCGCGGGTCCTTGCGTTCGGCGTAGGCGTTCTTCCACACGGCGCTGGTCTGCGGGCAGATGCGCAGGCCCTTGGCCTCGGACAGCGGGCCGCGGGGATAGTTGACGTTGATGACGCGGCGGTGCGCCACCTTTTTCCAGTCGATGCGCGCGGCCAGCTCCACGGCGTGGCGGGCGATGGCATCCATGTCCGGATGGCCGCCGCCGGCATCGCAGGAGAGCGCCATGCTGGGCAGGTCTTCATGGGCGGCTTCGGTGGCGGCGCCCACGGTGCCGGAATAAAGGATGTCCGGGCCCACGTTGCTGCCCGCGTTGATGCCCGAGATGACCATGTCGGGCCGCTTTTTCAGCAGGTTGCCCAGGGCCAGTTTCACGCAGTCCGTGGGGGTACCGTACAGGCCCAGACCTTCGAAGTCGGGTTCCTCGATCTTGTGGGCACGCAGGGGATCGAAAAAGGTCAGGGAATGGCCCACGCCGGACTGCTCATGCATGGGGGCCACCACATGCACGGTATGCCCGGCTTCGCGCAGGGCCCGGTACATGGCACGCAGGCCCTCGGCCCGGATGCCGTCGTCGTTGGTCAGGAGCACACGCATTTGACAATACCTCTGAAACAAGGGAATCTTTATGGATAAACAGGCCCCCGCGGGCCTGCGGGGATACCCCGGGACCTCAGAACATACAAGACAGGCGGCCTTTGGCCGCAGAGTCAGGATATATGCAAAAAGGCATCTTCGTCAAAGACATGGCGGCCCCCAACGAGGCGGAAGGCGTCTTCGTCATCACGCTGGCCGCGCAGGGCAGCTCGCGCAACGGGCCTTACTGGCGGCTCGTGCTGGCCGACGCCAGCGGCAGCGTGGAGGCCAAGATCTGGTCGCCCCTGAGCGCCTCTTTCCCCGCCCTGCACACGGGCAGCTTCTTCTACGCCCACGGCCGGGTGAGCACCTTCCGCGACCAGCTCCAGTTCACGGTGGAGGAAGGCCGCCTGCTCTCGCCGGAAGAAGGCGCGGCCTTGGACCTGGCCGACTTCATGCCCGCCAGCCCCTACCCGCTGGATGCCATGATGGACGAGCTCATGGGCCTGATCCGTGAGGAGTTCCGCTACAAACCCTGGCGCAAGCTGGTGGACGGCGTGTTCAAAAATGAGGAGCTGCGCGAGGCCTTCCGCACCTGCCCGGCGGCCAAGGGCGTGCACCACGCCTATGCGGGCGGCCTGCTGGAACACACCCTGAGCGTCTTCAAGCTCTGCCGTCGTCTGGCCGACCAGTATCCCGAGCTGGACCGCCAGACCCTGCTGGCCGGGGCCCTGTTCCACGACTTCGGCAAGATCCGCGAATTTTCCGGCGGCATCGCCAACGATTATACCGACGAGGGCCGCCTGCTGGGGCATCTGGAGATCTGCGTGGAGATGCTGGCCCCCTATCTGGAAAAATCGGGCCTGGAGCCCGAGTTGCAGCGTCATCTCAAGCATCTGGTCCTGAGCCACCACGGTACGTTGGAATTCGGGGCCGTGCGCGTGCCGCAGACCGCCGAGGCCCTCGTGCTGCACTATGCGGACAACATCGACGCCAAGATGGCCCAGTGCCGGGGCCTGTTCGCCCAGCTGGGCGAAGGCGAGAGCTGGACGCCCTATCAGGCCACCCTGGGCCGGGCCATGCACCGCTGCGCGCAGACGCCGGTGGAAGAAAAAGTCGAAAAGAAGCCCCGCGCTTCCCGGAAGCCTTCCGGGGAGGACGGGATGCTCTCCCTGCTGTGAGGCTGCCATGTTCATCACATTCGAAGGCATAGAAGGTTCGGGCAAGACCACGGCCCAGCAGTTGCTGGCCCTGGAACTGGAAAAGCGCGGCCACGACGTGCTGCTGACGCGCGAACCGGGCGGCTGCGGTCTGGGGCGCGCCCTGCGTCCCATCCTGCTGGATGCCCGCAATTCCGGCCTGTGCAACCGGGCCGAGCTCTATCTCTTCCTGGCCGACCGGGCCCAGCATGTGGCCGAGATCATCCGTCCGGCGGTGGAAGCCGGGCAGATCGTCATTTGCGACCGCTATACCGACTCCACCCTGGCCTATCAGGGCTACGGCCGCGGCCGTGATCCCGACCGCCTGCGCCGGGCCAACGATCTGGCCACCGGCGGCCTGCAACCGGATCTGACCCTGCTCTGCGACCTGCCCGTGTCCGTGGGGCTGGAGCGCGCGGGCCTGCGTAACCGGCGCGAGGGCACGGTACTTTCCGAAGGCCGTTTCGACAGCGAGAGCCTCAATTTTCACGAGCGCGTGCGCCAGGGCTATCTGACCATCGCGGCGGAAGAGCCCGACCGCATCGCCATCATCGACGCATCGCAACAGCCCGAGGACGTGGTGCTGCAATGCCTCTCCGCCGTGGAGCGGCATCTGAAGCAGCGCGGCAGCGGGCTGGAATAAGACGTAAGGATATTGCCATGAGCGAACTGTATACCGTCACCGCCGAGGAAGGCCGCCTGCGCTTCCTGCCCCGTACCGATGCCGCCCTGGAGCAGGCCGTGCTGGACGAGAGCCCCCTGCCCGGCTGCGAATTCGTTTCCCGCCTGGGCGATCCCGGGCTGCTGCATTGCGTGGTCTTCCGTCATGAGCAGAAGCCCGGCGGCGTCTTCGTGGTGGAAGACGACAACGGCCTGCTCTTCGCGGCCGTGGCCGAGACCAACCTTGCCTATGCCATGGCCCTGGGCCGCCTGGGCAAGATGATCTCCTATGCGCGCTACAGCGCCGACATCTTTGCCGAAAACATGCTGGACGACGATGACTGATCCCCTGAGAGCCCGTAACCGGCTGGGCGTGGTCTTCTTCCCCGCCTTCGACTGGGCCATCTCCGCCACCCATCCCGAGCGTGAGGAGCGCCTGCTCTACACCCGCGACCAGCTGGCGGAAGAAGGCCTGTTCGACATCCCCGGCATCACCGAGTACCGTCCGGAGCTCGCCACCAACGCCCAGGTGGAGCGCGTGCATTTCTGTCTGCCCTCCACCGGCGCCGTGGTCACCGATTCGCACCGGGCTTCGGCGGGCGGGGCCATCACGGCCGCCCGTCTGGTCATGGAGAAGAAGGAAGACAAGGCCTTTGCCCTGGTGCGTCCTCCGGGCCACCACGCCATGCGCGTGACCCACGGTAACCGCGGTTTCTGCAACATCAACAACGAAGCCGTGATGGTGGAGTACATCCGCGACCACTATCCGCATCCCACCGGGCGGCCCCTGCGCATCGCCATCGTGGATACGGACGTGCACCACGGCGACGGCAGCCAGGATATCTTCTGGAACGACCCGAACACCCTGTTCATCTCCCTGCATCAGGACGGCCGCACCCTCTATCCAGGCACGGGCTTCCCGCAGGAATGCGGCGGGCCGGGTGCGCTGGGCCGCACCATCAACATCCCCCTGCCGCCCGAGACTTCGGACGAGGGCTACCTTTACGCCATCGAGCATGCCGTGCTGCCCATGCTGGCGGACTTCAAGCCCGATCTGGTCATCAATTCCGCCGGGCAGGACAACCACTTCACGGATCCGCTGGCCAACATGAAGCTCTCGGCCCAGGGATATGCGGCCCTCAACCGTGCCCTGAACCCGGACATCGCCGTGCTGGAAGGCGGCTACGCCATCCGCGGCGCCCTGCCCTATGTGAACTTGGGCATCTGTCTGGCGCTGGCCGGTCTGGACGCGGGGGACATCCGCGAGCCCCAGTGGCGGCCCGAGAGCACCCGCCAGAAACAGAAGATCAGCGACTACATCGCCCGCCTTTGCGACGGCCTGCTGGAGCTGTACCACAACCCGCCGTCCGTGCCGCAGGAAGGTGAGGAAGAGAACGGTTGGTGGACGCGGCGCAAGCACGTCTTCTACGATACGGACATGCTGCGCGAGAGCCAGCGCGAAAGCTGGCGCCTGTGCCCGGACTGCTCCGGCCTGGGCTGCTTCGAGACCAGCTCCGAGCGCGTGGCCCGCTCCCTGTGCCTGCTCATCCCCCGCCATGCCTGCCCCCGCTGCCGTGCCGAGGCCGAGGCCCGCGCCGCGGCGGCCCGCAAGGCCGGCCTTCACGCCCATGTGCTGGTGCTGGACGGTGACGCCGCGTGAAATAGGCCGTTGGAACAAAGCTCGTCACCGGATACTGGCCGGTGACGATATTGAGGGGGCGGGGGGAACTTTTCCTGACGGAAAAAAGTTCCCCCCGCCCCCTCAAACTCCCCCACCCCACTCTGAAACTTTTGTCCAAGTCAATAATGAATTGCTGGCACGCGTGTCGCGGAGAGGGGGCAGTCATTTTGCCGTTCCCTGACAAGTCCGATAAACTCGTCAAGGCTCATAAGCTTCCTTTGCTGGGCTAGGCTGAATGAGCCGTGGATCTGCTTGGGAATGACAAGCTGGACCTTGTGGGCGCCCATTTCATCTGTCTGGTTTTGGCTTATGCCGGACTGCAAGGTAAACAGATGCTTTTCCTCTATCCGGTCTGCTTCTGCCAGAATTTGGCGCCAGCGGTCTTTGCAGGTTGTCTTTACACCAAGCATGGTAAGATTGCGGGCAGGGAAAGAAGGATTTCTGTATGCTTCGATACCGGGAAACAAAAAGTCGGGCTTTGAATGTCCTTCTGTCTGGGGGGTACGGGAAAACTTGATATTCAGCCTTTCAAACAGAAAGGACAGATGATTTTCGAGAGCATTTCCTGCACGTGACTTCCGCCTGTTTTGAACGGACAGCGAGAAGGAAATGAATTTGTCAACACGGGTGTCTCCTGAAAATCCTTCATCAATCCGCTTGCCGACAAGGTGCCGCTCCAGCGTACGAAAAAGGGCTTCTTCTTTTTGCATCCATGTACTTAAAACGTCATCAGCCCTGTTGTCATAGGCATCGAAATCCCCGACTTTTTCACGGGCAAAAGCTGAAAAATCTAGAGTAGAAGGGAACTTACCATTAAATCTGCACAGCATTTCTTCAAGGCAACTTTCCTCTGTAGAAGGTAAAACAATACCAAGCTGTTCCAGAAGATGCTGGGAAAATATCCCTGTTTTTATGCTATCATTTTCTGATTCTTCCCGAATTGTAAAAGATTTTTTAGAGTGTTCAGGAAGATTGAAAAGCCACATAAGTTGCTGTTCTGCTGTAGATCCCTGTTTGGCAATAATAATAAAAGCAGAACCATCATTTTTAATAGCCATGACAAAAAGGTCATTAGCGGTGGCTTTTCTCCGAAATTCAGTTTTTTGAAAATACAGACGGTATTCACTACGGGGTTTTTTGCGTGAGTCATACCATGTAAGGCAATCTTCTTCCCGGACACCTTCCTCCATGTCATCACTGAAATAACATAAAGTGGCATTTATCTTTTTCCTTGTAGTACCAAGAATTTTTTTTAGTCCAGTTACTCCATTGAATTCATGCTGACGGGAACTCTTGGGATTGACTTCAACATTACTCAGCCGCTTTGAGGCTACACTGCGGAAATATTCTGAAAGAAATCCTTTTTTCATCCCTGCACCTCCAGATCCTCAGTCCCGTGCTGCAGCCAGTCTGACAAAAGGCGGGTGACAGCATCCAGCTCCGGCAGCTGTTTCTGGCGCAGGGCGCACTCCCAGACAATGGCCACGCGCCAGCCGTTTTCATGCAACAGGGCGACAACCTCTCCATCCCGCTTTTTGTTGCGGTCGATTTTTGTCTGCCAGAAATCACGGTTTGTTGAGGGAAGACGAAAGTATTTGCAGTCATGCCCATGCCAGAAACATCCGTGTGTAAAAATGACTGCCCTGTATTTGGGGAAAACCATATCAGGCTTTCCGGGAAGGCGGCGGTCATTGATACGGTAGCGGAATCCGAGAGAAAACAGCCGTTTTCTGACGGTAATCTCTATGCGGGTATTACGGGAGCGGATGCCGGACATCATCCTGCTGCGGGTCTTTCTGTCTACAATATCAGTCATGGGGGCAAGATTCCACAATACAGGAGGAAGCCAGTTTTTTTTCTTTCATAATATATGGTTTCATATGTTCCGCTGCCCGTTTCATCAGGGGAACAATGACGGAATTGCCAAACTGTTTGTAGGCTCGTGTATCGGAGACAACAATTTTGAACGTATCGGGGAAGCCCATGATTCTTGCACACTCACGTGGCGTCAGGCGGCGGGGATTGCGGTTCTCTCCCTGGAAAACAAGAATTTCGGAACCATCCTTGTAGTAGCGGGCAGACAGGGTTCTGGCGATATCGTCAGGTCCGGTTACAGAGCATCCAAAGCCGTTGCCTTTGGCACGGTGTTTTGCGGCATAGCCCTGCAAGTAGGTCCAGAGATTGTCGGTAAGCGTATATTTGGGGAGTACCTGTCCCCGGGGATCCGTAAACCTGCCATCGTCCATGTCCTGTTCAGATCCGTCTTGCGGATGGAGGATATCCCGCAGCTTTTTCTGGCCTGCCGGAGGCAGGCTCATATCATCCCACGAAAAGTCTGTTTCATGGGCGAAACCTGCTATCAGGATGCGCTCCCGGTGCTGGGGAACAAAATGTTTTCCGTCCAAGACCTTGTAGGCGATATGATAGCCCAGTTCTTTTTCAAGAGTTTCCCTGATTACTGCAAAGGTATGCCCTTTATTGTGGGAAACAAGATTTTTGACATTTTCAAGCAAAAAAGCCTTTGGACGTTTTGCGGCAATAATTCTGGCTACATCAAAAAAGAGGGTCCCCTGAGTGGTACATTCAAAGCCATGGGGGCGGCCAAGAGAATTTTTTTTGGAGACACCGGCAATGCTGAAAGGCTGGCACGGAAAACCTGCAAGCAGGACGTCATGGTCCGGAATGTCTGCAGCATCAACAGCGGTAATATCTCCGGTGACAGGGTGCGCTTCCCCAAAGTTGGCAATATAGCTTTTTCTGGCATAGCTGTCCCACTCACTGGTAAAGATGCATTTCCCGCCATTTGCTTCAAATCCTAGCCTGATGCCTCCTATTCCTGCAAACAGATCAATAAATGTAAAATCGCAGTCCTTCTGCTCTTCAATTTGCAGAATTTCCCTCAGTGCAGGCAGCAGGGCGTGGGGAAGGGGGCTTTCACCTTTTTCCCAGCGCGCGATCTGTCGCGGTGTATAATGCAAACGGGCTGCAAGCTCTTTCTGTGAAAGGAAGTTGCGTACTTTTTTTAACAAATCAAGGTTGCCGGAATCGGAAAACAGTCCCAAGCTCATATTGATGTCTCCAGGTCATTTTGGAGACAAAATGTCATGTGTCTGTCCAACCGTCAATTCCCAGGCATCACCAAAGCGCCAGGGCCACGCTGGCCACCGCCAGATAGCGGCCCAGTTTGGCCAGCACCACCAGAAGCAGGAAGGAGGGCAGGGGCTCGCGCAAGGTACCGGCCACCAGGGTCAGGGGATCGCCGATGACGGGCATCCAGCTGCACAGCAGGGTCCAGCGGCCGTAACGGTGGTACCAACCCTCGGCCTTGCGCAGGGACTCCGGCGAGAAGGGGAACCAGAGGCGATCCTGAAAGCGGGTGAGATAACGGCCCAGCCACCAGTTGACGGCCGAGCCCGCGCTGTTGCCCAAGGTGGCCACGGTGATGAGGGCCCAGGCCGGTTCCCCGCTCTGCACCAGCAGGGTGCCCAGCAGCAGCTCCGACTGCGCGGGCAGCAGGGTGGCCGCCACCAGCGCGGTGAGGAACAGCCCGCCGTACAGGGCCAGCAAGGTCAGCATCCATGGGCCTCCTGCGGGATATATTTTTACGGTGAGCCCCTCAGGAGCCTACCGCTTGCCGTAAGGCCTCTGCGTCACCGAGGGGACGGACTGCGGCGCCATCGGCCAGTGTCGTACGGACTTTTCCTCGCGCTTTTTTTCCAATGAGCGTCATGAGGAAGGAAGCAACGGGGAAAGGCGCTTGTTCCGGCTGTGGCCATAGCCCCCTCCCCCGAAGAGCTCCCAACACTATCCCGGCCTAGCGGCCGTCGTATTCCCAGATGACCTGACCGGTCTTTTCCACGCCGTAGCCGCCCAGGGCGGCCACTTCCTTGCGGAAGGCCTCGGAGCGGATGACATCCAGCAGGGCGAGGATGCGTTCGTCCTCGGCGTAGCGCTGCGGGATGACCAGATCGTATTCCTCCACGCCCACGGGCACGAAGTCCAGGCCCAGGGCGCAGGCGGCGGCGCGCACGGCCAGACCGGTATGGGCGCGGCCGGAAAGCACGGCGGCGGCCACGTTCATGTGCGTGTATTCCTCGTCCTCATACCCGGCCAGCTGCTGCGGGCGGATGCCCAGCTGCTTCAGGCGGTAATCCAGCAGCACGCGGGTGCCGCTGCCGCGCTGGCGGTTGATGAAGCGCACGTCCTCGCGGGCCAGGTCGGCGATGTCATGGATGCCCAGCGGGTTGCCGGGGGCCACGATGAGGCCCTGCTCGCGGTCCACCAGACGCACCAGCAGCATGGGCTCGCCCTGAAGGTTGTCGCGCAGGGCCTGACGGTTGTAGACGCCGTCGGCATCATTGAGCAGATGGCTGCCCGCCAGATGGCACTGGTGGCGCTTGAGGGCCATGAGGCCGCCCAGCGAGCCCACATGGGCCGAGGCCAGACGGAAGCGCGGATGCTCGCGGCGCAGGAAACTGTCGATGAGATCCAGGGTGTTGTCGTGGCTGCCGATGGCCAGCAAGGTGCCTTCCACCTGCTGGCGGGGGCGCAGCAGCTGCACCTGTACGGGCTCGTCACGGCTGATGCCCTCGCAGTCGCGGGCCACGCTGATGATGCCGTCGGCCCGGCTCAGGCTGGTGACGGTTCCCGCGCCGCGCGGCAGGGGCACGGCGAAGAAGGTGTCGTCCACCCGGCCCAGCTTGACGCGGATGCGTTCTTCCATGCCGGGACGGGAGGGCAGCGGATTGACGGGCAGGGCCGTGACCGTTTCGCGGTGGGCCAGGCAGCGCTTCTGGAGCAGGGCCAGCAGGGGCTGGACGAATTCCTCCAGGGCCACGATGGCCGAGACGGGATAGCCCGGCGAACCGATGATGGGCACGCCGCGCACCATGCCGAGGGCCGTGGGCTTGCCGGGCATGACGGCCACACCGTGGGTCAGCAGCTCGCCCTTGTGGGCGATGACGTCGGCGGAATAGTCGTGGCTGCCCGCCGAGGAACCGGCATTGAGCAGCACCAGATCCGCGCCCTGGTCGATGGCCGCGTCGATGGCCGCGCTGATGGCTTCGGGATCGTCAGGCACGATGGGCAGGGTGAAGGCCTCGCCTCCGGCCTCCTGCACGATGGCCGAGAAGATGTAGGAGTTGAACTCCGGCAGGCAGCGGCCCGCGCACAGGTCTTCTTCGCGGGCCTCGGTGAGGGGCACGATTTCGGTACCGCTGGGGATGATGCCCACGCGGGGCTTTTTGAACACCAGTGGTTCCAGCACGCCGCCTGCGGCCAGCGCGCCCAGCTCGTAGGGGCCGATGCAGACGCCGGGCGGCAGGATGATCTCGGACGCCACCATGTCCTCGCCCAGCTTGCGCACATGCTGCCAGGGGAAGGCGGCCTTCTCGATGACCACATGCTGCCCGTCGGGCTCGGTATTGACGTTCTCCACCATGACCACGGCATTGGTGCCTGCGGGCAGGGGATGGCCGGTATTGATCCAGAACGCGTCGGTGCCGATGGTCAGGCGCAGGGGCCGCCGGGTGGAGGCGGTGAAGGTGGATTCGGCGTTGACGGCGATGCCGTCCATGGCCGCTCCGTGGAAGGCCGGGGAAGAGCGGCGCGCGGCCACGGGCTCGGCCAGCACGCGGTGCAGGGCCGCCGACAGGGGCACGCGCTCCGTGGCCAGTTCGCGGCCCTCGGCGCTGATGCGGTCCAGCCAGCCCTGGCGGGCGGCCTCCACGGTCTGCAAAGTCAGATAGGTATGACGTTCGCGTTTCATAAATATCTCCCAATATCTCGAATGGAGGCCGGAAGGGCTTCCCGCCGCATAACCGGAAGGTATTGCATCCTCCCGGTGTCGGCATGACATCTTTTCCCGTTTCTGCCTTGGAACGGGGCCGTCATTTCAAAAATGGCAGGCGGTCAGTCCCTTTTATAAAGCGCATTGGGGGGAAGATGGGGGCACGGGGGAAGGAACCCCCTTTTTGCGCTCGTAAAAGGGGGTTCCTTCCCCCGAAAAGATCTGGATCTACGACAGCAGCTCCACGCGCACGCGTTCCCCGGCGGTGAGGCCTTCGCGGTTCTCGGCGCAGATGACGAGGCCGTCGGCCTCCACCAGGCCGGAGACCACGCCGGAAGGCTTTATGAGCGGCTGGGCCAGCCAGTCCACATCGGAGCAGTCCAGGCCCTGGGGCAGCCAGGCGGCCTCGAGGGCCGCGGCGCTGGCGGGCACCAGTTTGACGCGGATGTAGTCGCGGCGGCCCTGGGCCGAAGCTACGGCGCGGGTCAGGCGGGCGGTGAGGGAGGGGACGAGCTCGTCCCCGGCGCTGCCCTGCAGATGCTCCAGCAGGGGCACGAGGAAGGCGCGGGCGCAGACCAGGGCGCTGCTCACATGACCGGGCAGGCCCATGAGGCATTTGCCGCCGCTGCGGGCCAGGATGAAGGGCTTGCCGGGGCTGATGGCTACGCCGTGGGTCAGCAGCTCGCTGCCGGGCACGGAGGTGAAGACATCCACGGTATGGTCGCGCATACCGGCGGAGGAGCCGCCGGAGACCACCACCACATCGGCCTCGTCCAGCGCGGCCAGCACCGTGCGGCGCAGGGCCTCGGCGTCGTCACGCACCAGACCGGCCAGCGTCGGGCTGGCACCGGCACTGCGGCAAAGGGCGGCAAGGCTGTAGGAATTGACGTCCCGCACCTGGCCGGGGCGGGGCTCGCTCCCGATAGGCACCACCTCGTCACCGGTGGAGATGATGGCCACCCGGGGCGCGCGGCGTACGGCCACGTCCTTCTGTCCGAAGGAGGCCAGCAGGCCGATCTCCTGCGGGCGCAGCTTGCGGCCCGCGGGGATGATGCAGTCACCGGCGGCGGCGTCCTCGTCACGCATGACCACATGGTCACCGGGAGCCTGGGTGCGGGTGAGCTCCACCATGTTGCCGCCGGCCGGGCGGGAATATTCCACCATGACCACGCAATCCGCGCCATCGGGCAGCATGCCGCCCGTGAGGATGCGCGCGCACTGGCCGGGCTGGAGGCTGATGTCCGGCACGGCGCCCATGGGGCAGTCGCCCACGCATTCCAGCAGGGCGGGGGAACCTTCCTGCGCGCCGAAGACATCACGGGCACGCACGGCGAATCCGTCCACGGTGGAACGGTCGAAACCGGGCAGGTCGGCAGGGGCGTGCAGGGCTTCCGCCAGGCGGCGGCCCAGGGTTTCCGTCAGGGGGACGGTCTCCGCGGGCAGGACGGGCAGGGCGCGCAGATGCCCCAGCACGGTCTCCACGGATTGCAGGGTCAAAAAGTTCTTCATGGCTTCTCCTTGTGCACCGGCGTGACGGGCCGGACGGCAGAAAAGCATACCGCAATGCCTGCCGGGTGCAAAGCCTTTGCTTCCTGCGGCACAGTGGAGAGAAAAGGGCGGCTGCGGGCCGTGCGGCCATCCCTGCGGGGAAAAGGAGGATGATGCAGGGGCATCGCCACGGGCGGCAGGGGCGCGGGGCCGCAGGGCGTTCAGGGAGGCCGGGCACAGGCGTGGGGAAAGTCGAAGCTGTGGCCACGCTGGAAGAAGTCCGGCCTTCACATGAGGGCTTGGCAGATCTTCCCGTCCCTCGGACTACAGGTTCTCGGTCTCCATGGCCGAGCGGTACAGGCACAGGCGGGCACACAGGCCGCCTTCCGGCCGGTTGTGCAGGCTCAGTTCCCCGCCGTTGCGGCAGGCCATGCTGCGGGCGATGCTCAGGCCCAGGCCGCTGCCGCCGGTGTGGGGGCTGCGGGCCTCGTCCAGGCGGAAGAAGGGCTCGAAGACCTGTTCCAGCATATCTGGGGGGATGCCCGGGCCGTCGTCCAGCACGTCGATCTGCAGGATATCGTCTTTTTCCCGGAGCTGGATGCGGACACTGCCGGAATAGCGCAGGGCGTTGTCCAGCAGATTGGAGAGACAGCGGCGGAAGCTGTTGGGGCGTACCGTCCAGGGGCGGGCACAGCTGCCTTCGAGGCTGACGTCCTGTCCCATGTCCTGCCGGTCGGAGACCAGGCTGTCCAGCAGGGCGTTCATGTCCATGCGCACGGCGGCCTCGTCGCGGGCGCTGCCGCGGGTGAGCTCTGCGCTGTTGGCCATGATGCCGCCCAGGATGTCGATGTCTCCCAGCAGCTTGGCCCGCAGGGGGGAAGCGGGGTCCATGCTCTCCACGCGCAGGCGGATGCGGGTCAGGGGGGTGCGCAGGTCGTGGGCCACGGCGGCCAGGATGCGTTCGTGCTGGCCCACACCGGCGCGGATGCGCTCCTGCATCTTGTTGAAGGCCCGGGCGGCCTCGCGCACTTCGGTGGGCCCGTCTTCGGGCAGGGGGGCGGTGTAGAGATTGCGGCCGAAACTCTCGGCCTTGCCGGAGAGCACCCGCAAGGGCCGCACCACGCGATGCACCACCACCAGGATAAGCAGGATCAGCAGGCCCGCTTCCAGCAGGAGCATGGTCAGGGATGCCTGGCTGGGGGAGAAATCATAGGCATCGCTGCTGATGACCACGCACAGCCACTTGCCGTCATCCAGGCGCACGCTCACCCGGCTTTCGTACACATGCGTCCAGGGCACATGGCGGCGCAGGGTGGGGTTCATGCTGTCGGCCACATGCACGCGCTGGACCTCGGTCAGCATTTCGCGGGTGTCCAGATCGGTCTCGATGCTGTTCAGGTTCTTGCGCAGGCGGTCACGCAGATACAGGGCGCGTTCGTCCTTGGCCTGCCGGGCCGGATTGGGGGCATCGCTCAGGCTCAGGTGGACCACGTCCAGGCGTTCCAGTCGCTCCAGCAGGGAGCGCTTGTACTCGAAGGGTTCGGAGTGCAGGAGCTGGAGGGAGAGGGCCAGGCTGTTGGCCTGTTCCAGCAGGGCGGAGCGGGCCGCCTGCCGTTCTTCCACCAGCTGGACCGTGAAGGTGGCCACACCGTGCAGGAAAAGGATGCCGCCGATGAGCATGCCCGCCAGCTGTGCGGAAAGCGTGGTGGAGGTCAGGCTGCGCAGCAGACGGGCAAGGAAGGCGCGCATGCTACTTTCCGGGCATGATGGGGGCATCCACGGGCAGGGCCGGGCGCACGAACTGCGGGCGCACGTCCGTGGCCAGCACGTAGCCGTCGCCGCGGACGGTCTTGATGAGCTGGGGCTCGCGGCCGTTGTCGCGCAGGCGGGTGCGCAAACGGCTGATCTGCACGTCGATGCTGCGGTCATAGGGCACGGCGTTGCGGCCCTGGGTGCGTTCCAGCAGCTCGTCGCGGCTGAGTACCCGCTGAGGGTTCTGCAAAAAGATCTCCAGCAGGCGGTATTCCGTGCCGCTCAGGGAGACCACCACTCCGTCGGGCGCCACCAGATGGCGGGCGCTGCGGTCCAGCAGCCAGCCTGCGAACTGCAGGGGCGTGGTCTCGGGCTGGTCGCGGCGGGTGCTGCCCTCGGTGCGGCGCAGCACGGTACGGATGCGGGCCAGCAGCTCGCGGGGCTCGAAAGGCTTACTCAGGTAATCGTCGGCGCCCAGTTCCAGCCCCACGATGCGGTCGGTGATGTCGCCCAGCGCGGTGAGGAAGATGACGGGTACCGTGGATTCGGCGCGCAGGGTACGGAACAGTTCCAGCCCGTTCATGCCGGGAAGCATGATGTCCATGACGATCAGGCTGCAGGGCACGCGGCGCTGGATCTCGAGGAACTCCGCCGCGTTCCCCGCCGTACAGGTGGAAAAACCGTTGCGACGCAGATAGTCGGAAAGCAAGGAGCGGATTTCCTCGTCGTCATCGACGATACAGATGGTATGGATCGTGTTCATGGTCCGCACTCTGGGGCTGAAGGACAGGGTATTATGACAAAGTATGTCATACTTTTACTGTCATTTTGCAGTTCTGTATCAAAAACGACAGTAAAGATACGAACTTATCCATAATACCTGTACTCGCGCCAGGAGGCAACCGCCGGGGAGGGAGCAGGGGGCGTCAGCGGTCTGCCGGCAGGGGCAGCCCCGCCTCCAGACGCAGCAGGAAGCGTTTGACCTCCAGACCGCCGCTGTAGCCGCCCAGGCCGCCACCGGCGGCGATGACCCTGTGGCAGGGGATGACGATCATCAGCGGGTTGCGGCCGTTGGCCTGGCCCACGGCACGGCAGGCACGCGGGCTGCCCACGGCCGCGGCCAGCTCGCCGTAGGAGCAGGTCCGTCCGTAGGGGATGTCCTGCAGGGCCCGCCAGACGCGCAGCTGGAAGGGCGTCCCCTGCGGGGCCAGCGGCAGGTCGAAGCGGCGCAGGCGGCCCGCAAAGTAGGCCGCCAGCTGTTCCCGGGCCTCCTGCAGCAGGGGGCTCGTCACGGGCTGTCCCGGCAGGGAGATGGCCTCGGGCGGGCAGTGGGCCGGGGACGGGCATGTCCTGTCCAGGGCCACCAGATGCCCGTCCTTTTCCGTGAGCCAGAGCGGCCCCACGGGGCTTGCAAGACCGGCGACCGGCATCACGCATGCTCCCCGGCAGCGTCGTCCCGCAGGCGCAGGGAGGCCAGCGCCCCCAGGGCCGCCACGGGCACCAGGCAGGCCATGGCCGTGCCCAGACCGCCGAAATTGTCCGCGATCCAGCCCAGCAGGGGCATGGCCATGCCGCCCAGGGTCATGGGCAGGCCCAGGGTCACGCCCGAGGCGAAGCCCATGTTGCGGGCCAGCAGCTTCTGGCCCAGCACCACCATGGAGCTGAAGGGCGCGAACAGGCCCACGGCCAGCGGAGCCAGCAGCAGGGCCGCCAGCCACATGCTGTCCACCCAGGCAAAGGCCAGGGCCGCGGGCAGGGCCAGCCACCACGAAAGACGGATGATGCGGGCATAGCCGATCCTGTCGGCCCAGAAACCGCCCAGCACGTTGCTGCTGACGCCGCAGACGCAGAAGAAGGCCAGCATCATGGCGCCGAATTCCTTGCTCTGGCCGAAGACGTCATGCCAGTACATGGGGATGTAGGTATTGAAGCCCAGGAAAAGGATGGAGCGCGAGGCGATGACCAGGGTCAGCACGCCGAAGGCATGCCAGTCGTTGCGCGGTTCGGCCTGTCCGGCGGCGGCATTGCTCTGGGGGATCTGGCGCTGCCAGCCGCGCATCTGGAAAAAGAGGAACGAGGCCGTACACAGGGACAGCAGCAGGAACACGGCCGTGCCGTGCAGGCCCGCCACGAAGGTGGCCCCGGCCACCAGCAACGGCCCCACCACGAAGCCGCTGTTGCCGCCCACGGAAAAGATGCTCATGCCCGCGCCCTTGCGGTTACCGGAGACGAGATTGGCATAACGGGCCCCTTCGGGATGGAACAGGGCGCCGCCCACGCCGCAAAGCATGAGGGTGAGGAAGATGGCCCAGTAACTGTCCAGAAAGCCCACCAGGCCCAGGCTGCCGCCCGCCAGCAGCACGGCCAGCGGCACGAACCAGGAACGGGCGTGTTTGTCGGCCAGATAGCCGAATACGGGCTGTACCAGGGAAGAGGTGGCCGAATAGGCGAACATCAGGGCGCCAGCGGCCTGATAGTTGAAGCCGTGGGCCGCGGCCAGATAGGGCATCAGCGAGGGCAGCGCGCCGCCGTTGAGGTCGCAGCTGAGGTGCCCCAGGGAAATGAGCAGTATTTTGCGAAGGTCCATGCCTGTCTCCTGCGGAAAGATTGCGGCATGGGCATAGCGGGCAGGGCAGGCGGCGTCAAGGGAGGCGGGCACGAAAAAGGGCCGCCCGAAGGCGGCCCGGAAAGGCAGGTCAGACACGATGCCTAGCGGCGCGGGGGCTGCTTGGCTTCCATGCTGTAGCGGTAGATCTCGTGGACTTCCTCGGTGTAACCGGGGTAGAAGCCCTTGCCCATGCCCAGCACGATGCGGGCGCCACGGTTCATGTGCACCAGCAGGTCGCCGGTGGAGGGATCGACGCACAGACCTTCGATCTCGCCCTGCTTGATGGCTTCATCGAAGACCTTTTCCATGTACACATGGGCGTTGCTGTCCGAGGTGATGTCGATGCGGTACAGGTGGTCGGGTTCGTTGTCGTCGGCGGTGCCGTCGTCAGCGGTCATGAACAGAGAGCCGTTGTAGTAGAACACACCCTGCACCCACTGCGGCACGGGCTGCAGATGCACCTTGCGCAGGTAGTTGCCCTTGAGGTCGTATTCATACAGATGACGGCCGCTTTCTTCGCCCACCCAGGAGCACATCCACACGGTCTTCTTGACCGGGTCCACGGTGATGCCGGAGACTTCTTCCTGACCGGACTTGGGCTCGAACTTGAACGTGCGCTTGAATTTCAGGGTGTTGGCGTCATGGATGGCGATCTGGATGTCCTTGCCCACGCCGTCCATGAAGTTTTCGGCGCCCACATAGATCTCGCCGTTGTAGACGTCGATGTCACCGATGTGGTTGGAGGGGATGGAGTAGCCTTCGAAGGGCTTTTTGTTCTCGGCCACCAGTTTGCCGTTCATGTCGTACTTGTACAGGGCCTTGCTGCAGCTCACATAGATGAACTTGCCGTCGCAGGCCACGCCCTGGCGACCGGCCACGGGCATGACGCTTTTCAGGGTGTAGGTGTACTTGGCACCGGGGATGGGCTTGGCCTGAGCGGCGGGCAGGGCCACGCACAGAGCGCAGAGCATTGCCAGGGAAGCGAACAATCCTTTCATCTCATCTTCCTCCTTCTTTGGACCGGGTCATTGACGGTCCTTTTTCCCCTAGTAGCGCGCTACGGGAAAAAGGGCAACGGGGGAAGATGGGCTCCGTGAAAATGTCACAGAATGACGCAGAGGCGTCATGTGGCGGGGATGAGGAAAATGGCGGGAGCCGAAAACGAAAAAAGGGTTTGCGTTTCCGCAAACCCTGATTTCCTTTTTGGTGGAGCTGAGGAGAATTGAACTCCTGACCTCTTGAATGCCATTCAAGCGCTCTCCCAACTGAGCTACAGCCCCTCGGCAGAAATGCATACTGCCCAAAAAGCCCCTGGCTGTCAACGAAAAAATCAAAAAAAGTGATTTTTCTTTTTTATCCTTTTATTTCAATAGATTGACAAAGAAACGCACAGCTCTTTCCCGGCAGCGGGGCCTCCCAAGACGCTTATGGCTGTCTTGGATCTATGCCAATTCCGACGGTAGACCGGCCCGCAAACAGGCCTGTGCCCAGGCGGCCTGCCCCAGAGAGATGCCGCCGTCACCGGGCGGCACTTCCTGCTGGCACAGGGGAGTGAGGCCATGCGCCGTAAGCAGCAGCGGCAGCAGGCGGGCCAGCAGGGCGTTCTGCATGACGCCGCCGGAAAGGCCCACCACGCGCACGCCCGTGGACGCGGCGGCCCGGACGGCCAGGGCCGTGAAGCCCTGCGCCAGCTGCCAGTGGAAACGGGCGGCCAGATCTTCCACGGGCAGACGGTCGCGCCGGGCCAGCACGGCGGCGAACAGGGCCGTGCCGTCCAGTTGTAAAAGGCCGTCTTCGTCCGTCAGGGGCAGGGCGGGCAGCAGCTCGTGTCCCGGCTGCGGGGCCCGCAGCTCTTCCGGCCCCATACGCCACCATTGTCCCGGCAGGGCGCTGCGGGCGGCGGCGTCTTCCAGACGGATGGCGGCCTGCCCTTCATAGGTGATGTGCGTGCACAGGCCCAGCGCGGCGGATACGGCATCGAACAGGCGCCCGGCGCTGGACGTGGCCGGACAGTTGAGACCCCGGCGCCACATCTCGCTGACCGCCGTGAGGGCCATGGCCTGCGGCGCACGACGGACATCGTCCCCGCCTTCAGCGCAGGCCGTCCAGATCCCGGCCAGCATTTCGGGGGCCAGGCCGGTCTGCAGGGCCAGGCCCAGGGCGATGCGCCAGGGCTCGCGGATGGCGGCCTCCCCGCCGGGCAGGCGGAAGGGCGTCAGGCGGCCCAGACGCTGCCAGCGGGGCGCGTCCAGTTCCATGAACAGCAGCTCTCCGCCCCAGATGCTCTTGTCCGTGCCCAGGCCGGTGCCGTCCAGCGTCAGGGCCAGGGCCGGGCCGGTGTGGCCGTGTTCGGTGAGCACGGCGGCCGCGTGCGCGGCATGATGTTGCAGATGCCAGAGGGGCAGGCCCTCGCGCCGGGCCAGTTCCGTGGCATGGCGGCTGGAGAGGAAATCCGGGTGCAGGTCGCAGACCACGGCGGCGGGCCGTACCTCCAGCAGATCCTGCAGGTGGCGGGCCACTTCCTCATAAAAACCGAAGGTGGGGGCGTTCTCCAGGTCGCCCACATGCTGGCTGACGAAGGCCTCGTTGCCGCGCGTCAGGCAGAGCGTGGCCTTGAGCTCGCCGCCCGCGCCCAGCACGCAGGGCAGATCCGTGCCCCAGGCTTCGGGCAGCATCACCGGACGGGGCACATAGCCGCGTGCCCGGCGGTAGAAAAAGGGCGCCGCGGCGGGTTTTTCCCCGTCGGCGGGCAGGGGACGCACACCGGCCACGCTGTCGTCCACGCGCACCAGGATGTCACGGTCGTGCAGCAGCCAGGCATCGGCCAGATGCGCCAGACGGCGCAGGGCCTCGCGGTTGCCCAGGCAGATGGGCTCGCCGCTGGCATTGGCCGAGGTCATGACCAGCACGGGCGCGGGCTCTCCGGCCGCAGCGGTCAGGCGGACAAGCTCGTCGAAAAGGACGGCATGCAGGGGCGTGTACGGCAGCATGAGACCGATGCCGGCGGTATCCGGCGCGATGGCGGGGGGCAGGCAGCCTTTGCGGGCCGGGCAGAGCACGATGGGCTTTTCCGGGCAGAGCAGCAGGGCCTCGTGCTCCGGGGCAAGGTCGCACAGCTCCCGTGCCGTGGCCAGATCCGGCACCATCAGGGCCAGCGGCTTGTGCGGGCGCCGCTTGCGCAGGCGCAGCAGGGCCACGCTGCGGGCGGAACGGGCGTCACAGGCCAGCTGGAAGCCCCCCAGGCCCTTGAGGGCCAGCAGACGGCCGTCCCGCAGCAGGGCGGCCGCCCGTGCCACGGCATCCCGCATGGACACTTCCGTCGGCAGGGTCTCCGGGCCGGGCCAGCCTGCCGGGGCGCTGTCCGGGGGCAGGGTGCCGCCGGGCGGGAGCAGCGGGTTGTCCACCAGCCACAGGCGCGGCCCGCATTGCGGGCAGGCCACGGGCTGGGCGTGGAAGCGGCGGTCCAGCGGGTCGCGGTATTCGGCCTCGCAGCGGGGGCAGAAGGGGAAGCAGGCCATGCTGGTGGTGGCACGGTCGTAGGGGATGGAGCGGGTGATGGTGTAGCGCGGCCCGCAGTTGGTGCAATTGGTGAAGGCATAGCCGAAGCGCGGATTGCCGGGCGTGTGCATGTCGTGCAGGCAGTCCTCGCAGATGCCCACATCGGGGCTGACCAGCACGCTGTGGCCGGCATGGCCGTGGCTGGCCACGATGACGAATTCCGTCTCGCCGTCCACGGGGGGCAGCTCCGTGATCTCCAGCCGGGTGAGCCGGGCCAGGGGCGGCAGCTCCCGGCGCAGACGCACGGCAAAGGCATCCACCTGTTCCGGGGGGCCCTGTACCTCGATGCGCACCCCGTCCGAGGTATTGCCCACGCTGCCGGAAAGGCCGCCTTCCACGGCCAGCCTGTAGATGAAGGGGCGGAAGCCCACGCCCTGGACCTGTCCTGCGGCCAGCAAGGCCGTACGTTTGTGCTGTGTCATGGAGTGAGCCTAGCGTTTTTTCGACGTTTGCGCTACGCACGGACTGCCGCCTTGCGGGGCCATAAGACTTTATGATATTTTTCAGAACACTTTTTACCCTTGGTTTTTCTGCACAGGCTGCAACAGGAGACAGACATGGCCGGAAAAAGCAGTGTCGGAAAGCGCATCCGCACGTTCCGCGAGGAAAGGAACGTGGATCTTGAGACCCTCTCACAGAATACGGGACTGACCGTCAATTTTCTGGAACGCATGGAAAATGACGAGATATATCCCACCATCGGCCCCCTGCAGAAGGTGGCCCGCTCGCTGGGCGTACGTCTGGGCACCTTTCTGGATGACCAGTTCACCCGCGATCCCATCATTTCCCGCATAGACCAGCTGGGCAGCGTGGACCCCGCCATGCACACCGGACGCACTCCCCGTTCCAGCTACATCTATCAGGCGCTGGGCAAGGGCAAGAGCGACCGCAACATGGAGCCTTTTTTCATCGAGATCTATCCCGACAAGGACGAAGAGCGGAAGACCATCTCGCACCAGGGCGAGGAATTCATCCTGGTACTCAAGGGCGAGCTGATGGTGGTTTACGGTCGCGAGACCTATTACCTGAAGGCCGGCGAGACCATCTATTACAACTCCATCGTGCCCCACTACGTGGGCGCGCACGGCGACGACCCGGCCCAGCTGCTGGCCGTGACCTACACGCCGTAGTCTCCGTCGTTCCCCAGCCCTTTTGCGTACACAGCCCGCGCACCCCGCGCGGTATATGAGGATGATCCATGGACGAGAAAGTGCGCCAGCGCCAGGCGCTGTTCGAACTGCGTGAAAAGACCCTTGGCCAGATCCTGGACGAGACGGTGGCCCGCATCCCCGACAAGGAAGCCATCGTCTATGCCGACCGCAACTACCGCCAGACCTGGCGCGAGTTTGCCGATACCGTCGATCTGTTCGCCAAAGGACTCATGGCGCTAGGCGTGCAGAAAGGGGAAAAGGTGGCCGTCTGGGCCAGCAACGTGCCCTACTGGGTGACCTTGCAGTTCGCCACGGCCAAGATCGGGGCCATCCTGATCACGGTCAACACCAACTACCGTGAACACGAGCTGGAATACCTGCTCAACCAGTCGGAGTGCGAGAATATCTTCATCATGGACAGCCTGCGCGACCATGATTACATCGACACGCTCTACACTCTGGCCCCCGAGCTGCGCTACCAGAGCCGCGACCGGCTCAACTTCGCGCGCCTGCCGCATCTGCGGCGCGTCTGTTTCCTGGGCGCGGAGAAGCATCGCGGCATGTATTCCGTGCCCGAGATCCTGTCCATGTCCGTCATGACCGATGATGCCGAGTACCAGGCCCGGCAGGACAGCCTGGACCCCTGGGACGCCATCAACATGCAGTATACCTCCGGTACCACGGGCTTCCCCAAGGGCGTCATGCTGACCCATGTGGGCGTGGGCCTCAACGGTTACTGGATCGGCCGCAACCAGCGCTTCACCGATGAGGACCGCGTCTGCCTGCCCGTGCCGCTCTTCCACTGCTTCGGCTGCGTGCTGGGGGTCTCGGCCTGCGTCAACCACGGGGCCTGCATGGTCATCCTCGAAGCCTACAATCCCCTGCATGTGCTGGCCGCCGTGGACAGCGAGCGCTGCACGGCCCTGTACGGCGTGCCCACCATGTTCCTGGCCGAACTGGAACACAAGATGTTCAAGCGCTTCGACGTCTCCAGCCTGCGCACGGGCATCATGGCTGGTTCCGTCTGTCCCGAGCCGCTCATGCGGCGCGTGGTGGAAGACATGTACATGAAGGACATCACCATCTGTTACGGCCTGACCGAGGGCTCGCCGGTGATGACCCAGTCCGACCCCGACGACCCCCTGCACCTGCGCTGCGAGACCGTGGGCTGCGCCATGCCCGGCATCGAGGTGCGCATCGGCGACCCCGAGACCTGTGAGGAGCTGCCGCGCGGTGAAGTGGGCGAGATCCTGTGCCGCGGCTACAACGTCATGAAGGGCTACTACAATATGCCCGAAGAGACGGCCCGCACCATCAGCCCTGACGGCTGGCTGCATTCCGGCGACCTGGGCACCATGGACGAGAACGGCTACGTGCGCGTCACCGGCCGCATCAAGGATATGATCATCCGTGGCGGCGAGAACGTTTACCCGCGCGAGATCGAGGAATTCCTCATGGGCATGCCCGGCGTGCTGGACATCCAGGTGGTGGCCGTGCCCAGCCGCAAGTACGGCGAGGAAGTGGGCGCCTTTATCATCGCCCGGCCCGACGTGCCCGTGGCGCCCGAAGACGTGCGCGCCTTCTGCCGCGGCAAGATCGCCTGGTACAAGATCCCGCGCTACATCGCCGTGGTGGACGGCTTCCCCCTGACCGCCAGCGGCAAGATCCAGAAATTCAAACTGCGCGAGATGGCCGCCGAGCGCTGGCCCGAAGCCATGGCCGAGCCGGACCCCAAGACCGCCAAGTAGGGACTATAGGTTATATTCTCAGAAAAAATCGAGGAAAGATGTCGGGGATTCCCGACATCTTTTTTTATATATGGACAGATTGAGTAAAGAGCAGAGAAGCCTGAATATGGCAAAGGTAAGGAGTAAAAACACAACTCCTGAAAAAAAAGTGCGCTCTATTTTGCACAGAATGGGGTATCGTTTTCGAATCCATAATAAAAAATTGCCGGGGACACCTGACATCGTTCTTCCCAAATATAAATCTATTATATTTGTTCATGGATGTTTTTGGCATGGTCATGAAAACTGCAAGCGGGCAACAATTCCAAAAACAAATCATGAATTTTGGAAACATAAGATTACTGTAAATAAAGAACGAGATCGGCTCGCACTGGATAGTCTAAAGAAACTAGGCTATTCTTGTCTTGTTATCTGGCAGTGCGAAATGAAAAATGAAGATATGTTGCGACAACGATTGACTGATTTTTTAGGAGGGATAAATGAGCATCGTTAAACAGAATTCTGAGCTGTACAGACGAAAACTTATTGATCTTCTCAATAATTTTGAAATGTATTTGAAGGATGGAAGTCTTCGGGAACAGGTTCTGTATCTGGTACCGGTGAATGAAACTTTACGGAATTTAGGAGCTTCTCTTGTCGAGGGGAAAAATATAACTTCCGCAAGGGATCGCATTTTATCTTATCTCAAAAAGTATAAGGGGATAATTGTTTCCGGCGATGAATTGATGGTCGTTGCAGGCATTTCTGAATACGCCCGTAGGGTTAGGGAATTACGAGTCCAGTACGGATGGAAGATTCTTACCGGTGTGACGCTTCAGGCTATGAGCCGGGAAGAAATTAAATCTTTATTTGAAACAGAAAATATAAATTTAAAACCTGACCAATATATTTTGATTTCTGATGTGCAAGATATTGAAGCCGCATACAGGTGGAATGTCGCGAATGATATCCGGAAACAAGGATACAGTGTCCGTGATAAAATATTGAAGTATATGAGAGAATTTGTAGGTAAAGAGGTGGTAATCGATGAATTGCGTTACGTTGCCGGAAATAAAACAGAGTGGGCTCGTCGTATCCGTGAATTACGAACGGAATTTGGCTGGCCGATAGTCACGCATTTTACCGGCCGCCCTGATTTGCCTGTCGGGGTATATGTGCTGGAACAGGACAGACAGGCTCCTGAACATGACAGAAAAATCCCGGAAAAAATTTACCGGGATGTTCTTGTCCGGGATAACTATACCTGTCAGGATTGTGGATGGACACATGAACAGTGGAACCGTTCTGATCCGCGCCATCTTGAAGCACATCATATAAAGCCGCATGCGGCGGGAGGCGAAAACACAACAGATAATTTAATAACACTGTGCAATATTTGCCATGACGTTCGGCACAAAAAGCATTAGGAGAGCCAGGCATCAAGCAAACCACGGATATGTCGAGCCACTGCTCCTGCGAGCGGAGGCGGTACGGCATTACCGATTTGGCGAGCAATCTCAGTCTTTGAACCGGTAAAGCGGAAATCATCAGGAAAGCCCATCAGACGCGCTGCTTCTCGATGTGTTATCGGCCGATGTTGTTCAGGATGAAGATAACGACCTTTTTCCGGTTTAAAAAATTCTGTTCTAATTGTTACAGACGGTCTATCCCACCAGAGACGGCCGAATAAATCTGTACCGCCGCTAGTTTTTCTGATCCAGCAGGCAGGGGTCAGTTCAGGGGCATTGCGTTGTAGATCAAAGCGATTCCCACCAGGAGGAACAGCCTGATAGCGCAATAAACTTTTTTCTGTCGGGTTACGGCCGAAATGAAGATCTAGCGGCGGAGGAACATCTCGGATATCTGTACCTACCGGATCGGGAAGGTCGCTTATTGCATCTCTGGTTGTTTTCCAGCGAGGAAGTCTAGATTTTTCAGGATATTGTGAGTGCGTCATCTGAGGTGGGTATGGTACGTCAGGTGCGAAACATTTTTTCCAGCCGAAAATAAAGGTTCTGATTCTGGTTTGCGGAGTTCCATAATCAGCTGCGTTTAACCTGGCTGCCGTGGTCAAAAATCCGAGCTCTGCGGCGCGATGAATGATTGCTTCGTGTTCCGGTGAACCAAGAAGTCCTTGAACATTTTCAATAACAAATGTTGCTGCACCGGATCTTGCGACAATATCCATATATGGCTGCCAAAGTGCACGTCGGGCGTCACCATGTCTGGATTTATTTAGAAGGCTAAATCCTTGGCACGGAGGTCCTCCGATGACGATATCTGCTTTAGGAATATCATGATTTTTTAAAATCCATTCTTCAATATCACCACAGACATTATGATTTCCGAAATTAAGGCTATAACTAGCAGCAGCAGATTTATCATTGTCAATAGCGAAGATGCTCTTGAAACCACCACAAAAGCGAGGATCTGTAAATCCGAGAGTCATTCCTCCGCAGCCGGAGAAGAGATCAAGAAGTTTATACATATTAAAGTTGTTTTATGTTATCTGTAAAAACGGCAGGATAAATATCCTGCCGTTTTTACAGTTTTAATATAGAAGACTGGAGAATATTTTCTACTTGCGGCTCAGGCCCAGGCGGGCCACTACGGCATCGGCGCCCATGCGGGCGAAGGTGGCCACGTCCTTACCTTCGCGGGCGCTTTCGGGCAGCAGCAGTTCGGGCTTGTTGGAAAGCTCGGCCTGGGGCTTGACGCCGTAGGCTTCGGGGAAGCTGTTGTTGAAGTACATGTCCTGGAAGCCGGAGAACTTGAGGGCGTGGGCCGTGGCGTCCAGCACGGCGTGCTCGTCATCGCCCACCAGGCCCAGCGCACGGGCGTTGACCAGACCGGCCAGGCATTCGCCGCCCTGGGTGCAGGCGATGTGGCCGTGACGGTTGGCCACGATCATGGCGTCCATGATCTGCTGTTCGGTCACCTGCACCACCTGGAAGGCCTTTTCGCCGCCCTTTTCGATGAACTTCTCGGCCAGGCGCTGCACGCGCGGGAAGGAGACCGGATTGCCGATCATGGCGGCCTGGGCCACGCTGGGGGTGACGGTCACGGGCTGCCACACGCGGGCGTCCTTGGGCGCGGCATAGTAGCGGTACACGGGGTCGGCGTGTTCGCTCTGCACGCCGAAGACGCGCGGCAGGCTGGTGATGATGCCCAGTTCCAGCATCTTGAGGAAGCCGGACATGACGGCCGTGATGTTGCCCGCGTTGCCGATGGGCACGAAGATGCACAGGCCGGACACGTCCCAGCCGTACCACTGGGCCACTTCATAGGCATAGGATTCCTGGCCCAGGATGCGCCAGCTGTTCTTGGAGTTGAGCAGGGCCACGCGGTAATTCTCGGCCAGATGCTCCACCACCTTCATGCAGTCGTCGAACACGCCGGGCAGTTCCAGCACCGTGGCGCCGCTGCCCAGAGGCTGGGAGAGCTGCTGCGGAGTCACCTTGCCGTGGGGCAGCAGTACCACGCTCTTGAGGGGCGCGCCCACATAGGAGGCGTACAGGGCCGCGGCGGCGGAGGTATCACCGGTGGAGGCGCAGACGGTCAGCACCTCGTCCCACTGGTGGCGGCGGCAGAGCCATTTCAGATAGCTGAACGCACAGGCCATGCCGCGGTCCTTGAAGGAGGCGCTGGGGTTCTGGCCGTCGTTCTTGTAGGCAAAGGGCACGCCCACACGGTCGCGCAGGGCCGGAGCGGCTTCCACGATGGGGGTCAGGCCTTCGCCCAGGTAGACGATGTCTTCCTCGTCCAGCAGGGGCGCCAGCAGTTCATAATAACGGAAGATGCCGCGCAGGGCCGTGCTGCGGGTGGAGGCACGGCGGTCGAAGATCTCGCGCCATTCCGCGCCGCTGCGCTGTTTCAGTTCGTCGAACTTGGTGTTTTCCAGCAGGAACACGCCGCCGCAGGACGGGCAGGTGTAGAGCAGGCTGTCACCGGGGTAACGCTGGCCGCAGTGCAGGCACACATATTCCATCTGACCGCGATAGGCGGGAAAATCACTCTGGCACACGGGATAATCTCCTTGCAGGGACAGGATGAGGAAAGGAGTTTTTTACCATCCTCTCCCGTGACTTGTCGAGAGGGCAGGCAGGGACGGGGGAGGCGCGGGCGGCCTCCCCTCCCCCGGGCCCCCACCCCTCTCCAAACGCATTTTATTCAGGTGGATGGCGGTCGGCGTGGCATGATGGCCGTGCCCCGCTGCCGGTCCCCCGGCAGGAAGGGCAAAAGAGTCTGAGTGGTATGAAAAATGAAAAAGAAGGAGCTCCTGCAGGAGCCCCTTCTTTGAGGGATGGCTGCTGCCCGCTTGGCGGGTACAGCCGGGCATTCATCGGGGCGCTTTTTGCCGGGAGGGCGGATCTCCTTCAAATAAAGCGCGCTGGGGAAAGGGAGGGGAGTTTGCGGGGAGGGGGAACCCCTCCCCTCAAGAAACAGCCTCTACCGCAGCTGGGACAGGGCGTCGCCGATGCGCTGCAGGGCGTCGCGCAGGGTGTCGTCGCTGACGGCGTAGGAGAAGCGGATGCAGTTGTCGTCACCAAAGGCGGCGCCGGGCACCACGGCCACGCGGGCCTTGTCCAGCAGCCAGGTGCAGAGCTCGGTGGAGTTCTTGACCGTGCCGCCGAAGCACTTGCGCACATCCACGAACAGGTAGAAGGCGCCGTCCGGGCAGGGGCAGGAGGCGAAATCCCAGCCGTTGATGATGTCCATGGCCAGGTCGCGGCGGCGCTGGAAGGCGTTGCGCATCTCGCCCAGGAAATCCAGGGGACCGGTAAGACCGGCCAGGGCGGCCTTTTGCGAGATGGAGCAGATGTTGGACGTGCAGTGGCCCTGCATGCTGGACATTTTCTTGATGATCTCGGGGTGGGCCACCACATAGCCCACGCGCCAGCCGGTCATGGCAAAGCTTTTGGAAACGCCGTTGAGGATGGCCACTTTTTCGGGATTTTTGGCGAAGTGGTGCACGGCGCTGGCCATCTTGGCCGGAGCGAAGACCAGCTGGTCATAGATCTCGTCGGTCAGCACGTAGACGTCGCGGCTGTCGGCCCAGTCCAGGATGGCGGCCAGTTCTTCGGCATTGTAGACGGCACCCGTGGGGTTGCTGGGCGTGTTGAGCACCAGCAGCTTGGTCTTGTCGGTGCACTTGGCGTCCAGCATCTCGGGCGTGACCTTGAAGCCCTGTTCCAGCGAGGCCTGCACGATGACGGGCACGCCGCCGGCCAGCTGGATGGTATAGGGGTAGCTGACCCAGTAGGGGGCGGGCAGCAGCACTTCGTCACCGGGGTTGATGGAGGCCTGCATGAAGTTGTACAGGGCATGCTTGCCGCCGGCGGAAACGATGGTGCATTCGGGGGCGATGTCCTCGCCGTAGAATTTTTTGAAGTAACCGCCCACCGCGGCCCGCAGCTCGGGGATGCCGGGCACGGCCGTGTAGCGGCAGAAATTGGCGTCGATGGCGGCCTTGGCGGCCTCACAGATATGCTTGGGGGTGGGGAAGTCCGGCTCGCCCACGGCCAGGCTGGTGACTTGTATGCCCTGGGCCCGCAACTCCATGGCGCGGGTGTTGACGCTAAGGGTCAGCGAGGGCTTCATGGTGCGCACACGTTCGGAAATCTGCATAGGGTGCTCCTTGCCTGGAATAGGAGTGGCCGGACTGCGGCGCGCCCGCTCCGGTCACGGCGCAATAGCGTATCAGGTTCATATCTGACTGTAAACGAGGGCCCTTCCTCGCGGCCCTGTGTCCCTTTTAAGGATGATCCATGGAAAAAACACCGTTGCTGCCCCTTCCCCAAGGCTGTGTGGTGGGGCGTTTCATCAGGCGTTACAAGCGCTTCAGTGTGGAGATGCTGCTGGACGGGCAGAACGTCTGGGTACACAGCAACAATTCCGGCAGCATGCTGGGTCTGACCCTGGCCGGAGCCCCGCTGCTGGCCTCGCCCGCGGCCAATCCGGCGCGCAAGCTGCCCTACACGCAGGAGGCCGTTTGGCTGGCCGAACGGGCCGTGCCGTCCCTGCCCGGCGGGGAGAAAGACGCGGATAGCTCCGCCCTGGGCCGTGGCTTTTGGGTGGGCGTCAACACCAGCGTGCCCAACCGCATGATAGAAATTGCCTTCCATGCCGGGCGGCTGGCCTTTGCCGCCGGATACACGCAATGCCGCCGGGAGGCCAAACGCGGCGAGAGCCGCCTGGATGCCTGCCTTACCGGGCCGGATCTGCCGCCGCTGTGGGTGGAGTGCAAGAACGTGACCATGGTGGAAGACGGCGTGGCCTGCTTCCCCGATGCGGCCACGGAGCGCGGCCAGAAGCATCTGCGCGAGCTCATGGACATCGTGCGCTGCGGCGAACGCGCGGCCATGTTCTATCTGGTGCAGCGCCCGGACGGCCATTGCTTCGGTCCGGCGGACGTGGTGGACCCCGCCTATGCGGCCCTGTTCTATGAGGCGATGGATGCCGGGGTGGAGATCTATCCCTACCGCGCCTCGGTGAGCCCTGTCGGTATCGAGCTGGAAGGTCTGCTGCCCGTGGCGCCCCGTCCCGCCGGACTGTGACATCCTCCTGTTGGGGATGTGATGCGGAGGGGCGCGGGGCCATTTTCATAGGGGCACCCCACAGCGCGTGAGCGCCCCTTCCCTACGCCTGTTCCTCCCTGTTGCCCATTGGGACAAAAACGCGCACAATGACGGGCGGCAAACTGTGGCGGGCGCATCGGCCGTTTCCGGCCGGAAAGGGATTCGCCGTTTGCCGCTCCGGCACAGGGCGGATACCGCCTTGCGGCGATGTGTCCCGGCGGCCCCCTGTGGCCCCTGTTGCCACGGTCCATGATCTCAAGGAGACAGTTCCATGACTCACCGTTTCATCCCCCGGCTTTCTCCCGAAGAGATCGCCCGCCAGCAGCTGGAAGGCCTGCGCTTCACCGTGCGCCAGGCTTTCAAGTCCCCCCAGTACCGCAAACGTCTGGAAGCCTGTGGCGTCACGCCTGACGACATCACCTCGCTGGACGATCTGCGCCGTCTGCCCACTGTGGACGTGGAAGACCTGCGCGAAGGCTATCCCCTGCCCCTGCTCTGCGTGCCCGAAGAGGAAGTGGTGCGCATCCATGCCTCCAGCGGCACCACGGGCAAGCGCAAGATCCTGGCCTACACGGCCAATGACGTGAACAATTTTACCTTGCAGATGGCCCGTTGCTACGAGATGGCGGGCCTGACCCCCATGGACCGCATGCAGGTGGCCGTGGGTTACGGCCTGTGGACGGCCGGTGCGGGCTTCCAGCTGGGCAGCGAGCGCTTCGGCATGCTCACCATCCCCGTGGGCCCCGGCAACCTGGAGATGCATCTGCAGCTCCTGCGCGACATGGGTTCCACCTGTTTCGGCGCCACGGCCTCCATGGCCCTGCTGCTGGCCGAAGAAGTGGAGCGCGCCGGTATCCGCGACAAGCTCAAGCTGCGCAAGGTCATCTGCGGTTCGGAAATCCGCAGCGAAAAGATGCGTCTGGCCATCGAGAGCAAGCTGGGTCTGGAAAGCAGCTATGACATCGCGGGCATGACCGAAATGTACGGCCCCGGTACGGCCATCGACTGCGACGAGCACAACGGCCTGCACTACTGGGCCGACATGTTCATCATCGAGATCCTCGATCCCGAGACCCTGCAGCCCGTGCCCGAAGGCGAAGTGGGCGAGATGGTGGTCACCAGCCTGCGCAAGGAGGCCGTGCCCCTGCTGCGCTACCGCACCCACGACCTTTCCCGCCTGCTGCCCGGCGACTGCCCCTGCGGCCTCAGCATGCCCCGCCATGACCGCATCCTCGGCCGCTCCGACGACATGATCATCTACCGCGGCGTCAACATCTACCCCGGCCAGATCATGGACGTCATCGGCGCCTTCCCCGAGCTGGGCGGCGAATATCATGTGGAACTGACCCGCGACGACCGCTCGCTGGACCACATGACCCTGACCGTGGAACGCGCCCAGGGCGCCACCTCCGGCGGCGATGCCCAGCTGGTGGCCGCGCTGGAACAGCGCCTGCACAAGTCCCTGCTGGCCCGCGTGGCCGTGAAGCTTGCCGACCACGCCAGCCTGCCCCGTACCTTCAGCAAGTCCAAGCGCGTCACCGACCTGCGCTAGGCGGTGGTTGTTTTTTGAGAGGGGAAGGGGGCCCTTTTTGAAAAAAGGTCGCCCCTTCCCCCCTCAAGCTCCCCCCATCCCTCCCAAAAACTTTTGTTCGGATCAGTGAAGGCCCGCCTGACCACGGCGGGCTTTCTTCGTACGCCCGTCCCCCGGTCGCACGAAAGCAGGGGCGGCAGGTGGGCCGGGGAGAGATGATTGCTTTTTTATGGGAAGGAAACGGCCAGGACTTCGCGGACAAACGGTCGCACAGTTTGGGCCACCCCAAAGAAGCCAATAAAAAAGGACGCCATGCGTGGCGTCCTTTTTTAGTTGAAGTCTATGATTCTCGTCTCTGCGACCGTCTGGCTGACGGGGCTGCGGGCTGCCTGTCCTGTGCCGGATGGCCTGTCCTTTCAGACAGCGACGGGGACCATCCGGCCGGACCGGAGAAAAAGTTTTAGGGGGGAAGAGGGGGTCCAGGGGGAGAAGGGGGACCCTTTTCCAAAAGGGGCCCCGTCTCCCCTTGGCGGCATCTTGTCTTACTGCTTCAGCAGATCGTCCTGGCTGTCGCGGGCGTGACGCACGAAGACGGCGCGCACGCCGGGCAGCTCGCCCAGACCGGTGAGTACGGGGCGGGGGGTGAGGCCCAGGGCGCGGATCTGCGAGGCCCAGGAATCGGGCTCGTCACCGGCCAGGTCGTTGCGGGCATGGTCCCCGGCCACCACCATGAAGGGCTGGAGCCAGATGACGGACGCGCGGCTGGTCTTGATGGCGGCAAGCACCTGGTCGAAACCGCGCGAGCCTTCCACCGTGGCCAGCACGGCCAGGTTGTCGGCATCGGCCAGGGCGGCGCGCATGCCTTCGATGATCATGTCGCCCCGGCCGTGGCTCTGGCCGTGGCCCATGAGGGCCAGCAGCTCGCCGGACTTGCGCTTGCCTTCGGTGGCGCCGAGGACGGCGCGGCAGACATCTTCGGCATCCTGCCGGGATTCCAGCAGCGGGCGGCCCAGATAGACGGCCTGGAACGTGTCGGGATGGCGGGCCAGCCAGCTGACGAGCAGACGCTCCATCTCGCTGAATTCCTCACCGGCCACCACATGCAGGGACTGGACGCGCACCACGTCCACCTTTTGCCGGGCCAGTTCTTCCAGACCGGCGGCCACGTCACCGATATGCACGCCCTTCTTTTCCAGCTTGGCCCGGATGATGCTGGAGGTATAGGCCCAGACCACGGGACTGTGGGGGAAGGCGGCCTTGAATTCCTTGTCGATGGCGGTCAGGGCGGGCTGGGCCTCGGGCACGCTGGTGCCGAAGGCCACCAGCAGCAGGCCTTCCTTCTGGGCCGCCAGGGCAGGCAGGGCCAGGCAGAGGGTGAGCAGCAGGGCCAGCAGCGTGGAGCGCAGGGATGTTGTGGGGATGTGACGCATGGAACCTCCTCAATGACGCGTTGAAAGGTTAGGGATGGGGCGGGTATTCGGACTTGAGGGAATGGGGAGGCATGCCTCCGGGCCTTTGCTTCGCCTTCACCGTGACGGCTGGCTGTCGTGGCGTGTCGCCAAAGAAGCTCCGTACCCTCTTACCGCAGCGCGACTGTTTCCGATTTGCACGGAATTCCCCGCATGGATGCGCCATCAGAAACGGTTTGGAGCATAAAAGTCAAGCCGGGCGGGAAAGTAAAAGCCTGTACTGTCCGGGAGGTGCGGGGGGAAGGCTCCTTTTGTCCGGCCGTTGCGGCACGGGCGGCGCAGGTCCGCGAGGGGAGGACGGGCATGCCGTTTTTTCGCCCTCGCGCCATCCCCGCGCGCCGAAGGAGGCCGGCGGACGCTTGGCCTTGTCCGGGCTTTGGGCTATGCTGACCGCATGAGTACGCACAGTCGATCATTTCCCGCGCCCCGTCGTGGCGCCCTCCATGAGGAGCAGGCCCCGCAGGAAGCCGACAGGGAAGAGAAAAAACGTTCAGCGCCCCGCCGTCGCAGCGGGGGCAAGGCCAGCCCGGAGCAGGGCGCGGACAGGCAAGGCCCGTCCCGCCGTTCCGGGCGTCGTGTTTCCGGGGAGCCGGCAGCGCAGGCTCCCGCCCGGGCCAAAACGGGCCGGGGCAAGAAGGCGGAACAGCCGGAACATGCCGCCGGGGAGGCCCATGCCCTGCCTCGCTGGCGGCAGGAGCGCCGGGAACAGCGGCGCGAGGCCCGGCAGCAGGAACAGGTGATTCTGGCCCGTCGCTGGCCCGACCTGCCCCGTTCGGCCCTGCCCAAAGAAGATTTCAGCGTGCAGGTGGCGGCGCGTGACTACATGCAGCCCCTGCTGGAAGAGCTGGGGGACCGCGTCATCACCGTGCGTGGCCGTCTGGTGCTGGCCCGGGGCACGGAGCCCGCGGCCTGGGCCCAGAACGTCTGGACGGAACCGCGCTGGATCCCCATCACTTCCATCGGCAGCGGAGCACGGCAGCTCTCGGCTCTGCAACGCAACTGGCGGGCGCACATCCCCACCCTTGGCGGACATGTGCGGCGTCTGCGCCTCATGCAGGAGCAGCTGCCCTATGTGGCGGCACGGCCTCTGCACTTCGGCACGCCCGCTCCGTCCGCGCCGCTGGGGGCCTTCACCCTGTGGGAAAAAGACCTGATGCTGGCCTCGCCGCGCACCACCTCGCCCTTTGCCGACGGGGAAGTGCAGTTCGTGGAAAACCGCGAGGACCCGCCGGGACGCGCCTACCTCAAGCTGTGGGAAGTATTCACCCTGACCGGGCGCACGCCCGCGCCGGGGGAACTGTGCATCGACCTGGGCGCCGCGCCGGGCGGCTGGACCTGGGTGCTGGGGCGGCTGGGCTGCCGCGTGTTCAGCGTGGACAAGGCCGAGCTGGCGCCCCAGGTGGCGGCCATGCCCGGCGTCAACCACTGTCTGGGCAGCGGCTTCGGCCTTGAGCCGCGCCATGTGGGCCAGGTGGACTGGCTGTTCTCGGACATGATATGCTACCCCGACCGCCTGCTGGAGACCGTGCAGGAATGGCTGGCGGCCGATGCCTGCCGCAACGTGGTCTGCACGCTCAAGTTCCAGGCCCAGACCGACCACGAGACGGCGCGGGCCTTCGCGGCCATCCCGGGCGGCCGTCTGCTGCATCTTTCCTGCAACAAGCACGAGCTGACCTTCGTGAAGCTGGCCGACTAAGCCATCCTTTCCATCGCCATGATGCGGGCATGCCGTCGCCGGACGGTGTGCCCGCTTTTCGTTTTCCGGTCATCGCAGGGGGCAGACGGCGATGGGTATATGCAGCCATGGCAGGCAGTCCGGCACGGCCTTCCGGGGGCGAGGCCCTGCCTTGCGGTGCCGCACCTCCCTTTTTCTTTTCAGGAACCATTGTCAGGAATGGGGAGCTCTTTTCCCTGTCCTTTCACAACGTTCCGTTCGTCGACCATGGCGTGGAAAGGGCCGTTCCGCGTGCCCTGACACGTGTCCGGGCCATTTTCGCCTTGTGCTTTGCCTTTCCTTTTGCTACTTTCTTTCACCCCCGCACAGGGGACAAATTATGTTTGGAGGCATGTCAAGCATGGCAGACAAGGAAACCGGGCACGAAAACGAAATGAGTTTCGAAAGCGCCCTTGAAAACTATCTCAATCCCGACTTCGGCGACCTCGAAGAAGGCTCTATCACCAAGGGCGAGATCGTTCGCGTGGATGACGACAATGTTCTGGTGGACGTGAACTTCAAGTCCGAAGGCCAGATCCCGGCCAGCGAGTTCCGTGACGCCGCCGGCAACATGACCGTCAGCGTGGGCGACCGTGTGGATGTCTACGTCGTTCGCAAGAACGAAATGGAAGGCACCATCACGCTGTCCTTTGAGAAGGCCAAGCGCATGCAGGTCTTTGACCAGCTCGAAGACGTGCAGGAAAACAACCGGGTCATCAAGGGCCACATCGTGCGTCGCATCAAGGGCGGCTACACCGTGGACATCGGCGGGGTTGAAGCTTTTCTGCCTGGCTCGCATGTGGACCTGCGTCCCGTGCCCGACATGGACGCTCTGGTCAACCAGGAATTTGAATTCCGCGTGCTGAAGATCAACCGCCGCCGCAGCAACGTGATCGTTTCCCGCCGCGTGCTGCTGGAAGAAGAGCGTGATTCCAAGCGTCAGGATCTGCTGCGCACCCTGGAAGAAGGTCAGATCGTGCACGGCAAGGCCAAGAACATCACCGAATACGGCGTGTTCGTGGACCTGGGCGGTCTGGACGGCCTGCTGCACATCACCGACATGAGCTGGAAGCGCATCCGCCATCCCAAGGAAATGATCACCATGGGTCAGGACCTGACCCTGAAGGTGCTCTCCTTCGACCGCGAGAACAACAAGGTCTCCCTGGGCCTCAAGCAGCTGGTGCCCGATCCGTGGCAGGACATCTCCGCCCGCTTCCCCGAAGGTGCCAAGTGCACCGGCAAGGTCACCAACCTGGTGGACTACGGTGCGTTCGTGGAACTGGAACCCGGCGTGGAAGGCCTGGTGCACATCTCCGAAATGTCCTGGACCCGCAAGCTGCGTCATCCTTCCCAGATGGTGCACACCGGTGACGAAGTCGAAGTCGTCATCCTGGGTGTGGACGGCGAGAAGAAGCGCATCAGCCTGGGCATGAAGCAGGTCCGTCCCAATCCCTGGGAACTGGTGGCCGAAAAGTATCCTGAAGGCACCATCCTCGAAGGCGTCATCAAGAACATCACCGAATTCGGTATGTTCATCGGTATCGAAGACGGCATCGACGGCCTCATCCATGTGTCCGACATCAGCTGGACCAAGAAGGTGCGTCATCCCAACGAGATCTACAAGGTGGGCGACACCGTGCAGGCCAAGGTGCTGACCGTTGACCAGGAAAACGAAAAGTTCACCCTGGGCATCAAGCAGCTGGTCGATGATCCGTGGGGCCACGTGCCCAGCACCTACCCCGTGGGCTGCACCGTGAAGGGCGTGGTGACCAACATCACCGACTTCGGTCTGTTCGTGGAAGTGGAAGAAGGCATCGAAGGTCTGGTGCACGTTTCCGAACTTTCCAGCAAGAAGATCAAGAGCCCTGCCGAGCTCTACAAGGAAGGTCAGGAGATCCAGGCCAAGGTCATCCACGTGAGCGCCGAAGAACGCCGCCTGGGTCTGTCCATCAAGCAGATCAAGGACGACGAAGACCGCCGCAAGCCCAAAGAATTCCACGCTGGTCCCCAGGAAGCCGGTCAGAGCCTCGGCGACCTGCTGAAGGCCGCTCAGGAAAACAACTAGTCCTCACGGACCGGTTTGCGAATATGAAGGGGGAGCCGCAAGGCTCCCCCTTTTTGCGTCCGCAAGGCAGCTTGGCTATGGCAGGGCATCCTGTGGGCCTCGCGTTCTTCCGCGGGCAGGGAGCCCGCGGCCGCGGCGGCCCGGCTTGCCTCGGGACTGGCGATGCCCTACAGTTGTCCTATAGCCCGACCACAGGACAGACAGGCCATCGGAGGCGGATATGAAGCGCGTGCTTTGCTGGATCGGAGGTATCGTTCTGGTACTGGCGGCGGTACTGGCCATAGTGATCAGCCAGCTGGATACCGAGTTCATCAGCGGCCAGATCTCGGCCGCGGTGGAAAAAGCCACAGGAACGCCCGTGCGCTTCGCCAGCCCGCCCGAGCTTTCCCTGCTGCCCCCCGGGGCCAAATTCACCGCTGTCAGCTGGGACGGCGTGCAGGACGGGCAGGGCATGCGCTTCACCGCCAAGGGCGGTGAGGCCCATCTGGAGCTGGAACCGCTGCTGCACGGAGAGCTGGTCATCGGCGAAGTCCGTCTGGACAGCCCCTCGCTGACCCTGCTGCTGCCGGAAGGCAAGGCCGCTGCGCCTGCGGGAACGGCCTCCGGCAATACTGCCGGCAACAAGCCCGGCAGCGAGGTGCTTCTGCCGCTGGAGCTGGGCCGCCTGACCTTGAGCAAGGGCAGCCTGCATGTGGAGAAGGGCAGCGAGCGCTACGACCTGCGCGACATCAACCTTTCTGTAGAAAACCTGCGCAACGGCCAGGACGCCGTCCTGCGCTGCGATTTCACCTATGATCTGCTTACCGCCGGGCGCACGCTGGCCGGGACCCTGGCCCTGGATGCCCAGGCCGGTCTCTTCGGCATGGCCCCGCGTGTGCAGAATCTTTCCCTGACCATCACACCTTCCCGCCGTGGCCTCCTGCCCGCGGGCCTCGGGCCCGTACAGCTGCAGGGCGATGCCTCGCTGGATACGGCGGCCCGGCAGCTGCATCTGTCCCGCCTGAGCCTTTCCGTGCCGCACGGCCGCGTGGGCCTCACCGGCACGCTGGGCCTGGACGGCCCGACCTTCACGGGCTCGGCCCTGCTGGAAGGCGCGCCGCGCAAGCTGGCCTCGGCCCTGGGCGTGCAGCTCAAGCCCCATGCGCAGGACGCCCTGCTGTTCAAGGGTTCCGTGACCTGGGAGGGTGACACGCTGGCGCTTTCCCAGTGCAAGGGCAAGCTGGACGCCACGCCCCTGCGGGCGGAACTGCGCCTGCACTTCCGGGACGTGCTCGCCATGGAAGGCTCCCTGAGCCTGGGCAAGCTGCAACTGGATGAATATCTGCCCCTGCCCGAAAGCGGCAAGGACGCGGGGACGGTCAAGGGCAAGGAAGGCAAGGCCGTGGCGGCTGCGGACAAGGAAAGCGCCACCAACTGGCCAACCATCAATCTGCGGCTGGCCATGTCGTCTTTGGGCTGGAAGAAGATGCATCTGCGTGACATCTCTCTGGCCCTGAGCGGCAGCAAGGGCGATTACCGCCTGACCTCCTTCCAGGGCGTGCTGGAAAGCGGCGGCAGCCTGTCCGCCGGCGGTCGTGCCGACCTCCGGAACCGCAAGTATGCGCTGGATCTGGATGCGGCCGAAGTGGCTCTGGGCCCCCTGCAGGAATCCCTGGAAAAGCCCCGCTCCGTGGAAGGCCTGGCGGCCCTCAAGGCCTCCTGCACCACGAGCGGCACAGGCGCCGACGCCATGATGGCCGCCCTTTCCGGTTCGGGCGACCTGCGGCTGCGCAACATGCACATCCCGGCCCTGACCTCCCTGCTGCATTCGGTGCCCGGCCTCAAGGGCGCTGTTTCCGATACCTTCGAGCAGGTGCATGTGCCCTTCGTGCTGCGCAAGGGCGAAGCCGACCTGGCGCCCATGACGGCCACCTCGCCCAAGCTCCAGGCCAGGGGCCAGGCCCACGCCAGCCTGCCGCGCCAGCACCTCAAGGGCACGGCCACCATCACCACGCTGGGCCTGAACATCCCCGTGAACTACGAAGGGCCTTTCGACAACCTTTCGTTCTCGCTGGACTCCAAGTTCGCTCTGGACGCGGTCAAGGGGCTCGGCAGCAATCTGCTGGAGGGCGGCAAGAAGGCGGGCAGCGCGGCCGGTGATACGGCCCGTGACGCGGGCAGCAGCATCGGCGGTGCCGTGCGTGGCGCCGGCGGCGCCATCCGGGGGCTGCTCGGCCGTTAGCAGGGAAAGTTTTTTTGGGGGGAAGGCCCCCCTTCTTCCCCCAAACACGCTTTATTATGGGACGTTGTGACATGAAAAAAGGCCTCTCCTCATACTGAGGAGAGGCCTTTTTAATGTATAGATATTGTTTCCTCTATAGTGATTTTATATATATATTTAAAAAATCATATATTTTTGATTTTTTGTCTAGATCTTCTGGTATTGGTCTGTTATATTTTAGTGTATTTTTTAGAGCGTCTATATGATGCTTACTATTTGTTTTGAAAATGATGATGGAATCTTTGCTGAATATGCTTGAAGCGATAAAGGCGCGCTGACGCCTAAACAATATAAGGAAATGTTTTCCAATGTCTAGGTTGGAATGACATTCAAAAGCTACACAGAGTATATGCGACGCACGCTGAAATATAGCATATGTTATTTTATTGATGACTATTTTTCTTAAAATAATATAAAATTCTCCACCTCGTAGTTTATGCTGGAAAAAAATTGGGGGTGTAATAGTTTTTCCATAGATTTTTTTATCATTTATACATAGTAATGCCTTTTCGGGGGGAAATGAGTCTACTTCTGTTGGAATTGATTCTAAATGATTGGTGATAAATATATATGCGTTATTTCTTATGGAAATAAGAATATACAATAAATTATTTACAATATGTTGCTTAATTATTTTGCATCTTGCGGGTCTCTGAACCACTTTATACTGATTTTGAAGAGCTGCTGACTTATATATTTTTGTATGTTTTTTAGTTTTCTTAAGGGCTTGAGTATGCTTTTCGGTTAAAAAAGAATTATTGGTACAGGGATGTTTGAGCCATGGAAAACCTAGACAGTCAAAATAAACTTTGCTGCCAAAATTATTTTCATAATAAAAAACATCATCTCCGCAAACGGGACATTGAGTTTTTCTGCAGAATGATTCTTTTCCGTTATACTGTGCAAGTTCTGAATCAGTATATTGCCATCGCCTAGTTTCTTTTTTCCATGCGTATGGAAGTCTTGCTCCAATTTTTATTTGATGTTCTTTTAGCCAGTTAGTTATTCGTGGATGAAAATGAATAGTGATAATTTCTCCATTGATATTTGTTTGAGTATACAGGCGCCCTTCTTCTGATAGTTTCAGCTCTGCCATAATATTTTTCTAGTATATAAATAAGTTGAGGGGCAATATTGCCCCTCAACTATAAATTACTTCTGGCGGCTCTTGAGCCAGCTCTTTTCGGTGCCGGCGCGCAGGCGGGCGATGTTCTCCTTGTGCTTCCAGACCACCAGGGCCCAGATGCACAGCGACAGGGGCACCCAGGCGTACTTGGTGGCGGCCAGCAGGGCAAAGGGCAGCACCGTGACCAGGGTCAGGGAACCCAGCGAGACGAAGCCGCTGCGCCAGATGACCAGCACGCAGGCCGCGCAGGAGAAGAGCAGGGGGAAGAAGGCCAGCGGCAGGAACACGCCGATGCTGGTGGCCACGGCCTTGCCGCCGCGGAAGCCCATGAAGCAGGAGAACACATGGCCCAGCACGCAGGCCAGGGCCACGCAGGTCACCAGCAGGGGCGAAAGGTCCAGCCACAGGGCCAGGGCCACGGGCAGGGCGCCCTTGCCCAGGTCACAGGCCAGGGTCAGCACGCCCCAGCGGAAACCGCACAGGCGGGCCACGTTGGTGGCGCCGGTGTTGCGGCTGCCGTCGTTACGGGGATCGATGCCGCAGAAGGTGCGGGCGATGACCAGCCCCCACGGGGCGGAACCCAGCACATAACCCAGAACGATACACAAAAAGGCCGTCATATTCCTCCTCCTTGAACCGGGGCTGTCCTTGCCCCGCCACAGCGGCTGCCATGGCGTTGTTTATCCCTGTAGTGTCCCGTTTCCGTACGGCCCGTTTCCCCTGATGAAGCGCATTTGGGGGAGGATGGGGGGCCTGGGGGGAAGGGACACCCTTTGGGCGCTGGTTAAAGGGGGTCCCTTCCCCCCGGAAACTCTGCTCCGAATATCCGCATCAGCCGTCCATGCTGACGGCTTCGAGGATCTGGATCTCGTTGTACAGCGGGTGCACGCGGCCGATGCGCACCTGCACGGCCATACCGGGGCAGGTACGTTCATCGAACATGCGGCGTTTGCCGCGCACGTACATGCCCTGTGCGGGCAGGCTCACATTGACGAACATGTCGTTTTCTTCGGTGACCACGCCGTCCCACCAGACCTTGTCGCCCTGCTGGCGGAAGTAGAGCAGCTTCCAGTAACGCGGGCGGAAGCGCTGCACCTGCCCGGCGGCGTCCAGCACGGCATTGAGGCTGACCAGCAGGGTGGACAGGGCCTCGCTGTCCCAGCGGGGCGTGCCGTGGGTGAGCCAGTGCAGCAGCTGGGCCTCGTTGATGAGGTCGGGATAACGGCGCAGGGGCGAGGTCATGGGCGTGTAGCGCGCCAGGCCCAGGGCGGCGTGCGGCCGGGCCTGCACTTCGAGGCTGGAGGGGATCAGGGCGCGCATGATGCGCGTCATGTCCTGGGGCTCCTTCCAGACGCCGGCGTATTCCTTGGGCAGGGCCACGTCCTGGGTGCGGTGCAGCATGGGGATCTCGCGTTCCGCGGCCCACTGGGCCACGGCGGCGCTGGCCAGGATCATCATCTCAGCCACCAGCGGCTGGGAATCCGGGGTCTCGTGGCCGGGCTCGATGGATACGCGCGTCTGCGCGCCTTCGCCTTCCAGCACGATGGACGGTTCGGGCCGGTCCATGATGACGGCCCCGCGCGCGATGCGGGCCTTTTGCCAGACGCGGGCAAAGTCGTTGCCGCAGGCCAGCATGGTGGCCCAGGGCGCGGCGGGGTTGTCCGCCTGCGGGGCCTCACCGGCGGCCAGGGCGTCGAGGACGGCCTGGGTGTCGTCGTAGGTCAGGTTGGCGGCCAGGCGCACCCGCGCGGCCCAGGGCTCGCAGGAAAGGATCTCGCCCGCGGCCGAGATGCGCGTCCGCACACAGAAGGCCGGGCGGTCCTGACCGGCCAGCAGGGAGAATGCGTCCGTGCCCAGGGCTTCGGGCATCATGTGGCTGTCGCCCTCGGGCAGGTAGATGCTGGTGCCGCGGCGGAACACGGCCTTGTCCAGGGCCTCGCCGAAAGGCCAGCAGGCGGCCGGGCAGGCCAGGGCCAGGGTCAGGTCGAAACCGCCGTCGTCCGTGGGCAGGATGTGGAACGCGTCGTCCACGTCACGGGTGGTGGCGCTGTCGATACTGATGAAGGGCAGGTCGCAGGCGGGCAGCTCCACCTCGCGGGCGGCCTGCTGCAGGGCCTCCACGGCCGGGGCCAGAGGCTGCCACCAGTCGTCGCCGGGGGCGTAGCCCGCGCGGTCATACCAGAAATTGTAATGGGCGGGCACCTGTTCCCAGGCCATGAGCAGCTGCACGGGCAGGTGCGGCACGTCGGGCAGGCCCTTGGAGAGCATGCGCCACAGTTCGTCGTATTCCTGGCTCTCGGGGTCGGCCATGCGGGCGAACAGGATCTGCTTCAGGCGTTCGGCCACTTCGGGGGCCGGCCATTCGGAGATGCCCCGGGTATCCTCGCCGGGCTGGGGCGGCAGCGCGCGTTTTTTGCAGGCCACGTCCCAGAGCAGGCGGAAAAAGCTGTTGCCGCCCAGCACCAGGGCCTCGCGGGCGGCGCGTTCCTGCTGTTCCTTGAGGCGCTTTTCCACCATCTCGGCGGAAAAGATCTGGAAGACGGGCGGCTGGAAGCGGAAGTGGCTCTTGCAGGCCAGCAGGGCGCGCCCGCAGGCGGCGACGCTGTCGGCGTCCCCGGCCTGACCGGCCAGTTCGGCGAACCACTGGGCCGAGGCTTCCGGCACCTCGCCCTGGCTCATTTCCCACAGTTCCAGCACGGGCAGGGCCGCGGCCAGTTCCTCGCGGCGGGCGCGGTGCTGCTCCAGCACGCGGGCGGACTCGTCCTTGCCGGGCACGGAGCCCAGTGCGGGCCCGGCCCAGGGCAGCAGGCGCGACGTGGTGAGACGCGTCTCGCGCCGGTTGGGCAGCAAAAGACGCAGTTTGCCGCCAGATTCTTCGGTGACCAGCGCGATCTGGATGGCATTGCCTTCAAGATATTCCACAATGCAGCCCGCCGAGGGGTACTGCACACAAACCGACATAAAAGCTCCTTCAACCGGAGGATGGGCTCCGATAGGCGGTACAATCCGTCATTTTGCCTGTTCTGGCAAGTCCCGGCGGCGCATCCTTCGACACGTCCGAAGGCCGGAGCGCCGTCCCGCCGGCCCTTTGACGCGCCGTCGCTAACAGGATATATTCCTTACCTTGTACGTCACTTTTCAGGCCGGACGGAGTTCCATGAGCAGCATCATCCACCAGACGGGCAGCGTTCGCCCGCTTTCGCTTCAGGAACGGGAACAGCCCCAGCTGTACCGCGAGCTTTTTCCTTACACCAGCATCTGTCGCACGACTTTCGACGAGGTGCTCCTTGCCCCGCGTCCTGCCGAACAGATGCGCATCACGGACACCACCTTCCGTGACGGCCAGCAGGCCCGGCCGCCGTATACGGTCAAACAGGTGGCCAAGATGTTCGACTTCCTGCACCGCATGGGCGGCAAGACGGGCCTCATCACGGCGTCGGAGTTCTTCCTGTACTCGGCCAAGGACCGCAAGTGCATCGACGTCTGCCGGGCGCGCGGCTACCGCTTCCCGCGCGTGACCTCCTGGATCCGCGCCAACAAGGAAGACCTCAAGCTGGCCCGGGATATGGAGTTCGACGAGACCGGCATGCTGACCAGCGTGTCGGACTACCACATCTATCTCAAGCTGGGGAAGACCCGCCAGCAGGCCATGGACATGTATCTGGACCTGGCCCGGCAGGCCTTGGAATGGGGCATCATCCCGCGCTGCCATTTCGAGGACGTCACCCGCGCCGATATCTACGGCTTCTGCCTGCCCTTTGCCCAGAAACTCATGGAGCTGAGCCAGCAGAGCGGCATGCCGGTCAAGATCCGCCTGTGCGACACCATGGGCTACGGCGTGCCCTATCCCGGCGCGGCCCTGCCCCGCTCGGTGCAGCGCATCGTGCGTGCCTTCACCGACGAGGCCGGTGTGCCCGGCGAATGGCTGGAATGGCACGGCCACAACGACTTCCACAAGGTACTGGTCAACGGCGTCACGGCCTGGCTCAACGGCTGCGGCGCGGTCAACAGCACGCTGTTCGGCTTTGGCGAGCGCACGGGCAACACGCCGCTGGAAGCCCTGATCATCGAATACATCTCGCTCACCGGTGACGATGCCGCCGCCGACACCACCATCCTGAGCGAGGTGGCCGAGTTCTTTGAAAAAGAACTGCACTACAACATCCCCTACAACTATCCCTTCGTGGGCCGCGACTTCAACGCCACCAGCGCCGGTGTGCATGCCGACGGTCTGGCCAAGAACGAAGAGATCTACAACATCTTCGACACCAAGCATCTGCTGGGCCGTCCCGTGCCCATCATCATCACCGACAAGACCGGTCGTGCCGGGGTGGCCTACTGGATCAACGTCAACCTCAAGCTGCCCGAGGGCAAGCAGATCTCCAAGAAGCACCCCGCCGTGGGCCAGATTTACGAAGCCATCGTGGCCATCTACGACACCGGCCGCACCACGCACCTGTCGCATGATGAAATGGCCGCCCTGGTGCAGCGCTACATGCCGGAACTGTTCGAGACCGAGTTCGACCACATGAAGGAACTGGCCGACGAGCTGGCCGCCCACCTCATCGCCCGTCTGGCGCAGAACGAGGACCTGCGGGACTTCGGCAAGCATGCCTGCGCCCGCCTGGACAGCTTCTCGCGCGAGTATCCCTTCATCCAGTACCTCTACCTTACGGATACTCAGGGCAGCCTCAAGTGCGCGGCCATCACCGACCCGGCCTACCGTGAAAAGTACGAGGCCCTGCCCATCGGCTTCGACTTCTCGCAGCGCGAATGGTTCAAGATGCCTATGCAGACCGGCGACATGCACATCATGGACGTGTACCAGTCCCAGTTCACGGGCAAGCTGGTCATCACCGTGTCCTGCCCGGTGACGGACGATGACGACAACATCGTGGGCGTCATCGGTGTGGACATCCAGCTTGAGCAGCTGCTCAAGCGCTCGCAGGCCCTGCAGCAGGAAGCCCGCGCAGCCGAAGACTAGACGCATGACGGCGCGCCGGTGTCCCCGGTGCGCCGTTTTTTGCCTGCAGGCCCGCCCCCGGCGGCCGCAATCAGGAATACAGAAAAGGATGCAGACAATGAGCAGCAAACGAGTTTACTGGATCGAAGGCGACGGCATCGGCCCCGAAATCTGGCGCGCCGCCCGCCCTGTCATCGACGCCGCGCTGGCCAAGGAATCGGACATGCGCATCGAGTGGGTGGAACTGCTGGCCGGTGAAAAGGCCACGGCCGAGACCGGCTCCCCCCTGCCCGAGGAGACCATGAACGCCCTGCGCACCGCCGATTTCGCCATGAAGGGCCCCCTGGGCACCCCCGTGGGCACCGGCATCCGCAGCCTCAACGTGGCCCTGCGCCAGACGCTGGACCTGTACGCCTGCATCCGTCCCGTGCGTCACTTCGAAGGCCTGGAAACGCCGGTCAAGCATCCCGAGCGCGTGAACATGGTCATCTTCCGCGAGAACACCGAAGACGTGTACGCGGGCATCGAATACGCCGCCCAGACCCCGGAAGCCAAGAAGCTCATCGCCTTCCTGCGTGAAGAGTTCGGCGTGACCAAGATCCGCGAGGAAGCCGCCGTGGGCATCAAGCCCATGAGCGAGTTCGGCTCCAAGCGTCTGGTGCGCCGCGCCCTGCGCTTTGCCCTGGATACCGGCAGCAAGAGCCTGACCCTGGTGCACAAGGGCAACATCATGAAGTTCACCGAAGGCGGCTTCCGCCAGTGGGGCTACGATGTGGCCGCCCAGGAATTCGGCGACCTGACCTGCACCGAGAAGGAACCCGTGGAAGGCCGTCTGGTGGTCAAGGACCGCATCGCCGACGCCATGTTCCAGGAAGCCCTGCTGCGTCCCGAACAGTACCAGATCCTGGCCACCCCCAACCTCAACGGCGACTACATCTCCGATGCCCTGGCCGCGCAGGTGGGCGGTCTGGGCCTGGCCCCGGGCGTCAACATGTCCGACTCCCTGGCCTTCTATGAGGCCACCCACGGCACCGCTCCCACCATCGCCGGTCAGGACAAGGCCAACCCCGGCAGCGTGATCCTGTGCGGCGCTCTGATGCTGGAACAGATGGGCGTGCCCGCGGCTGCCGAGCGCATCCGCAACGCCATGAGCAAGGCCATCGCCGGCCGCGCCGTCACCGTGGACCTGGCCGCCCAGGTGGAAGGCGCCCGTGTGGTGGGCTGCCAGGAATTCGGCGAGATCATCGGCGCCTGTCTGTAGCAGCCGCGTCATCTCGCACTGTCTCCGTATATCCGGGAGGAAGGGCGCACCCCTGCGGGAAGGGCCCTTCCTCCCTTTGTTTCCCGTCCCGTGATCGCGGACGGTCTACAGGAACGACGCATGGTCTCGCTGGAAAACCTGCTCCTCTACATCCCGCTGGCGGCGCTGTTGGTCATGCTGCCCGGCCCGGACTTTGCCCTCATCGTCCGCACGTCCCTCACGGAGGGGCGCAGCTCCGGTCAGGCCGCGGCCTGCGGCGTGGCGCTGGGCATCATGGTCCACACCTCGGCCGCCATGCTGGGCATCAGCGCGGTCATCGCCCAGTCCGTCACCCTGTTCACGCTTTTGCGCTATGCCGGGGCCGCCTATCTGTTTTGGATGGGCATCCATGCCCTGCGGGCCGGACGCGAGGTCACGGCTGCCGTGGTGCGCCATGGAGGGCGGGAAACGGAAGCGCAGCCTGTCCGCGGCCTGCGTCGCCGGGCCTTCCGGCAGGGATTTTTGACCAATGCCCTCAACCCCAAGGCCGTGGTCTTTTTCCTGACCATGCTGCCGCAGTTTTTGGACCCGCATGCCGCCCTCTGGCCGCAATTCCTGGAGCTGGGCGGCATCATGGCCTTTTTCTGCCTGGGCTGGTTCGTGCTGCTGGCCAGCCTGCTGCACCGCATCCGCCGCCTGTTCGCCCGGCCGTCCTTCCAGGCCTGGCTGCACCGGCTCACGGGCCTCATCTTCATCTGTTTCGCTTTCCGGCTGGCGCTGGAGAAGATCTAGGCGCCGGCCCCCAACACCCTTCCCGCTGAGGTACCCATGCACGAGATCCCCCTGCAACGTGTGGCCGCCATCCATGACCTTTCCGGTTTCGGGCGTGCCTCGCTGACCGTGGTCATCCCCATCCTTGCCAGCATGGGCGTCCAGACCTGCCCCCTGCCCACGGCGGTGCTGTCTTCCCAGACCTCCGGCGTGGAGGGCTTCACCTTCCATGACCTGACCGCCGAGATGGGGCCCATGCTGGATCACTGGCAGCGGATGGGCCTGAGCTTCGACGCCGTCTATTCCGGCTTTCTGGGCAATCCGCTCCAGCTGGAGATAGCGGCCCGCTGCATCGGCCATTTCCTCAAGCCCGGCGGCTTCGCGCTGGTGGACCCCGTGCTGGGCGACAACGGCACCCTGGACCCCACCCAGACGCCGGAGATGGTGGAGGCCATGCGCCAGCTCATCGGCCACGCCCACGTCATCACGCCCAACCTCACCGAAGCGGCCTTTTTGCTGGACGAGCCCTACCGGCCGGACATCTCGCCCGACGGCCTCAAGGAGCAGCTGCAACGCCTGGCGGCCATGGGGCCGGACAGGGTGGTCATCACCAGCGCCCCGGCGACCCGTCCCGGCCATTGCGCGGCCGTGGCCTATGACAGCGAGCAGGGGCGCTTCTGGAAGATGGAGTCGCCCTATATCTCGGCCTTCTATCCCGGCACGGGCGATACCTTCTCCAGCGTGCTGGTGGGGGCGTTCCTCCAGGGAGACAGCCTGCCCGTGGCCCTGGAGCGCGCGGTGCGCTTCGTGACCCTGGGCATCCGCGTCACCTACGGCTACGACACCCGCCACAGCGACGGCGTGCTGCTGGAGCGCACCCTGCCCGCGTTGCAGGACCGCTGCGCCATCGGGGAATACGAGGCGTTTTAAACATATAGCACTATGTTATGACGATAATTCTGGAAAATACTTGTTGCGTATATTGTTAGCTAAATTTTTGTTACTCCCTAATAGACCGAGTGCAAGTTCAGAGTATCTTGGGACAAATCTATTCGCGATGCCGTTAATTATTTCTCCATGTCCTAAGCAACAGAATTTGAGTGCCTCATCATAGTTTTTACGTTCAATTATATTACTTACTTGTTCATCGCATGTATTCCATATATTGTCGATATCTATTTTGGTGAAAATTTTATGGAGATTGTCTTTTATTTCTTCTTTTGTTTTGTGTTGCTTATCGTCTATAACAGAACTTCTAAGTTTGTCATCGACTTGTGTTTTGACAAGTCTGCTGATGATGTGTTCTTTCCTGTTATTAAGCTTATTAAAAAACTCATCCTTAAATTGTTCAAATAATTGAGGCTCTTTAAAAGTGTGTTCTAGTACTGCTTTGAAGATAAACTCGTCTAAAAGCAACATCTCGATTTCATTACATTTTAATGAAAAAATAGACTGTTTTTTTAAATTTGCCAACGATTCTTCACTTTTTAAGTCTGAATCTATAATGCCAACGGCAGACTGTATGCTGTATGTCTGTGCATGTTTATTGCAGGCGATAACGCTATTAGCAACAGAAATACATGAACCTGTAGCAATTACCGTAAATTTTTCTCCAAAGAGCTTTTCGTATACCTTATAGTCATAGTCAGTTTTTGTACCTTCACAGAATAAAATCGTCTTGCGACTTCCTATTATTTCAACAAGGTGCTCTGTTTGTATATCTTCAAGTGAACATCCAAGAAATTCAAAGTCAAAGTCATTTGGGTGCACGAATTTTTTTATTTTGACAAGCTCAAAGTTTGTTCTTGCTCTGATGAAGTCAATGGTATGTGAAATAAAAATAAATTGACAGTCATCTCTGACGTCTATGAGTTTATCCCAGATTTTATTATATATCGCAGGATTTAGATGGTTTTCAGGTTCATCAACGATAATGAACGCTTGGTCAGGCGCTGCCATTACTGTAGCAATATAGAAAAAAGCGACACGTTCACCATCGCTCATATCGTTAAAGTCAAAAGGAGGCTCTATTCCCTTTTTGGCTTTCATCTTTTTTTCTGAGAATTCTGAGTTATCTAATTTTACTTCAAAAAACTCATCAAAGATGTTTTTTACTTTATTATAGATAGAATCTTTCTCTGTTGTTTTTGTATCATAATATTTGCGGGCAATGTCATCATGTTCTTTACATAGCCCGATAATAAGTTTTTGTAGGACATCTTCATTGAGTGTGTGGCCACTATATAAAGTATTGTTAAATGATTGTAATGTTTCCCCATATAGACTAGGCATGTATCCTAATGCTTTTATAGGCTTTGAGGCTGGAATTACTTTTACATTATTTTCTAGGTTTTTAATATGATTAGCAAAAGATGTTTTGCCGCTTCCGTTTGGTCCTAGGATAATCAATGTTTTATTATGTCCAGCCAAATGCTGTAGTACACTATAGGCAGATAATAAATTTTTAAAATTATTCGTATTTAACTTGGTTATAATTTTAGATATTACGCTGTTTATGTTATGAAAATCTTTGGAAGATTCTTTATATGTCAAAAAATTTGATATATCTATATTCAGTAGATTACTTAATTCGTTTAGCTCATTTGCAATATTACTACTGAGCTTACCAAGAGGGCATCGGATTCCTTGAGCGTATTTTTCAGAGTACTCTTGTAAGGTATGAATATTGGGGGCATCTTTTACAAAGTTTGCTGTGGATTCAAGAAAACTTAGTAGGTTAGTGAGAATTTTAAGATGCCCCATAAGTTGCGCAGATTTTGCTTCTTCTGCCAGCAATTGAGAGTCATTGTAAAGATTTAAAATATTTTCTTTGATGTCATGGATATTCATTGGTAGCCCTTCCTGTATTTAGGGTAACTATGGCATCGCATTAATCTAAATAGCAATAAGTAAATCTCGCCGGATAGTAAAAAACGAAAAAGCCCTTACGGCATTCACCGTAAGGGCTTGATCTTTCTGGTTGCGGGGGCAGGATTTGAACCTACGACCTTCGGGTTATGAGCCCTTTTTGACAGAATTTGAAAGAGTTAGACGCAGATAGATAGACTTTGATTTATTTTTATTTTCAATAAGTTATCAAAAAATAAGACTTTGCCGCACATTGACCTGAATGGTTAGAAATTGACGGCGTGGTTAGAAATAGGTTAGAAAAATTTTGCCGGTTAAAACCTGCTCCCGCGTATGAACCACAACCCAAGGCAGTTCATGGCTACCCAAAAACGGCGATACCACCCCAAGAAGTGGGCTGGCGTTTATGTATACGAAACGTCAGAAATGTATAATGGCGCGCCTGACCTGTGTTTCTACATCACGTTTAAATCCGGCCGCCGCCTCATTTGGGAAAAGGTAGGCAAAATTTCCGAAGGATACGGGCCGGACGTGGCGGCGGAAATTCGCGCTGATCGAATAAAGGCCATCAGACATGGCGAAGAAGTCAAAACCGCCAAAGAACTCCGCCGCGAACAGGCGGAGAAAGACAAGCCCTTTGCCGAAATTGCGGATGCATATTTTGACATCAAGGGGCCGACCCTCAAAGGGCTGACCACGGATCGCAACCGTTACCTCAAACACCTCAAACCGCTGTTCGGCAAGCGAAGCGTCTCGGAAATCACGCCCCAGATGGTGGAGGAGCTGCGCAAATCCCTGAGCGAACGCAAACCGGCCACTCTATGGAATACTCTTGAGCTTCTGCGGCGTATCATCAATTTTGGCGTCAAGACCAACCGCTGCCCCAATCTTGCCTTTCAGATCGAAATGCCCGTCAAGGACAATGAGGTTATTGAGCATCTGACGCCGGAAGAAACTCGCCGCTTTCTGGATTGCGCCCGCACATGGCCAGCCCGCAATGTGGGCAATATGCTCTTGCTGGCCTTTTTTACCGGTATGCGGCGCGGGGAGATGTTCAAGCTGCAAGATGAGGACGTGGCCTTTGACCTCAAGCTCATTCGTTTGCGCGATCCCAAGGGCAGAAAAACCCTCTCCATCGGTATGAGTTCTCTGGTGGAAGAACTGTTACAAGAACAAATGGCATGGCGTGACGAACATTTTCCCGGCAGTCACTATGTTTTCCCCGGCAAAAACGGCGAGATGCGCAAAGACTGCACAGCGGTTGACCGCTTCCGCAAGGCGGCGGGCCTGCCGCCCAAGTTCCGGCCCTTCCACGGGCTGCGGCATCACTTTGCCGTAAGCCTCGCCAACAGCGGCAAATTCAGCATGGACATGATCTCGGAAATGCTGACACACAAGAATGTGGATTTCACCAAAAAGAAGTATGCCCAATTCCTGCCGGAGACCTTGGCCGCTGCCAGCAACGCGGCGGCGGACATCCTCTCCGGCCAACGGTAACTTTTGCGGCTGTTCCGATTATCGTGTACACATAGTGAGGAAAAAGATAGTATTGTAAGGAGCAGGCATGGCATTCACACTTCAAACGCTCAGGGAACAGGCCGCCGCAGGCGAGGACAGCACACGCCAGTTCAAGTCCCGAATCGACAATGCGGATTCTCTGGCTGCGGAAATGGCCGCCTTCGCCAATGCCAACGGCGGCGTAATTTTTATCGGCGTGCAGGATGATGGAACACTGTCCGGCATAACATCCCGAGAATTGCATGATGCGAACCAGTTGATCGGCAACGCCGCCAGCCAGCATGTCCGCAGCCCGCTTGTGGTGCAGACGCAGAACATTCTTCTCGAAAATGGAAATGTGGTTATCGCCCTGACCGTTCCTGCAGGAATGGACAAGCCCTACTTTGACAGGAAAGGCGTCATCTGGCTGAAAGCCGGGGCGGACAAGCGACGTATCAATTCTAAAGAGGAACTGCGCCGTCTTTTTCAGTATACCAGCCAATTCCATGCCGATGAATTGCCCACAAAGGCGGGCATTAACAAACTGGACAAGCTGCTGTTCCGGGATTTTTTGAAAAAGCGGTATGACAGTGACTTCCCGGATACCCACGCAGAACAACTGCGCCTGCTGCAAAATCTGAACCTCGCCGCTGGCGATGGCAATCTCAATCTGGCCGGAGTGCTGCTTTTTGCCGAACAGCCGGAGCTGATTTTTCCGCAGTTCGTGGCAAAAGGCGTCCGCTTTCCGGGAATTGCCGTTCATACTGACAGCTACGATGACACCGAAGATTTTGAAGGTCCGTTGAGCAGACTTTTCAAGGACGCCCTGGCTTTTGTCATGCGCAACCTGCACAAGGTACAGGGCAAGAATGGCGTCAACTCACCGGGCACGCCGGAAATACCGGAACAGGTTTTTGAGGAACTGCTGGTCAACGCCCTTGTACACAGGGATTATCTTGTCAGCGCGCCCATCCGCATTTTCATTTTTGATGACCGCGTGGAAATCATCAGCCCCGGCACGTTGCCGAACAATCTGACCATAGCCAATATCAAAGCCGGCAATTCCAATATCCGCAACCCCATCCTGATTTCTTACGCCGCCAAGGGGCTTTTGCCCTACCACGGCATCGGCTCCGGCATTCTGCGCGCTCTTAAGGCATGGCCGGATATTGATTTTGAAGACGATCGGGAGAGTTCGCTGTTCAAGGCCATTGTACGCAGAACCCACCGGCCTGCGGAAAACACTGGGGTACTTGCACCAGAACTTGCATCAAAAACACAAAATTTGCACCAGAAACAAGGGCTTTCTGATGCAACTCTGCGCGATATTGCACCGGAAATTGCACCAGAACTTTTTGCGCTCCTTGAGCATATCTCCGCCAATCCGCGCATAACCACAACCGAACTCGCTACTGTTCTAAACGTGAGCCGACGCACGATTCTTTACAGAACAACCATGCTCAAGAAAAAGGGCATCTTGCGCCGCATCGGTCCCAGCAAGGGCGGACAATGGGAGATTCTCCCATGAAGTTTGTTCCCAACGGTTCGATTATCAAATTTCTGCTGATTGCTGTTCTGGGCTGTGGCCTTGCCTTTCTCATGGCATGGCTGACAACCATGTTTACCGTTATTAAAATTACGCAAGGCGTTTCACTTGCAGGAGTAGCGCTGATACTGCTCTGGTGCGTCGTGATCGGCGGGGCCGCTGTTTGGAGCATCTGCGCCTTTTGTGCGCTTTATGTGGGAACATGGCGCAAACATCACGTTGATCACGCAATCCGTCTGAGTGAAGCCATGCTCATGCTGCATGCTTCCACGAACCATGAACAGTTGGAAGCGCTTCGCCATTATCGTATCCGGGTGTTCAAAAGTCATGAAGCAATCCCGGCGGGAGGAAAACTCGGCGTGGATTGCCGTGAAGTTTCCAACTTTCTTTCTCCCATGCTCTTTGGGTTCAATAAGTTTTTTGCTCTCGGATCGCCCGAATATTGTTGCGATGCCACACAACTTTCCGCAATTGTGGAGGAAAATCAGACGCGCTGGTGTGGCGAAAGCAGTGTAGCTCCAAGCTGTGATGCCGCAAAACTCAACAGGGAGATTGAAGAGCTGAAAAAGAAATACAAGGAAATGACGGAGAAATATACCAGCGCAGCGGGACGAGAAGGCAAATTAAAAAACGAAATCGAACAAATGGAAGCACATATACACATTCTTGTCATATTAGCGAATAAGGTTACCAGAGAATTCACCCACCCACTCGCCAAACACGAAATTATGCGCCAATACAAGGAAATCGGCAAGACGTTGGGGGTTGAAAACGCTCCGGGCAATTACATAGAAATTTTTCGCAAGGCAATGCCGAAAGAGTATATCAACCACGGCGGAGCGCCTATTCAAAATCCCTGAAAGGCAAGAAACCTGACCTGCTCAGGTTCGCAGCCCTCAACTTGTCCCCGTTATAACATAGTAAAATAACATAAAAATTATCAACCTCCCTTTCTTAGGCCTAAGAAAGGGAGGTTTTGTTTCGCCTTTGCTAACACCCCGTCTGTTCAGCGTTTTCCTCTGGGCATAGGGTGTGTTCTCTCCAGATGCTTCTGGATGGATTCATACACTTCAGCCTGAATACAGGGAGATGCTGATGGCGACCAAAAAATTATCACCGCAAGAAGTTGCCGACATGTACGGCGTGAAGACATGCACACTGGCCCGCTGGCGCTGTAAAAAAGTTGGCCCGCGCTACGCCAAGCTCGGCAGCCGTGTCATGTACGACATAGAAGACCTTGAAGACTGGTTTACGTCACGCTGCGTCCATACCAGAGATTCCGCCCCTCAATTGAGGAAGCGATAATGAGCGCCGACATTCTGCACAGTTTTGGCGAGTGTCTGCGTGCAGCGGGGCTGGAGATCGAGGCCGTGCAGGCCGACGGCCTCCTGCACCGCTGTGGCACAGCGGACAGGCCCCATCGCAGGGACGGAGCGTACAAGGCGTTTCTGGCTACTCCGGCCTCCATCTGGTGGAAAAACTGGCGCACCGGCGATGAAGGTACATGGACATACAAGCCAGAAAAAGAACTGACCGCAGCCGAACGGGATGCCCTGCGTGAACGCATTCGGGCCATCAAAGCGCACAAGGAAACCGAGCAGAACCGCCGCTGGCAGGCCGCCGCCAAACTGGCCGCGAGCATCTGGAACTGTTCCCGAAACGCCGGGGACGACCATCCCTACCTGCAACGGAAGGGAGTCCCGGCCATCGGATTGCGCCGAACAAAAGATGGGCGTCTGATTGTGCCTGTCCTGAACCAGTCCGGCAGAATACAAAGTCTGCAATTCATCCTGCCGGAAAAACCTGCCGAAGGGACGGACAAGTTCTTTCTCAGGGGAGGACGCACGGGGGGAGGCTTCTTTTCCCTTTCCGCCGGAGACGGAAAGAAAGACGGCCCCCTGCTGATTGCCGAGGGGTATGCCACAGCGACCAGTCTTCATCTGGCGACCGGTTATGCCTGTCTTGTGGCCTTCAATGCCGGGAATCTGAAAGGCGTGGCCGTCATGGCCAGAGAGAGGTATGCAAAGCGTGAAATCATTCTCTGTGCCGATAACGACACGGAGACACAAGGGAATCCCGGCAAGAAGATGGCCTCTCTGGCGGCTCAGGCCGTGGGCGGCAAGCTGGCCGTCTGCCCGATTCATGAAGGCAAGGCGACGGACTTCAACGACCTGCACCGGCTGCGTTCCCTTGAAGCCGTCCGGGCCGTTGTGGAAGAAGCGCGAAAGCGGGATGACGACTGCCCCATGCCGGAAGGCTTTTTTCTGGTGAAGGAAGGCAGACGCGCCGGGCTGTACAAGCTGGAGACCAGATCGGACGGAGACAGTCAGGAAATCCGGCTTGGTCCTCCGCTTCTGGTCAAAGGCATGACGCGGGGAGCTGACGGCAACGAATGGGGCCTGATGCTGGAATGGATTGACCCGGACGGCAACAAGCACGCATGGGCCATGCCCGTGGAAATGCTGTTCCGGCAGGGAAACGACTGGTACAGCATACTGGCCTCCGGCGGGTGGTTCGGCAATCCGTCCACCCGGTCGAAGCTGGCGGCATTTCTGTCCACGGTCCGGCCTCTCCGACGGATACGCTGTGTTTTGCGCACAGGCTGGCATGAATCCGTCTACGTGCTTCCCGATACCGTTTACGGCGTAACAGAAGAAGACACCGTGCTGCAATCCTCGCAGCATGGCGGGTTGTACCGTATATCTGGAACGCCGGAAGGCTGGCGGGAGATAGCGGAATTGTGCGTCGGCAACTCCCGCCTCAGTTTTGCGTTATGTGCGGCCTTCACCGGGCCTTTGCTTCGCCTTGCCGGTCTGGAAGGTGGAGGCTTCAGTTTTGAGGGAGGCTCATCCTCCGGCAAGACCACGGCCTTGCAGATCGCCGCCTCCGTCTGGGGCGGCCCTGAGCATGTCCGAAGCTGGCGGGCTACGGACAACGGGCTTGAAGGCATCGCCGCCCTGCACAACGACAATGTGCTGATTCTGGATGAAATGGGGCAGGTCAACGGACGTGTTCTTGCCGAATGCGCCTACATGCTGGCCAACGGACAGGGCAAAGGCCGCTCGAACCGTGAAGGCGGAATTCGTCGTTCCCAGAACTGGCGTCTGCTCTTTCTCTCCAGCGGCGAACTTGGGCTTTCCGACAAGCTGGCCGAGAACGGTCTGAAGTCCAGAGGCGGACAGGAAGTGCGTTTCGTGGGGCTGCCTGTGGACTCGTCCATGCTCACCAGCCTGCATGGTCTTCCCGATGCCGGAGCCGTGGCCAATCGTATCAAACAACTTGCTTCCGAACATTACGGCCATGCGGGGCATGATTTCCTGCAAAAGCTGACGAAGGTCGAAACCCTGAACACCGTTCGGGAGGAAATCGGTCCGGCAATGGCCGATGCCGTCAGGCATCTTGTCCCCGAAGGCGCTGACGGACAGGTGCGACGTGTGGCCATGCGTTTCGCCCTGTGCGGCATGGCCGGAATGCTGGCCCTGCGGCTGGGCATCCTTCCCGAAAAGCTGGACGTACTGAACTGCATCGAAATCTGCTTCCGGGACTGGCTCACGGCAAGAGGCGGAACCGGAGCTTCCGAGGATACCGCCATCCTTTCCACGGTACGGCTGTTCATCGAACAGCACGGCGCAAGCCGCTTTCAGGACTTGGATACGCAAATGTCCACCTGCATCAACCGGGTGGGCTTTCAGCGCACTCGCAACGGCACGACCGAGTATCTGATTCTGCCGGAAAGTTTCAAATCCGAAGTTGTCAGTGGCTACTCGGAACGCCGCGCAATCAAAGTCCTTTCCGAGGCGTATTGGCTTCAGACCGAACGTCCGGGACGTTTCAAATCCAGAAGGACTCTTCCAGGCATGGGGCGTCAGGAGTGTTACGTTCTTGTCCTTCCCCAAGAAGAAACTGCTTCATAACCCTTATCCCAAAATACTGTCCCAAGTGTCCCAACTGTACCAATACTAATATATTCAGCATGTTATCTTGGTACAGTCGGCAAAATAAAAAGTGTCCCACGAAAAAACTGTCCCAATTAGCGGCTTGAATTTTGGGACAGTGGGACAGTCCTCAAAAACGTAAGTTATCATGTGCCCCACACGCAACCTATTGAAAAGAAAAGGTATGGGACGTTTGGGACACTTGGGACAGTCGAAAACATAAAGTTTCAGGAGCAGGAGCTATGTCCTATCTCGTACTCCACATGGACAAATTCAAGAAGGAAGCCATACGCGGCATCCAGAGCCACAACCGGCGGGAGCGGGAGAGCCACAGCAACCCCGATATTGACTACGACAGGAGCGCAGCGAACTACGAACTGCACGAAGCCGCCTCATCAAACTATGCCGAAGCCATTCAGAATCGCATTGACGAGCTTCTGCTGGTCAAGGCCGTGAGAAAGGACGCCGTGCGCATGTGCGGGCTTATCGTCACCTCGGACAAGGCGTTTTTTGATGGCCTCACGCCGGAGGAAACAAGGCGTTTCTTTGAGGAGAGCAAAGCCTTTCTCACGGAGTTTGTGGGCACGGAGAATGTCATTTCCGCAATGGTTCACATGGATGAAAAGACGCCGCACATGCACTTCCTTCACGTGCCGGTGACGCCGGACGGGAGGCTCAACGCCAACAAAATCTATACCCGTCAGAGTCTGCGGAAACTGCAAGCCGGGCTTCCCGCCCATCTGCAAAGCCGGGGCTTCGTCATTGAACGCGGCGTGGAACAGACACCCGGTTCCGCGAAAAGGCATCTGGATACCCGCGAGTTCAAGCAGCAACAGGAAGCATTGGAGAAACTGATTCAGGAATCCGAAGAGACTTCCCGAAATTCACGGCAGCTTATCAGCGCATTGGAACAGCGTGAGGAAGAGTTGAGAAAGAGCATTGAAGAGTATGAGCGGCAGGCTAAGGAAGCGGAAAAGGTGCTTCGGGAGGAGACCGATCTACCGAAAGCCTCTTTTCTCAATTATCCGTCCGTGCTGAAAAAAGCCTCTTCCCTCATTGAAGAACTGAAAAAGGCGCTTGCCGTCAAACACCTTGTCCAGCAGCGGGAAGAAACACTGCAACGGGAAGTGGATACCCTTCGCGGAAAACTGACGCGGCTTGAAGCGGGATACACGGCCCACAGAAAACAAAGCCATGAGGAAAAAAAGGAGCTGGAGAATCAGTTGAAGAAAATGAAGAGAATCATGGCAGGCTATCAGGAATTTCTGCGTCTGCCGGAAATCCGGCCGCTCCATATCGAGTTCGTGGAGCGTAAGCGTGCCGACCAGCTCCAACGTCAGCAGGAAGAGGAACGGCAGCGGCAGGAGCAGGAAGCGCGGGACAGGGAGCGTCGGCAGGCGCGCTCCGCCCGTGGCATGAGAATGAGGTAAGGCGTCGGAGGGAAATCTTCGCACAGGCCGAAGATATAGCCCACTATGCTTCACTTTGTGAAGCGTGGGCGACCGTCCCGCTCGACCGGAAAGACAAAACGCCAATCCGGGGAGATACCCCGGCGAAACACAGGAGAACACGCCATGACCATTACCGCGACTCAGTTGAAGGAAATCAGACAGGAGTTTGCCGCTCTCAAACCCGCTTCCGTCACATTGGACGGTAATCGAACCATGTCCGTGAAGGAAGCCGTGTTCATCCTTGCCCCAACACTGGAGCGCATGAAGAAGCGCGGCTTCGACACACAGGAGATTGTCGAAAAACTGCATGAAAAAGGAATTGAGGTGAAGGCCCAAACCCTGACCAAATACCTGACCGAAGCCAGACGGCAGCGGGAAGGACGAAAGGTAAAGAAGCAAGACACACCCCCGCCGCCTCCGAAACGCGAACAACGCTCCAGCTTCATTACTTCTGATATACCGGATGATGAATTGTGAAGATAGTGCTACCCCGTTCCCGTAGTCCTGGCATGGGGAGGTGAGAGCCTTTGGCCCCTGTTCGGCCCAAGAGGTCACATTGTGCGAACAAGCTTTTTCGTATAGTATCCGGGCACGTCAATTCTTGGTGAATACCCGTACTCCCCCCACCGGACACCTTGTGAACGGAAAAGTCGGATTACACGATACAGTCTAATCTTCCAATTGGGGCAGCAAGCTCATGACAGAGCAACAAATCGAACAAGAGCTGATAAAGCACCTGACTGATCTTAAATATATTTATCGACAGGATATTCACGATCGCGCTTCGTTGGAGGCCAACTTCCGGGAGAAATTTGAAGCTTTGAACCGGGTACGCCTGACAGACGGCGAATTTTCACGCCTGCTGGAACAAATTGTTACCCCAGACGTGTTCAGCGCCGCCCGACTTTTGCGCGAACGCAACAGCATTGAACGCGACGACGGCACACCGCTCTTCTACACACTGGTCAATATCAAGGATTGGTGCAAGAACACCTTTGAAGTTGTCAACCAACTCCGCATAAACACAGATTACAGCCACCACCGCTATGACGTCATATTGCTCATCAATGGCGTCCCTGTAGTGCAGATTGAGTTGAAAACACTGGCTATCAGCCCGCGCCGGGCAATGCAGCAAATTATTGACTACAAAAATGATCCCGGCAACGGCTACGGCAAAACACTGCTCTGTTTTTTGCAATTATTCATTGTCAGCAACATGAGCGACACATGGTATTTTGCCAACAATAACAACCGCCATTTCAGTTTTGATGCGGATGAACGCTTTTTGCCGCTCTATCAGTTTGCCGGAGACGACAACAAAAAAATTACCCAACTTGATCGTTTTGCAGACCGTTTTCTGGCCAAATGCACGCTGGCAGAGATGATCAGCCGTTATATGGTGCTGGTGGCCAGTGAACAAAAGCTCATGGTTATGCGCCCTTATCAGATATATGCCGTCCAGGCCATTGTGGACTGCATTCACCAAAACTGTGGCAACGGCTATATCTGGCACACCACAGGCAGCGGCAAAACGCTGACTTCCTTTAAGGCGTCCACCTTGCTCAAAGACAACCCGGACATAGAAAAGTGTCTGTTTGTGGTTGACCGCAAAGACCTTGACCGTCAGACGCGGGAAGAGTTCAATCGCTTTCAGGAAGGTTGTGTCGAGGCTAACACCAACACGGCTGCGCTGGTGCAGCGGCTGCTTTCCGATGATTACGCCGACAAGGTCATCGTCACCACCATTCAGAAACTGGGGCTTGCCCTCGATGCCGGCAATCCCGGCAACTACAAGGAGCGTCTGAAACCGCTGCGTAACAAGCGCATGGTGTTCATTTTTGACGAGTGTCACCGTTCTCAGTTTGGTGATAACCACAAAGCTATCAAAGACTTTTTCCCAAATGCTCAATTGTTCGGCTTCACTGGAACACCTATTTTTGAAGAAAACGCTTCCTATACGCAAATCACAGGGGAGCAAGGTTACTATAAAACTACAGCGGATATTTTTCAGCGTGAGCTACACGCCTATACTATCACTCATGCCATTGAAGATCGCAACGTGCTGCGTTTCCTTGTTGAATACTACAAACCAGAGGAAAAATGCGCCTCCAAGCTCAATGAGTCGATGCGCAAGCGTGCTATTGTGGAAGCTATACTGGATAAACACAATGCTTCAACCGCACAGCGCAAGTTCAATGCGTTGTTTGCCACATCGGGCATCATTCACGCGATAGAGTATTATCAACTTTTCAAAGAGATTCAGGCAGAGCGCACGGCGGCGGACAGCCATTATGAGCCGTTGAACATCGCCTGTGTGTTTTCCCCTCCTGCGGAAGGCAACAAGGATGTGCAGCAGATTCAAGAAGACCTGCCACAGGAAAAGCACGATAATGCCGAAGCTCCCGAAGAAAAAAAGGCTGCTCTCAAAACTATTATTGCCGACTATAATGCCAGCTACAACACAAATCACAGCATCAATGAATTTGATCTGTACTATCAGGACATACAAAAGCGCATCAAGGATCAGCAATATCCCAATGAGGACTTGCCTCACGCACAAAAGATCGACGTCACCATTGTGGTGGATATGCTGCTCACCGGTTTTGATTCCAAATTCCTCAACACCTTGTATGTGGACAAAAATCTCAAACATCATGGCTTGATTCAGGCATTTTCGCGCACTAACCGCGTACTGAACGACACCAAGCCCTATGGCAAGATTCTGGACTTCCGCCAGCAGGAAAAGGCCGTTGATGCGGCCATAGCCATGTTTTCCGGCGAAAAATCCGACACCGCCAGAGAAATCTGGCTTGTCGATCCCGCCCCTGCTGTCATTGCCAAATTGGAAAGCGCAGTCACGCAGCTGGATGCCTTTATGCACTCCCAGGGTCTGACGTGTGCCCCGGAAGACGTGAACAATTTAAAGGGTGACGAAGCCCGCTGCCAGTTCATCAATCTGTTCAAAGAGGTCAAGCGCCTGAAAACCCAGCTTGACCAATATACGGATCTCACCCCGGAACACGCCGAAACCATAGAAAAAATTATTCCGCCCGATCAATTGCAGGGCTTGCAGGGGGTGTACCTGGAAACTGCCCAGCGCCTGAAAGCCCAGCAGGAAAAGAAGGATGGCAAGACCAACTCTACAGATGATGCGATCCAGCAACTGGAATTTGAGTTTGTGCTCTTTTCCTCCGCAGTGATCGACTATGATTATATCATGAAGCTCATTGCCGGATATACCCAGGCGGTTCCGGGCAAGCAGTCCATGACCCGCGATGAACTCATCGGCCTTATCCAGGCCGATGCCAAATTTGTGGACGAGCGCGACGATATTGCCGCCTATATCAAGACGTTGAGCCCTGACAAGGGGATGAGCGAGGCCGCTATCCGTGAAGGATACAAGCAGTTCAAGGTCGAAAAAAATGCTCGCGAGCTGGCGGAAATCGCCGCAAAACACGGTCTTGAAGCGATCTCTCTGCAAGCTTTTGTGGACAGCGTCATGCAGCGCATGATCTTTGACGGTGAGCTGCTCGGCGAGCTGCTCGCCCCTCTGGACCTGGGCTGGAAGGCCCGCACCCGGAAGGAACTGGCCCTGATGGAAGACCTCATCCCCCTGTTGCGCAAGCTTGCCAAGGGGCGCGATATTTCGGGGCTGGGAGCCTATGAGTAACGCTGTTGCCATAAATCCGGCCTTGCTGACCTGGGCGCGAGAACGCGCCGGTGTGGAAGCATTTATGCTGGAAGATCGCTTCCCCAAGCTTACCGCATGGGAGGCGGGCGAAACGCAACCCACCTTGGCGCAATTGGAAAAATTTGCCCATGCCGTGCATGTGCCCATTGGGTATTTGTTTTTACCTGCCCCCGTGCAAGAAACATTACCCATCGCCGATTTTCGTACCGTCCCTGGCCATGCTTCTTTGCGCCCAAGCCCTGACCTGTTGGATGCGCTGTACCTCTGTCAGCAAAGGCAGGATTGGTATCGCGACTATGCCCGTATAAACGCTTTTGCACAGTTGGACTTCATAGGTAGTGCCACCATAGCAAGGGAGCCCGTGGCTGTGGCAGAATCCATGCGCCACATCTTGGGGCTTATCTTGACGGAGCGCCAGCAACTGCCTAGCTGGGAAGATGCCTTGCGCCAACTTGTCGCGAAGGTCGAAGACGCAGGCGTGCTGGTTATGGCGAGCGGCATTGTGGGAAGCAATACCCACCGGACGCTGCGCGTGGAAGAATTTCGCGGCTTTGCGCTAGCCGACGAGCTGGCCCCCCTAATCTTTATCAATGGCGCGGACAGCAAGGCGGCACAAATGTTTACGCTGGCGCACGAACTCGCCCATCTGTGGCTGGGGAAAAGTGGTATTTCCAATACCGAGGCAGGCCGCCTGCCCGAGCAACGCACAGAGCGCTGGTGCAATACCGTTGCCGCTGAACTTCTAATGCCCCTTCAGGCGACACGTGAAGCCTACAGGCCCGACCTGCCGCTGACGGATGAAATGACCCGGCTGGCGCGTCTGTTCAAAGTCAGCACGCTGGTGGCCCTGCGCCGCCTGTTTGACGCTGGGTTCATTGACAAAGACCAGCTTTGGCAACTTTATCGCACTGAACTGGCACATGCCCAGGCACGCGGTCAGCGCTCCGGCGGTGGTGACTTTTATCGCTCTCTGGGCGCACGCACCAGCAAGCGCTTTACGCGGGCCTTGTTGGCCAGCACATTGGAGGGACAGACTCTGTTCCGCGACGCTTTCCGCCTGCTGGGAGTAAAAAAGAGCGATACACTTTTCAGCGCGGCGCGTGCGCTGGGGGTAGCGCCATGACCTACCTACTGGATGCCAACGTTTTCATTCAGGCAAAAAATCTGCACTACGGTCTGGATTTTTGCCCGGCTTTCTGGGAATGGCTGGCAGAAAAAAATGCGGCAGGCACGGTGTGCAGCATCGACAAGGTGGCGGATGAGCTGGAAGCCGGATCGGATGAACTGACCACCTGGATGCACCGGCAAAACCCGGACCTGTTCCGCAAAACCGACGCGCACGTCATGCCCCATTTTGCCACAGTCAGCACCTGGGTTATGGGGCAGAACTACGAGCAAACAGCCATCAACACCTTTTTGCAGGTGGCGGACTACTACCTGATTGCCCATGCTCTGGCCGACAACCTTGTAGTTGTGACCCACGAGGTGCCTGCCAGCTCAACCAAAAAAATTAAAATCCCCAACGTCTGCGCCGGGCTCGGCCTGCGCTTTATGACTCCCTACCAGATGTTGCGCGTTGAAAGAGCGCGTTTCGTACTTGGGTTCGTATGAACAAGGCTGAAATAATGACCAAAAAGCATGACAAGAAATGTCCCCTGGCTCCGCGCCTGCGCTTTCCTGAATTTCGGGATGAATGGTACAGCCAAGCGCTGGGTGCAATCGCTTCCATTATCAAAGAAAAAGCGGGGAATAAAAAGTGTACTTTGATGAGTATTATGACAGGAGTCGGCCTTATTTCACAAATTGACAAATTTGGAAAAGAAATTGCTGGAAATCAATATAAAAATTATATTATCTTACGCAATAATGATTTTGCGTACAATAAAAGTGCGACAAAAGATTATCCACAGGGATTCATTGCTCTTTATACAGGCTCTGAAATTGCCGCAGTGCCTAATAGTATATTTACTTGCTTTAAAGTTCAACAGAAAATAATTGTTCCTGCATATTTAAACTATCTGTTTTTAGGCAATTTTCATGGAAAATGGCTACAAAGGTACATTACCGTTGGGGCACGAGCGCATGGTTCCTTAAGTATTGATGATGACGACCTGCTGTCATTACCAATACCTTATCCCAAAGGAGTTTCTTCCTTGGGCGAGCAGCAAAAGATTGCCGACTGCCTATCCTCCCTCGATGAACGCATTGCCGCCGAAACTAATAAGTTTGACAGGCTCAAAGACCATAAAAAAGGGCTGCTCAAACAGCTTTTTCCGGCAGAAGGCGAAACGCTACCGCAGTTGCGTTTTCCTGAGTTTGGAAACTCTGGGAAATGGCAAAAAATAGCATTAAGTGATATTTGCGATATCATTACTGGATATACGTTTCCTGAATGCTTACAAGGTAAGATACATGGACTCTATCCATTTTGTAAAGTTAGTGACATATCTAAAGCAGTAAGCGAGCATGGTGGGTTATTGGACAGAGCTCTAAATTATGTAGGCGATGATGAGCTTTCGATATTGAAAGCGAAGCCGCTTCCTGTTGGGACTACCGTATTTGCAAAGATCGGAGAGGCACTTCGGCTTAATAGACGAGCCATTACTACAGTTGAATGTCTCATTGATAATAATGCAGTAGGGATTAAAGCAAAATCAAAAAAATCAACTGATTATTTTCTGTATACACTATCACAACTGATAGATTTAAGTGAATACTGCGGGGGAGCTGTTCCATCTGTAAACAAAACAGTATTAGAAAATATTTCCGTAGTGATTCCTACCAGTTATGAGCAACAACGCATCGCCGACTGCCTGTCGTCTCTTGATGAACTCATCGCCTCCCAGACCCAAAAAATCGATCTGCTCAAAGACCACAAAAAAGGGCTTATGCAGCAGCTTTTCCCACGCATTGACGAGGTTCTGGCATGAGTAATTCACGAAAAATCTGGGAATTTCAATCTCTTCCCAAACTGGTGACGCGTCTTCGAGATGACCTGAATAACGTAAATTATGTATTGCTGTTCGCCTACAACGGCACAGGAAAAACCCGTCTTTCCATGGAATTCAAAAATGCAGGAAAAAAAGACGGCAGCAGCGATACGCTCTATTTCAATGCCTACACCGAGGATCTCTTTTTCTGGGACAATGATCTTGAAAACGATACGGAGCGTTATTTACGTCTTAACACAGCCTCTAGCTTTTTTTCCGGCTTTAAAGAGCTGGCGCTGGAAGAAAAAATTTTTTCATATCTCGAACGCTATGCGAATTTTGACTTCAAGATTGACTATGAGCAGTGGTTGATTTCGTTTTCTCGTGGCGAAGAAGAAAATATCAAGATTTCTCGTGGCGAAGAAAATATCTTTATCTGGTGTATTTTCCTTGCCATTTGCACCCTTGTTATTGAAGGACACGAGTCCTATGCATGGGTGAAATATATCTATATTGATGACCCAATATCATCTCTTGATGATAATAATGCCATTGCCGTGGCAACAGACCTTATCAATACACTAAAAAAACCAGAGAATGCCATAAAATGTATCATTTCTTCCCATCATGGATTGTTTTTTAATGTCCTGTGGAATGAGTTCAGGCGCTCACGTACAAAATATAACACTTATTTCTTTTACCGCACGGCACAAGGTGAAAAGTACTCTTTGCAAAAAACGGATGAAGCACCCTTCTTTCATCATGTGGCCATGCTCAGCGAGTTGCAGCATGCTGTAGAGAGTAACCACATCTACACGCATCATTTCAATGCCTTGCGCAGCATTATGGAAAAAACAGCTGTCTTCTTTGGCTACAAAGATTTTTCATCGTGCGTTCATGGAGTTGATGACGAAGTGCTGTATACGCGCGCCCTCAATCTCTTGAGCCATGGCCAATACTCCATCTATACCCCTCGGGAGATGATGGACGACACCAAAGAGCTTTTTAAAAGTATTTTCACGGCATTTCTGAACCGCTACCAATTTGAAATTCCCAAGCTCACCAAAGAAATTGCCAACACCTCTAACTCCAAGGAACAGGCATGACCGAACAAAACCAAAAACAACTGGGCGCTGTCCTTTGGAGCATTGCCGATACCCTGCGCGGAGCCATGGATGCGGACGACTTCCGCGACTATATGCTTGCCTTTCTCTTTTTGCGCTACCTGTCTGACAATTATGAGGCCGCAGCCAAAAAGGAATTGGGAAACGAGTACCCCGATGCCAGCACACAGCCCGGCGTGACGCCCCTTCGCATCTGGTATGCCGCCAATCAGGATGATGTGCCGGACTTTGAAAAGCTTATGCGTCGTCGCGTACATTACGTCATCAAGCCGGAGTATCTCTGGGGTAGTATTGCCGAAATGGCGCGCACGCAGGATGGGGAATTGCTGAACACCCTTCAGGACGGCTTCAAATATATTGAAAATGAATCCTTCGACAGCACTTTTCAGGGGCTGTTTTCAGAAATCAATCTCACTTCTGAAAAGCTTGGTAAGCGCTACGCCGAACGCAATGAGAAACTTTGTGATATTATTAAGAAAATTGCCGAAGGCTTATCCAGCTTTTCCAGTGAGGGCGATACGCTGGGCGACGCCTATGAATATCTGATCGATAAATTCGCGGCAGGCTCCGGCAAAAAAGCTGGCGAGTTCTATACACCACATGAAATATCCAACATTTTATCAGGGATAGTGACGCTGGACAGCCAGGATCCCAGCACCGGCCCCAAAAAGCATCTTGCCAGCGTGCTTGATTTCGCCTGCGGTTCCGGTTCGCTTTTGCTCAATGTACGGAGGCGCATGGGCGCGCAAGGCATAGGCAAAATCTACGGTCAGGAAAAGAACGTCACCACCTATAACCTGGCGCGCATGAACATGTTGCTGCATGGTGTGAAGGACTCGGAATTTGAGATATTCCACGGCGACACTCTGACCAACGACTGGGACATGCTGCGCGAAACCAATCCCGCGAAAAAAACCTATTTCGATGCTGTGGTGGCCAATCCCCCTTTCAGCTACCGCTGGAATCCCAATGAGGCGCTGGGCGAAGACGTGCGTTTCAAAAATTATGGGCTGGCCCCGAAATCCGCCGCAGACTTCGCCTTTTTGCTGCACGGCTTCCACTATCTGAAGAGGGAAGGCACTATGGCCGTTATCCTGCCGCATGGCGTACTATTCCGTGGCGGCGCGGAGGAACGCATCCGCCGCAAGCTGCTTGAAGACGGCAACATAGACACCATTATCGGCCTGCCCGCCAATCTTTTTTATTCCACGGGCATTCCCGTATGCATCCTTGTGCTCAAAAAATGTAAAAAATCTGATGACGTGCTCTTCATCAATGCCTCCGAGCAATTTGACAAGGGTAAGCGGCAAAACAGACTGTCCACGGACCACATAAAAAAAATTGTAGATACCTATCAGTTCCGCACAGAAGAAGAACGGTATTCCAGATGTGTCGACATGGAAGAAATTTCCGAAAACGGCTACAATCTGAATATTTCCAGATACGTCAGCACGACAATGCCGGAAAAGGAAATTGACCTTGCCGATGTTCATAAGAAAATGATAGCAGTGGATGAACAAATCAAAGCCGCCACGGAAAAACACAATACGTTTTTGAAAGAGCTGGGTTTGCCCCTCTTGCCATAGGGAAACACGTTATCTTTTACGAAGGAATAGCTCATGGCTCAAATCACTAATAAGCGTCTTGGGGAGCTGATACAGGCCCTTTTCCGCATTCTTGAAAAGTACCCAGACGGCATGAAAGCCAGAGATGCCTTGGCGGCGTTGGCTGCTACCGTCACGCTTACAGAATATGAGGCGGGTAGTTATGAAAGCGGGCGACGCTTTGAAAAAATTGTGCGCTTTGCCACTGTAGATACGGTACGCGCGGGCTGGCTCATCAAGAATGACGGCATATGGACGCTGACCGGAGAAGGAGCGAAAGCCCTGAAGCTGTATAAAGATCCATTGGAATTCCACAAGAAAGCCGCACAGATATACCAGTGCTGGCTCAAGGATCATAAAAAGAGCAAGACTGGACTTGATTCGCCCATCGCCGAAGAAAGTGACCTTGAAGACGAAAGCGACAAAAGCGTCAGTGTCTCCTATGAGGAAGCGAAGGAACAAGCACAGGAAAAAATCGACACCTTCCTGCACGCTATGGACGCCTATGACTTCCAGAGGCTTGTCGCTGAACTGCTTAAAGCCATTGGCTACCACGTGACCTGGATTGCTCCTCCGGGCAAAGACGGCGGCGTGGATATTCTGGCCTACACCGATCCTCTGGGTACGCAGGGACCGCGCATCAAGGTACAGGTCAAGCAACAGCAAAAAGCCGTCACAGAGCCCGACCTGAAGTCCTTTATGGCAAATATCGGTCAGCATGACAGCGGCATTTTTTTCTGCACTGGCGGATTCACCAAGGATGCCGAGGCGTATGCCCGCAGTCAGGAAAGCAAACGTATCATGCTTGTGGATAGTGCCAAACTTGTCCAGCTCTGGACGGATAATATCCCCCGCCTCAGCGATCAAGCATGGCAAAGATTACCACTGACGCCCATCTATTTTTTGACGCCGGAAGGGTAGGCTCTACAATGGGGAAATGGTTAGGAAAGCAGTTAGGACGTTCCTTGAGGCATCCCCGGCCAGCTGAAACACAGGGAGCAAATTTTCCTTTTCCCACCATGCTCCTCCTACATACGGAATACCGAGCCGAAACCTCTTCAAGTCCAGTCAGTCCGCATCAATCCACGCCATCCACTATCTCCCACTTTCCCCTTCTGGTTAGAAATAGGTTAGAAAAATGAAAAGGCACTTATGGTTATGATTCCATAAGTGCCTGAACTTCTTGGTTGCGGGGGCAGGATTTGAACCTACGACCTTCGGGTTATGAGCCCGACGAGCTACCGAGCTGCTCCACCCCGCGACGCGGTAGCATTCACACGTCATCCGTGCGAGAAGTCCTTTCTAGCTAAAAGCCCCCTGCCTGTCAATAAAAAAATCATTTTTGGGCAAATTTTTTTATTGCCGTTCTCCAGGACTTTGCCTGCAAGGAGTTCATCTACCTGAAATCGCTTATGTTCTTTTTCAGGAGCGGGCCTGTGCCGCTTTCCTGCGCATCCAGAGCGGCAGCAGGCAGAGCAGCAGGGCCGCTGCCGTGAGGTAGGCCGCATCCATGCCCCAGATATCCTGCACGCCGTAGGCCAGCACCGGGCCCGCAGCCGCGCCGCAATCCACGATGAAGGCATAGGAGGCCAGCGTATGCGTGGGATGGCCGTGCCGTTCGGCCGTATCCGAGGCTGCGGCATCGGAGAGGGTGGCCAGGCCCGTGGCGCAGAGCTGCGAGCAGAGCAGCAGCGGCAGCCACAAGGGCGCGGGCAGATACAGGGCCACCAGGGCCAGCGCACAGGCGCCGCCGCCAAGGCAGGCGCACAGCACCGGGCCCCGACCGCGCGGGCCGTCGGAAAGGCGGCCGAACCACGGCGCCAGCCACGGCTCCCAGAGCCAGCGCAGGGCCTGCAACGTCCCGGCCAGGGTGGCGCAACCGATGACGAGGCCGCCGGCAAGGGCCAGCTCGCCCACGTGCAGGGCCACCATGCGGCTGAGAGTAGCGGCATAGATGCCCTGGAAGACCAGGGCCACCAGCAGCCCGGTGATGAAGGCGCGCCGCATGTCGGGGTGGCGCAGGTACAGACCCGAAAGCAGGGATGTGGCGGCCTGGCTTGCCGCTCCGGTGGCGCGGCCGCTGCGGGGGATGCGGGTCAGGGCCAGCGGCAGGCCCGTCAGCGTCAGGGCGCCGAAGAGCAGGGCCACGGTGGAGAAACCCAGCAGGTCGGCCAGAAGGCCGCCGCCGATCATACCCAGCAGGCTGCCCAGGCGCACGAGGCCGTTGTAACTGCCCATGAGATAGCCGCGATTGTCCTTGCGGGAAGCCGCCATCAGGGCGAACAGGGAGCCGAGGCGCAGGAGCGTCCAGGCCAGGCCCCAAAGGCAGCGCAGCAGCAGCCAGAGCGCAAAGGACTGGGCCACGCCGTACAGCAGGGTGGTCGAGGCGGCCAGCACCACGGCCAGGGCCATGCCGGTGCGCTGGTCGATGCGGGTATAGAGCAGGCGCACCAGCGGGTTGAGCGGCAGACGCACCAGCCGGTTGACGGCCAGCAGCACGCCCACCTGCCAGAGCGCGGTCAGGCCGCATTCCTGCCAGAACAGGGGCAGGGCGATGTAGAGCATGGTGTCGCCGGTCAGGCAAAAGGCCGAGACCACGGCCATGCTGCGGGCCAGACGCCGGGCTGCGGCGTCATCGGGGCAGGATGGGGAAGGAGCGCTCATGGGCCTGTCCTCTGGCACGGACTCAGTCCAGGCGCCGGGCCAGTGCGGCCACGGCCAGCCGGGCCAGCAGTTCCAGGCCCCGGGGCAGGACGCTCTCGTCGAAGGTGAAATGGCTGGTGTGATGCCCGTCGGACCTGTTGGCGCCCAGTTGCAGATAGGCCGCCAGACCGCCGTCTTCCTGCACCTTGTTCATGAACCAGCCAAAGTCCTCCGAGGCCCAGAAGTCGGCCTTGCGGCGTACTTCGCGGAAGGTGCCCATATCCCGGGCCGTGCGTTCCACCAGATCCACCAGCTCGGGGCTGGACATGGCGCCCGGGCAGTGGCTCTGGCAAAGGAAGCGGCTGCGGCAGCCGTGCATGCGCGCCGCGCCGTCCACCACGCGCCGGGCCTCGGCCAGCATGTAGCCGTTGATGTCCCCGTTTTCGCCGCGGGTCTCGCCGCGCAGCCAGGCCTTGGCCGGGATGATGTTGGGGGTCTCGTTGACGTGCATCTCGCCCACGTTGATGCGCGAAGCCCCCTGACCGTGGCGGGCGATGGCCAGTAGGTTGGTCACGGCCGTACAGGCGGCCAGCAGGGCGTTGCGGCCTTCGTGCGGGGCCAGCCCCGCATGGGCGCTCTGGCCGGTGAAGAAGACTTCGAAGTTTGTGGTGGCCAGGAATTTGTCCGTACCGCAGACCAGATCGCCGCTGCGGCTGGCCTGCATGCTCAGGTGCAGGCCGAACAGGGCCCGGACGCCGTCCACGGCCCCGGCGGCCACCATACCGGGCGCGCCTTCGCCCTCTTCCTCGGCAGGCTGGAAGATCAGGCGGATGCGGCCGCTCAGGTGGCGTGACAGCTTGTCCCGCAGGCCGCCCAGCAATCGGGCCAGCTCCACGCCCAGGGCCACATGCCCGTCATGCCCGCAGGCATGCATGCAGCCCGCATGGCAGGAGGCGAAGCCTTGCGCCGCAGGGAAGTGATCTTTGTCCGTGGCTTCGGTAATGCCGGCGTTGGCGTCCATGTCGAAACGGAAGGCCACCAGCGGGCCGCGCTCGTCTTCAGGGGTGCCGGGGGCGTCCAGATCAAGGTCGCCCCACAGGCCCGTAAGGCCGCCGGCCATGCAGGCCACCAGAGTGGGGTCGGCGCCCTCGTTGAGGGCCCGGCCGCTCTGGGCCGTACAGAAAGCCGCCTCGGGCTGACGGGGACGGGCCGAAGGCCGCAGGGCATTGGCCCCCAGGGTGAGCCGGAAACCGGCATCCTGCAGGGCTCGGGCCACCAGCGAAGCGGTCAGGTATTCGCCCCAGGCCGGTTCCGGGTGGCGGTGCAGGTGACGGCGCAGGGCCGTCAGTCGCGGGCCGGCCTCCCCGGCCCTTCGTCGGATCTCCTCCGCAAGACGTTCCATATGGGCATCTCCTTTGACGCGGCACATTGCCAAGGCCGCCTGCACAGGATATATGCCGGAGACACGTTCATGCAAGCCGCCGGATGCCTTGCGGCGGCTTTCCATTTTTCACGAGGGACCTATGCTCACCCTGATTCTCGCTGTCAGTGTCGCGGTCGTCATCTCCTTTACCTGTTCTCTGACGGAGGCGGCCCTGTACGCCGTGCCCTGGTCAGCCATCGAGAAGATCCGCAACGACGGCAGGCCCGTGGGGGAAGTGCTCTTCCGCCTGCGCAGCAATGTGGAAAAACCCATCGCCGCCATCCTTACCCTGAACACCGTGGCCAATACCGCGGGCTCCGCCGTGGCGGGCGCGGCCTTCATGGCGGCTTTCGGCGCCGAATACATGGCCCTGTTCGCCGCCGGTTTCACGGTGCTCATCCTGGCCTTCGGCGAGATCGTGCCCAAGACCCTGGGCGTGGCCTATGCCACCTCCATCGCCGTGGTGCTGGCCCGGCCGCTGGAAGTGGCGGTCAAGCTGCTGACCCCGGTCATCTGGCTGACGGGCCTGCTGACCCGTTTGCTGACGCCGCCGTCCAACGGCCCGGACATCTCCGAGGACGATATTCGCGCCGTGACCAGCCTGTCGCGTCAGGCCGGGCAGATCAAGGCCTATGAGGAGGCCTACATCCGCAACATCCTGGCCCTGGACCAGAAGCGGGTCTACGACATCATGACCCCGCGCACCGTGGTCTTCTCCCTGCCCGAAGACATGACCGCCGCCGAGGCCTACAAGAACCCGCGCCTGTGGCATGTGAGCCGCATCCCCGTCTACGGCGAGGACAACGAGGATCTGGTGGGCCTGGTGGACCGCCGTACCATCCTCCACTGCCTGCTGGAAGAAAAGGGCGAGACGCCGCTCTCCGAGATTATGAAACCCCTGCACTTCGTGCTGGAGAGCCAGACCCTGGACAAGCTGCTCAAGGAGCTGCTGCACTCGCGTTCGCATTTGTTCGCCGTGCTCGACGAATACGGCGGCCTTGCCGGTGTGGTGACGCTGGAGGACGTGTTCGAGGAGATGCTCGGCAGCGAGATCATGGACGAGAGCGACAGCGTGGCCGACCTGCGCCAGATGGCCCGGCAGCGGCGCCAGGCCCTGCGGGCGGCCGGTCTGCTGGAACAGCAGAAAAAGGAAGAACAGGCGGAACAGTCCCGGTCATGACCGGGCGGCAGATGCCCTGATACAGATTGATGTGATGACGAAGCCCCGGCGGAACTGCCGGGGTTTCTGCGTTTGGGGGGCAAAAAGACTTGAGGGGAGGGAGGACCCCTCTGCTGGCGCGAGAGCGGTCCTCCCTCCCCTCAAACTCCCCTCCCTCTCCCCAGCGCGCTTTGCTAGGGGGGATGAGCGACGTGACAGGGGAAAAGAGAAATCCCGCTGGTTGGCTGTAGGGAGGAAAAAGGGCGTGATTGCGTCCTTACGGGCATCGACAGCAACGCGCGACCGAAAGGCGGCCGGAGGCCGTGCCCGTTGGCGACGAAGGGAGCCTTACGGGCATCGACAGCAACGCGC